>CATWCP010000001.1 GCA_958349325.1 uncultured Collinsella sp.
TGGCGATGCCCAGAACAAAATAAATCAGGGCAAGGATTTTGAGTGTCTTGCGAGCGGCGCTCATAGCTGGTCCTTTCGATGCGGGCGCGGAGAATCTGTCGCACCCAGGTTGCGGCACATATCGTGAAACACATTGTAGTTCAACGGGGCGATGCATGCGCCTGAAAGCGCTTTGAGCCCGCGCGGCCCAACCCAACCTTTCAAAAAGGAAAGCTGGGCGTAAGTCAAATCGATGGCAGCGTATGCGCGGCGCTGCGATGATGGGGCCATGGTAAGAGTTGGACCGAAGGAGGAGCCATGATGTACGGAACAGGGCAAGTGCGTGAGCCGCGGTCGTTGGGAAGGCGCATGGGTGATTCTGTGATCGCTGCCGTGTGCACGGGATTGATGGCGGTGCTTTGCATTGCGATGCTGTGGGCCATGTCGCATGTGGGACAATAGCGGACGGTTGGGTGCTGGCATAAACGGCGCCCCGCGTATTCGTTTTGCTTGCTAAGGAGTACCCATGGACGTCGTCGATCCCTTTTCTGTTGCTCGGGCCGCGGGGCTTGAGCTGACCGGGAAGCCCGAGGGCCTCACGCTCACCGACGGCACGATGGAGCTGCGTGCCGATTTTGGCCGCATGCTGCCGCGACTCAAGCAGGGCCGTCTGCAACAAGAGCTGTTGGTGAAGGCTGCGCGCACAAAGGGCATCGAGCGACCATGGGCGATTGACGCTACGGCAGGCTTTGGCGAGGATTCGCTGCTGTTGGCGGCCGCGGGCTTTACCGTCGATCTGTATGAACAGGATTGCGTGATCGCGGCGCTCCTCAAGGATGCCTTGGATCGCGCGGCAGATGATCCGGCGCTTGCGACAGCCGTGGCGCGCATGCGCTTACATGCGGGCGAGGACAGCATTGCCGGCCTTCGCCATACAGCTGAGCTGATCGGGCAGAGCGAGCTCACCGCTCCCGACGTGGTGTATCTGGACCCCATGTTTCCCGGGCGCACCAAGAGCGCGGCGGTTAAAAAGAAGTTCCAACTCTTGCATCATCTGGAACAGCCGTGCGCCGATGAGGAGACGCTGGTCGAAGCTGCGCTTGCGGTGCATCCGCGCAAGGTGGTTATCAAGCGACCGGTGAAGGGGCCACTGCTTGCCGGCGTTAAGCCGAGCTATCAACTTGCGGGCAAGGCCGTTCGCTACGATGTTTTGGTGCCGCCGCGCCCGTAGCTTGCGTGCGATGGTTGGCGCTCCGTCAGTGCCGTGCCGATGTGGGGTCTATTTCCAAGGGTGCGACGTCAGGTGCCAGCCGCCGCAGTATTCGCATTTGTAGCAGGCCAAACCACGCCGCCCGCGGTTTTCGCAGTCGGCCATAACGGCCTCGGCCTCGGCGCGCGTGTCGTAACGGTTTTTGCGTTCGCACGACTTGTAGCGCCAGGCTTCATTGCGCTCGGCGTTCAGGGCGTCGCGGCGCTCGTCTTCGCGCGCAAACAGGTCGCTCATATCGCCGCCGGTGGCAGCGCCCAAAAACTCGCTTTTGGCCTTTGACCAGGCGGCTCGCTTTTTGCTTCCCATCTGTTTCGCGCCCCTCTCCAAACGCTGGTATCATTGCCCAATCAAAGTGATACCAATAAACGTGAGGTCGCCGCGTGATGATCAGAAAAACCCTCGATACCGACATTCCCACTGTTATGGCTATCTATGACGCGGCCCGCGCCTTTATGCGCGCGCATGGCAACGCCACACAGTGGCCCGAGGGCACGCCTTCTGCCGAGCAGCTGGCTGCCGATATCGCCGCCGGTGGCAGCTATGTGTGCGAAGTCGACGGCCGAGTGGTGGCGACGTTTGCCTTTTTGCCCGGCCCGGACGAGTGCTATGACGTAATTGAGGACGGTCAATGGCATAGCGACACTCCGTACGCCGTGCTGCACCGTGTGGCATCCGACGGTACCGCGCACGGTATAGCGGCCGCGATGTTTGCCTTTGCCAAGGAGCGTGCCGATCACCTGCGTATCGACACGCATCAGGACAACCTGCCCATGCAGGGTGCCATCATAAAGGCCGGCTTTGAGCGCGCTGGTATCGTCTATGTGTCCGACGGCACGGCGCGCGTCGCGTTTGATTGGCTGCGCGAGGCATAAAGGCCGAGTCACATACCAGCGTTTCACCGAAATGAAAATGGCCCCGAGTGGGGCCATTTTTGGTAAAACGCGTTGTTGTGGGGCTCGCGTTGCTACCGTCCCAGATGACCCCGGGCAGACAAAAAAGGGAGGTGCCGGCTTTCGCAAGGCGCGAACCTACGAAAATCGCCGCGCGGCAACGCGGAGCGATGAGCTCGGTCGGGGGATAGGGCCCGCTTCGCCCGCCGGCCCGTAAATTGTATCATCCAGTGTGGAGCGTGAACGCCCGTTGCCGCGTGCGACGGGCTTGCAATAAGAGGAGAGCCATGTCGAAGCAAGCGGTCGTTGGAATCTTGGCGCATGTCGATGCCGGCAAGACCACGTTGGCCGAGGCCATGTTGTTCGACGCGGGTCGCATTCGCAAGTGCGGCCGCGTGGACGATGGCGATTCGCATCTGGATACGAACGAGATTGAGCGCGAGCGTGGTATTACGATCTTCTCGTCGCAGGCCGTACTCGACCACGGCGATACCCACGTCATGCTCGTGGATGCGCCCGGTCACGTCGATTTTTCTGCCGAGGCGGAGCGCACGTTGTGCGCGCTGGACTACGCGATTTTAGTCGTGGGCGCCAACGATGGCGTGCAGGGGCACACCGAAACCCTGTGGCGCCTGCTTGCGCGCTATGACATCCCGACGTTCATCTTTATCAACAAAATCGATTTGGAGAATCCCGGCCGCGATGCACTGCTGGCGCAGCTCGGGCAACGTCTTTCCGAAGGCTGCCTGGACGCCAACGAACTGCTGGCGGGCGGCGCCGTTCAGGAGGACGCTGCCGCGTTGGACGAGACAGCGCTCGAGGAGTTTCTTGAGGCGGGTGAGCTTTCCTCCGCGACGCTGTCGCGCATGGTTGCCGAGCGCAAGCTTTTTCCCTGCTTTGCCGGCTCGGCGCTCAAGGACCAAGGCGTGGACGAGCTGCTGGATGGCATGTGCGCGCTGATGCGTGAAAGGGCATGGCACCCGGAGTTTGCCGCGCGCGTCTACCGTGTGAGCCGCGGGGAGCGCGGCGAGCGCTTGGCGTGGGTTAAAGTGACCGGCGGCACGCTGCATGCCAAACAGCTGATTAACGGACGTTCCGGCGCCGAGGCATGGGAGCAGAAGGTCGATCAGGTGCGCATCTATAACGGCGAAAAGTATGAGCTTGTCCAAGAAGTTGCTGCTGGCGGCATTTGTGCCGTGACGGGCCTTGCGCACGTTCGCCCAGGGGACGCCTTGGGCGCGGAATCCGCGTGCGATGCACCCGTCATTGCGCCGGTCCTCACCTATACGGTGCTTCCGGGCGAACACGATGTCCATGCGGTGTTCAAAGCGTTAACTGAGCTGGCCGACGAGGATCCTATGCTCGGCGTAAGCTGGAATACGCATCTCGAGCAAATACATCTGCAGCTCATGGGAGCGGTGCAGCTCGAAGTCGTGCAGCGCGTGCTTGCCGATCGTTTTGGCCTTGCGGTCGAGTTTGAGCCCGGCGGCATTCTCTATAAGGAGACTATTTCGCAGCCGGTCGAGGGCGTGGGCCACTTTGAGCCACTGCGCCACTATGCCGAGGTGCATCTGTGCCTGGAGCCGTTGGCAGCGGGTTTGGGCGTACAGTTTGGCACCGTGACCTCGACCGACGAGCTCGATCTTAACTGGCAGCGTTTGGCACTCACCAACGCCATGGAGCGCGATCACCTGGGCGTGCTGACCGGCTCGCCCATCACCGATGTGCGCATTACGCTCACAGGTGGCCGCGCGCATGCCAAACACACCGAGGGCGGCGATTTTCGCCAGGCCACGTACCGCGCGATTCGCCAGGGGCTCATGCAGGCGCGCGACGCCGGCGCGGCGGTGCTGTTGGAGCCGTGGTATCGCTTTGAGCTCGAGGTGCCGGGGGAGTGCGTGGGTCGGGCGCTCTCGGATGCCACGCGCATGGGTGCCGAGTACGAGCCGCCGACGATGGCGGGAGACCGGGCGAAGCTTGTGGGTTGCGTGCCGGCATCTGAGGTGCAGGATTACGCGCTGGAGGTGGCTGCCTACACGAGTGGTCGCGGGCATCTGTACCTGGAGTTCGCCGGCTATGCGGCTTGCCATGATGCCGAGCGCGTCATCGAGGCGGCCGCCTATGAGCCCGAGGCCGATCTGCCCAACACGCCCGACTCGGTCTTTTGCTCTCACGGCGCCGGCTACACGGTCAAATGGTACGACGTGCCCGCCGCAGCTCACGTAAAGGTCGATCCCGCCACCTTCCGCCCCTGGCGAGCGGCGGACGCCGAGTTTTTCGGCCATAGGTGATAGAAGGGCGGCACCTTTGTCACCTGCTGTTGGTATAACTCGGTATAAGTTGGTATAACTATAGGCAGGGTTTGCCAATCCGAGGAGTCCGACATGAATCCAAATCCCTTTAAGCCCACTGCCGGCAAGCGGCCTCCGATACTCATCGGCCGCGAGTCGGTCATCGAAGATTTTGAGGAAGGACTCGACAACGGCGCCGGAGCGCCGGGTAGGCTCATGCTCATTACGGGAAACCGTGGCTGCGGCAAAACGGTTCTCCTGCGGGAGCTGCAACGTCTAGCCAATGAGTGCGGATGGGCGGTTATCTCCGATTCCGCTTCGCTTGGCTTATGCGACCGCTTAGTCGACGCGCTTCGCTCGAATAAACCCGTTGTGACGTCGTTGGGGTTCGGGCCGTCGTTTGGCCGGATGTCGGTCGAGGCGGCGCGAGCAAAGGGCGAGACGTTACGAGGGCTGGTCAACGAGCGCCTCAAGAAGCTCGGTCCAGGCAAGGGCATACTGTTTGCGATTGACGAGGCGCAGTCTGCGTCTATCGAGGAGCTGGCGGCTCTTGCCGTTCTCTATCAGCAGGTGCTCGGAGATCAGGATGCTACGGGATTGCCCGATAGCGACCAGCGCGGCCTTGCGCTGGTGTTCGCTGGATTGCCCAGTATGGTTGATGACTTGCTCGAAGAGCCGAGCGTGACGTTTTTGCGCCGTGCCCAGCAGCGTACGCTGGGGGCGATATCTTTGCCCAAGGTGCGCGATTCGTATATCCAGACGGTCAAAGACGCTGGTCTTTACGTTGACGCGGAGACGGCGGACCTTGCGGCGCGCAAGAGCATGGGGCATCCCTACATGGTTCAGCTGGTGGGATATTACATGTGGAGGTCTGCCGTCCGGCGTGACTCGCGGGTCATCGAAAGGCGCGATGTCGAGGATGGCCATGCGGATGCCGTCTCCGAGTTCTACGAAGCGGTTGACGCGCCTCTGTATTACGGGCTGCGCAGTCCACAGCGCCTCTTTATCGAGGCCATGGCTGCTGACGGGGGTAAGCCGACGCGCATGGCTGATATCATTGAGCGTTGCGACCGCACCCAGAGCTGGGCGAGTAAATATCGCGCAAGTCTGATTCGCGAGCGCGTCATCGAGGCCGCCGGATACGGTCTCGTCCGGTTTACCGTGCCCATGCTGGGCGTGTACATTCGCGATCGCGTTTTATGGCATGAGTAGGGTGATAAAGGTGACGGAACAGAAGATGGGCCCGCAGGCTATCGAGGTGCGTGGCGCGCGTGTCCATAACCTCAAGGACATCGATATCGATATTCCGCTGGGAAAGCTCGTGGGCATTGCCGGCGTGTCGGGTTCGGGCAAGAGTTCGCTGGCGTTGGGGGTTCTTTATGCCGAGGGCTCGCGTCGCTACTTGGAGGCGCTCAGCACCTATACTCGACGTCGCCTGACGCAGGCCGAACACGCCCAGGTGGACGAGGTGCTGCACGTGCCGGCGGCGCTCGCATTGCATCAGCGCCCCAGCGTGCCGGGCGTGCGTTCCACCTTTGGCACCATGACCGAGCTTAACAATAGCCTGCGTCTGCTCTTTAGCCGCTGTGCCCATCACGTGTGCCCGCACTGCGGGGCGCGTGTGGAGCCGAGCCTTAACGTAGCTGCGGGCCTGTCGCTCACGTGCCCTGCGTGCGGCCGCGAGTTCTACGCGCCGAGCGCTGAGGACCTTGCGTTTAACAGCGGCGGTGCATGTCCCACCTGCGGCGGCACCGGTGTCATGCGCGAGGTGGACGAGGCGAGCCTGGTGCCTGACGAGTCAAAGACCATCAACGAGGGCGCGGTGCTTCCCTGGGGTACGCTCATGTGGGATTTGATGAAGCAGGTCGCCGGCGAGATGGGCGTGCGCACTGACGTGCCGTTTAGCCAGCTCACGCCTCAAGAGCGCGACATCGTGTTCCATGGTCCGGCGGTTAAAAAGCACATTCTCTACGTTCCCAAAAACGGCGAGGGTGCCACGCCGCTCGACTTTACCTATTACAACGCCGTCTATACCGTCGAGAATGCGCTCGCCAAGGTTAAGGACGATAAGGGTTTAAAACGCGTTGCGCGCTTTTTGCGCGAGGGGCCATGCCACGATTGCGGCGGCACGCGTCTCTCCGAGGCTGCGCGCCTGCCTCAAGTGCGCGGTATCAATTTGGCGCAGGCCGCGGCCATGACGCTAGGCGAGGCGATTGAGTGGGTGCGCGGGGTGCCTGCATCCTTGCCGACTGAGATGCAGCCCATGGCAGCGGATATCTGCGATTCGTTTTTGGGTGCTGCCCGTCGTCTGATCGATCTGGGTCTCGATTACCTTTCGCTCGATCGCGCCGGTGCCACGCTCTCCACGGGTGAGCGCCAGCGCGTGCAGCTCGCCCGCGTGGTGCGCAACAGATCGACGGGTGTGCTTTATGTGCTGGACGAGCCTTCGATCGGCTTGCATCCTGCCAATGTTGACGGTCTGGTGGGCGTGATGCGCGATCTGGTGGATGACGGCAACACCGTGGTTGTTGTCGACCACGATACGCACGTACTGGCGGAGGCTGATTATCTGGTCGAGATGGGCCCCGTTGCCGGAGCAGGCGGCGGCAGTGTAATCGCCGTTGGTACGGTAGACGAGGTCGAGCAATCGCAGGGCAGCCGTATCGCGCCGTTTTTGCGCGCCGAGCCCAAGCGCTTGCGTCCGCAGGTGACTGACGACGAAATGTTCGACCAGGGACATATCCGCATGGCGACCGATGCCATCCATACCGTCAAACCGCTCGAAGTCGATATCCCGCGCGGCCGCCTTGTCACGGTAACGGGCGTTTCGGGTTCGGGTAAGACGACGCTCGTGCTCGAGACGCTCATTCCTGCACTTAAGGCGCAGGCAGCTGGCGAGCGCCTGCCGGGGCACGTGCGTTGGGTCGATGCCGAGGGCATTGCGCGTGCCAACCTGATTGACGCCACGCCCATCGGCGCCAATGTTCGCTCGACGGTGGCAACCTATGCCGACATCCATGATGAGCTGCGCCGCGCCTTCGCCCGTACGCCCGAGGCCAAGGCAGCCGGCTACAAGGCGGGTGCCTTTAGCTACAACACTGGCGCCTTGCGGTGCCCTACGTGCGACGGCACGGGATCGATATCGCTCGACGTGCAGTTTTTGCCCGATGTCGAGATCGTCTGCCCGGCATGCCGCGGCTCACGTTATGCAGACGCGGCTTCGCATATCCATCGTGAGGGCAAGGACGGGAGCCTGCTTACGTTGCCGCAGCTCATGGATATGAGTGTGGACGAGGCTATCGACGCCACGGTGGGGCTCAAGAAAGTTCAGACGCGTTTGCAGACCTTGCACGATCTGGGCCTGGGTTATCTCACGCTTGGCGAGCCCACACCGGCGCTTTCGGGCGGTGAGGCACAGCGTCTAAAGCTTGCGAGCGAGATGGGCCGCGTGCAGGATGATGCTGTATTCGTGTTCGACGAACCCACGATCGGCCTGCATCCGCTCGATGTTCAGGTGTTGCTGAGTGTGTTCGACGGCCTCGTTGCCAAGGGCGCCACGGTTATCGTGATCGAACACGATCTCGACCTTATCCGTAACGCCGATTACGTAATCGACATGGGCCCAGGCGGTGGCGACGCCGGCGGGCAAATCGTCTGCGCCGGCACGCCGGGCGACATCGCGGCCTGCTCCAAGAGCATTACCGGTCGCTACCTATAGGCAATGTGACAAAGGGACTGCCTCTTTGTCACATTGATTTCTATTTCACGCATTGAGCCGCGAGATAGTCGCGGAAGAATGGCAATTCAAATGCGACGAGCCCTCGTCCTCGTTCTCCGATGATGCCGGCATCTATCATGCGGCGTCGGTAGCGGGAGACCTGCTGCGGCGAACGCTTAAGGCGCTCGATAAGGTCGGCGGTGGTGGACTCTTCTTCGTCATCGAGCATGGCGATGAGGAATCGCTTGTCCTCTGCAGTGAGTTCCCGATAGGTTGCCGCGAGGATTCGGTCGTCCATCTCGTCGCGCGCGATTTTGATTCCCAGGTCAAAGTCGCGTGACGAGATTTCCTTCGAATCGCTTGTGAGATCCCAGGCACGGTAGCCTACGAGTTGCAATAGGAAGGGAAAACCAGAGATCGAGCGAACGGCTCTATCGATTCCCTCGGCATCTGCCAGGCGATCGTTTTCCTGGATTGTGCGAATCAAGGCCTCGCGCACGTCATAGTCGGCAATGCGACCCAGATGATATTGTTGAGCGCGGCGAAGGAACGAGACCGTCTTGTGGTTCAGCAACGTCGAGACATTGTTGGGAAGTCCCGCCATGAGCAGGGCGACGCGTTTCCCATCGGTCACAAAGTGCTGATACGTCGCTGCGAGCTGAATCATCTCGTCGAGTGTCGGGTCCACCTCGTCAACCGTGACGAGCAGACCGGTACCGGCCCCGTTGAGTTGGTCGATGATATCGCTCATGCGATAACGCCAGGTTGAGGCATCGTGAACGCGATTGACCTCGATGCTGCCGAGCGGTGCAATTCCGAGGCCGGTGACTTCGAAGTGGTAGGACGAGTCGATGAGATGGGCTGCGGCGCGTTTCGTCCCGAACTCGATTTCCTCAAGCATTCCCGGGAGCGCGGTCGTCTTTACGGCTATCCAGCCGTGGGATTCCGCCCTTGTCGCGAGCGATGACATGAGAGCGGTTTTACCGGTTCCACGCGCGCCTGAGAAGATCGAGGTCAATTCTGGGCGCCTGCGCTGGCTCAAGAAGGCGCGGTCCAAATCCCGAATAATCTGTTGTCTGCCAGCAAGATGGGCAGGAACCTCACCAAAACTGGGGGTAAACGGGTTCTCGAGATATTCCACAAGGCTCTCCTTTCACACCGCCGTTTAACTTCATTTTACTTTAGTTAATTCTGATTAAAAGTGAGGACTCTCTATCTAGAGCATCAATTAGGCGTGTGCGCCGTCGGCGTGGCGCTCGAATGTGACAAAGGGACAGTCCCTTTGTCACATTCTCGGAAAGTCTGTCTGGCGCAGGGCTTCGTAGAGGACGATGGCGGCGCTGTTGGAAAGGTTGAGGGCGCTGATGCGGTAGTCGTCGGGATTGACGAAGTTGCCGCAGATATCCTGCCGAAGGATGGCCTCGTGGCCGTCCTCGGTATGTCCCAGCGATTCCTCGTGGGCTTCCCAGGCCTCGGCGTTATCGAGTGAGTCGCAATCGCGCAGCATCGGGATGCGCTCGCAGCGCTCGGGCGCCGCGGCAAGCAGTGGCTCGGGAATGCCCGAGCTCTCGCTGCCAAAGACCAAGTAGTCGCCATCACGGTAGGTACTCTGCGCATAGGTACGGCGTGCCTTTTTGGTCAGCAGATGCAGGCGCTCGTCGGCAGGGGAGAGGCCGTTGCGCGCAAGGAAATCCTCCCAGCCGGCATAGGTCGTCACGTCCAAGTTTTGCCAGTAGCCCAGTCCGGCGCGACGCACCGTCTTGTCGTCGAGTGAAAACCCCAGCGGCTCCACCAGATGCAGGCGGGCGCCGGTAACCACGCAGGTGCGGCCGATATTGCCCGTATTGGCCGGAATCTCGGGCGCATACAGCACAATGTTGAACATGAATCTCCGTGGCATAGAACGAAAAACCACCACGAAGGGGCGCCTTCGTGGTGGTTAGCGGTTACGTGGGCGGGCAAACGCTCGCTTCGATAAACCTAGGCGCGGTGCCAGTCGGTCAGGCAGGCATCGAGGGAGGCGATGAGCGCATCCTTGTCCATGTGACGGCCGATGATGCACAGGCTCGTCATGCGGTCGCCCGTCTCGTCGTCCCAAATCTGCATGATCTCGGGGTTCTCGTCGATGATCTTCTGCTTCTCGCCCTCGGGCGCCGAGTCAACGAACAGGCCGTTCTCCATCAGGCGCATCTGGTGGCCGGCCTGCTCAAACATGTAGCACATGTCCGGATCGCCGGTCTGCCACAGCGGACCCTTGACGCGGATGACCTCGTCGGGCCACTCCTGCTCAACAAAATCGGTGAACTTCTGCAGGTCAAACGGCTTGCGGCGCGAGTACACAAAGGTCTCGATGTCGTACTCGAGCACCTCGGGGTCGTCGTGTTCCTCGGGATGCTCCATAGCCTCGATCCAAGCGGCGGAGTTGTAGGCGCGCATAAAGTCGAAGCGGTCGGTGTCGAGCAGCTCCTCCATGGGAACCTCGCCGTTTTGAGCCTCGACAATCACAGCGTCCTTCTGCAGGCTGCGCACGATGGCCTTGAGCTCGGCGATCTGCTCAGGGCTCACGGTATCGGTCTTGTTGAGGATCAGCGTGGAGCAGAACTCGATTTGCTGGATGAGCAGGCTTTCGATGTCGTCCTCGTCGATATCCTCGGCCAGCAGGTCGCGACCGCCGTTGAACTCGTCGTACATGCGGGCGCAGTCGACCACGGCCACGATGTTGTCGAGCGCGAGCTTGGGCTCGCCGCCCACCTTGGCCTCGTCGCAGAAGCTCGAGATGGTGTAGGCGATGGGGATGGGCTCGCAAATGCCTGAGGCCTCGATGATGATGTAATCGAAGTTGCCCGAATCGGCGATGCCCTGCAGCTGGTTGGCCAGGTCATCCGAAAGCGTACAGCAGATGCAGCCGTTGGTGAGCGGGATGAGGTCGTCGGTCTCGGAAAGGCCGCCGTCGGCGATAAGGCTGGCGTCGACATTGATCTCGCCGATATCGTTGACAATCACGGCGGCGCGGATGCCGCCGTCGTTAGCGAGGATGTGGTTGAGCAACGTGGTCTTGCCGGCACCGAGGTATCCGGTAAGCATGATGATCTTCACGGGTTTGTTGGGCATGTGCCCTCCTTTGTTAGACATGGCTTACAGTTGAATCTTATGCCAAACGCCTGCTCTTATACCCACGCGCCGGCAAATAACACAGGCTACTCCCAGGCTCCCCATACATCGGGGCAATAACCGACGGTGGCCTTTTTGCCGTTGCGCACGATGGGCTCGGCCAAGACCTGCTGGTTCTCGAGCAGCTTGTCGAAGCGCTGGCTAGGGGTGAGGTGCTGGATGAGTGCGAGCGTCTCCTCGTCCTTGGCTTTGGGGTTGAGCAACTTGTCGATACCGCCGACCGCCTGCATCACGCTCGTGAGCTCGCCCTTGCTCATCTCCTTTTCCTTAAGGTCGATAAACTGCACCTTAATGCGGCGCTCTTTAAAATAACGCTGCGCCTTCTTGGTGTCGAAGGACTTCTTAGTCCCGAAGATTTGAATATTCATGTTCCGCCGTTCTACCTGATGAAGTTGGTCGTTGCGCGATCGGCCTCGGGTGCGTTGATACCGGCGGCCTGTCCGGCCTCGATGCAACGTAGGAGCCAGGCCATGTTCTTACCGATGTTGCGCATGGTGGCAAGGCCCTCGGCATCCCCATCGGCGTCGCCGGGCACGCGGCCAAACACGTTGTTCCAGTAGGTGGAAGCAACCACGGGCATCTGGTTGATGGTGAAGTACTTGTTGAGCACATCGAACGTGGTCGACGTGCCGCCGCGACGGGCGACGGCGACTGCGGCGCCGGGTTTGTGCTCAAAGGCATGCCCGCCTGCATAGAAGGCGCGATCGAGGGCCGAAAGGATGCGTCCGCTGGGGTGCGCATAGTAGACGGGTGAGCCAAAGACAAAACCGTCTGCCTGCTCGGCGGCAGCGATGAGCTCGTTCACCACGTCATCGTCAAAGGTGCAGCGACCGCTAAGTTTGCCACACTGGCCGCAACCGATGCAATCGCGAATGGGCTTGGCGCCCAGCTGAAACACCTCGGTATCAATGCCTTCGGCATTGAGCTGCTCGGCGACTTCGGCGAGTGCGCGGGCGGTGTTGCCGTTTGCCTTGGGGCTGCCATTGACCAAAAGAACCTTCATCACAAACTCCCTCTGCTGTCGGTGACTTCTGCAGAGGATTATCGCACGATGGGGGAGGCGGTGTGGGCGCGGTGCTAATCCAGTTTGGTACCTGGCACCTGCACGGCTTTCCCGAGCAACGCTTTGAGCTCGTTCAAAATCGAAACGGGCTGACGGTCGACGCCGTCCAGATGGAGCGTGGCCACGCGAATGGGCGGCTGATATTCAAATGGGCCAAAGAGCACGGGCGAACCCAGGAACCGCTCGATTTCCTCTGCAATCGCATCGGTTTCTTCGGGATCAAAGTCGTCGAAAAGAGCCACGAACATCGGCCCCGTCGAGCGGAACATACGACCCTTACCGCGCGAGCATTCCACCAGACAGGCGGCACATTCTGCCAAAACGCGGTCGCCCGCATCAAAGCCAAAGCGGGCATTGACCTGAGCGATATCGTCGATTTTGATGGCGATCAAACCAGCCTTGCGCGCCACGCGACGCATTTCGCCAATGGCGTTGACCAGGGCGTGAATATCGCCCAAGCCGGTCACGGAATCGGTCGTATCTGCCAAGCTTCGGTTGATGATAATGCCCACATACATGCCGGGCTCGGTATCGGTGCCGTCCAAGCGGTAGCCCGTGCAGTCGCAAAGCACGTATTTTCCGGTGGCATCCATTACGCGATACTGCATGTAGTGGAAGTGCCACGTGCCGTTTATCACCATGTCGAGCTCGACACGTACGTTGTCGCGGTCCTCGGGATGAACGCGGGCGAGCCACATGTCGAGTGAGTTAAAAGGGTGCTGGGAGGGCAGGTCAAAATCGCGCACGGCGTTAACCGACCATTGCGATTCTCCCGTATCGAGATTGAGGATAAACGGATAGCGCGTCTCGGAGCTCATGGAGATCGCTTGGAACACCCGGTCGTTGCAGGGAAGCTGATCGACGATTGGGCGTTGCGGCGCGTCATCGTCTTTCGGTTGCTGCACACGATGCATAAGCTTATAGCGATACATCTTGCGATCGGCATCCATTGTCATCTGGCGACGCGTGTCGCCAGCAAGTGGATCGACGCGCGAGCAGCCAAAGCTAAAGCTGCCGATCATGGGCGCCTTGCCGCCTGAGCTCGCCTCGATCAGCCTGGTACGTACCTGCTCCAAGCGCTGCTCGAGTTCAATCTCGTTTGCGGAGAGCGAGATGAGCACAAACTCGTCTCCACCGATACGGAACAGCATCTCATCGTGCTCCATGGTTTCGGAGAGCGTGCGGCAGATGCTCAGAATATAGCGATTGCCTTCGGCGTGGCCAAACCTATCATTGCAATGCTTGAGATGGTCGATGTCAATATAGGCGCAGGTGAAGGGGTCGCCTTTGCGCCAGAGTTGCTCGACGTGACGGTCGAATCCGTTGCGGTTGCCCAAGTTGGTGAGCGGATCGATATAGGCGTTGCGCTCAAGCAGCTGGCGCTCTTGTTGCAGGATGGCATGCGTCTTTTGCAGTTGCTCGCCAACGGCGCGTAGCCCAGCAGGCAGCGCGGCAACATCGAGTTCGGCGGTCGAGACGCCGTTCGCAAGTCGCTGAAGATAGGCAATAATCGATTGCTCGCCCAGGCGATACGACTCGTTCATGATGGATAACCTCCTTGGGCGGAACAACGGTTTGTATCATATCCCCAATTCGGTTTGAATTGGGGATATAAGTTAGCTAATGGAGACAAATATCCCCTTCGACGGTGGCGTTTTGCGCGCGAGCGTATCAGTTGTTATTGCCGCCATCGAGCAATGCCTCAAAATCCTTCGCCTGCATGGGGCGGTAGTAGAGGAAGCCCTGAGCGTAGCGGGCGCCCATTTGTCGTAGCATGTTCGCCTGCTCATTTGTCTCGACGCCTTCGACCACGACGGGCAGATGGAGCGACTGCGCCATTTCGAGCATCGATGAAATGATTTGCGTGCTGCGGCCTTGATCGCGGTCGGTGGGCACAAAGGTGCGGTCGAGCTTGATGACGTCGACGTTGACGTTCTTGAGCATCGCGAGCGTGGACTGGCCGGTGCCAAAATCGTCCATGTAGGTCGAGAAGCCACGGGTGTGCAGATCCGCGGTCAGCTTATCCACGGCCTCGGACTCTCCGGTATAGGCGGTCTCGGTGATCTCGATGTGCATGAGTTCGGGCGGCAGGTTGTACTGGGCGGCGAGCGACCCCATATGCTCGGCGACATCGCAGGCAAGAATGTCTACGCGCGACACATTGAGGGAAATCGGAACCACGCGAAGTCCTCGATTGAGGCGCTCGCGGAGCCACATGGCGACGCCCTGCCAAACATATTTGTCGAGCGTCACTACAAAGCCGCTTTCCTCGAGTGCGGGGATAAACGTTGCGGGCGAAATGAGAGAGCCGTCCTTGTTAATCCAGCGGGTGAGTGCTTCGGCGCCAATAATCTCGCCGGTTTCCATATCGACCTGGGGCTGAAGATAGTACGTGATGCGACCATTTGACAGCGCGTACTGGAATTCGGTCAGCGTGCGGTTGAACACGATTTCGCGCTTGTACTCCTCGGGGCAAAAAATGGCAATGCGCTCCTTAAAGTCGTTTTTTGCGCGCCGATTGGTAAACATGGCCTTTGCCTGCGCATCGATGGTGATCTCCTCATTGGAATCGATGGGGTAAACGCCCATGGACGGCCAAAAACCTACGCCGCCATCATACCTGGCTACTGCCTCGCGAACGCGGTTGTAGATTTGATGGACGGTGATGTGCTTAAAGGGGATGAGTACGTAAAAGTCATCTTGGCCCCAGTACCCTGCGACGCCCATGTCGGCATTCTCGATGTCCTTGAGGACCGTGCCCACATCGGCAAGCAGGCGGTCGCCTTCGGCCTGTCCATACCATTCGTTAAACAGGCGCATGTGGCCCATGTCGACCGTGGCGATGCACCAGGCGCCGTCGCGTCTTGCCTCGAGAAAAGCGTTGGCGCGCCGCATAAACTCGCTGGGTCGATAGAGACCCGTGAGCGAGTCGATACGTTCGGCGATGGCGCTTTTGCGCTCCGCCTCGGGTATGGGGAGGCTGTCGTTGGGAACAAGCCCGCCGGCCGTGCGAAGGCGACGGTCGAGTTCGCCTAAAACGGCGGTCGCTTGATGGGTTAAGTGCTCGTAAAAGGCCGGGACGACAAGACAGACGGGAGTAATGGTGTCGCCTGCGATTCGAACAGGAGCGAAAACGGCCTCTTTAAGGTGGCGGGTCAGTTGCTCGAATGCCTCGTGGTCCAGGTCGTTGCTGAGCACGACGAACTGGACGCTTCGTGAACGGTAGACCCGGCTCCTGCCGCGGGTGATCGACAGCATGCGGCCTGCGTATTCGGCAAGCATGTTGTCGACAGCCTCGGCCCCGTAGAGCTCGTTGAGCTTTGTCGTGCCACGAACGCGCACCGCTATAAGCCCTGTCTCGCAACGATCGCGGCGGCAGGCGTCGATGGCGTTGGCCAGCATGCGCTGCGTTCCGAGGCCTGTGGCGGCGTCGACGGTTTCGGCAAGTGAGTGGTTGACGAGCTCGCCGACATAGAGCGAGGGGACATTTCCGTCGCCGTCGATACGAAACCCGCGAGCACGGCAAAGAACGTAGTCGCCGACGGCGTTGCGCACACGATACTGCATGACGCGACGGTGCTTGGTGCCGTTGTAGACTTGGTCGATGTCGTTGATGCAGGCCTCAAGGTCGTCGGGATGGACGCGCGTTTTCCAGTAATCGCGACAGTTGTCTATGTGCTCCGAGGGAAGGCCAAGATCGCGCAAGGCACCTTGTGACCAAAGGGTGCGATGCTTGTCCAAGTTCTCAATAAAGAAATAACGGCCCTCGTTGAGCATCGAAAAGGCGTCAAAAATACGATCGCTTATTTCGAAGTCGTCGGCGTGAACTTGCGTGATATTGCGTCGATCGAGGTGCATGGCATGACGTAGCTTGTAGTCGTACATGCGATGGTCGGCATCGAGCGTCATGCGATTGGAAGCTTCGCCCAGGGCGGGGTCGGCATGTGACACTCCGTAGCTAAACGAGCGGGGCATCTCGGAATCGTTGTTTTTGAGCAGAACCGTTCGGCAGTGTTTCAGACGTTCGGCGAGGTCGTCCTCGGTTGCAATCGTAGATAGGATGGCAAACTCGTCGCCGCCTATGCGAAACGCCGCTTCGCCCACCTTCATATACAGCTTAAGATAGAGACTTACCTGCAAGATATAGCGGTTGCCCTCGTCATGCCCAAAGACGTCGTTGCAGTGCTTGAGATTGTCGATATCGATGAACGCCATGGTAACGGGGGCGTCCTGCTCCCAGAGCTCCTCGAGGGAACGGGCAAAGCCGCCACGGTTGCCAAGCCCAGTAAGCTGGTCGGTAAAGGCAGTCCTGATCAGATCCTCCTGCCGCTCGAGAAGGTCACGGACGGTCTTTTCGAGCGTTTCGGTGTAATTGCTGACAGTATCCATGTTCTAAGCGGCTTTCTGAGGTCGGGGCGGATTGCGTCGGGCGAGCTCGTTGTGTACACGCGTCGTTGCTCGGCGTTTTGCATGTATCCAGGCCCCCGCCTTGCTGCGTTGTTGAGTTAATTTGTCGGCTAATGTTCACTGTTGATAACAGCTGAGTAGTGTAAACAATAGTGCACAATTATATATGGGTGCACATGCTGTGGGCGGCTATTATTCGACAAGCGGTAGCGCGACGA
This sequence comes from uncultured Collinsella sp., assembly GCA_958349325.1. GTDB lineage: Bacteria > Actinomycetota > Coriobacteriia > Coriobacteriales > Coriobacteriaceae > Collinsella. The sequence continues at coordinate 17,008 of CATWCP010000001.1, forward strand.
TGCGATGTTCGATGAAAATGCGACTGAGACGATATATGTTGACGGGTATACTTGTTCCGTTTGAATTTGTGGGGACGGAGATGGTCGCATGGCACAGTCAAATACGACGCGCACGGTGGGGCTGGCACTCGAGGGAGGCGGCTACCGCGGTATGTATACGGCGGGCGTGCTCGACTTTTGGATGGAGCACGGCTTAACTTGCGACCATATGGTGGGTGTCTCGGCGGGCGCGGCGTTTGGCTACAACTTTAAATCGCGCCAGATCGGCCGCGCCATTCGCTACAACAAGGCCTATTGTGCCGACAAGCGCTACGCAAGCGTGACCAGCTGGCTGCGAACCGGCGATATGTTCAATGCCGATTTTGCCTATCACGAGGTGCCCATCGAGCGCGATCCCATCGACCTGGAGACATATCGCGCCTGCCCCATGCGGTTTACGTGCGTGTGTACCGATATCGAGACGGGCAAGGCCGTCTATCACGATCTGCCGTATGGCGACGAGCGCGATATCGAGTGGATCCGGGCGTCGTCGGCAATTCCCGTGGCGACGCGTCCTGTCGCCATTGAGGGCCGCAAGTACCTGGATGGCGGCGTGGCTGATTCCATTCCCAGCGCATGGCTGTTTGCGCAGGGGTATGACCGCAATATCGTGGTACTCACGCAGCCGGCGGGCTTTGTGAAGCAGCCCAACAGTGTGATGCCCATGCTGCGGCGCGTGTTCCGTCACTATCCGGAGTTTGTCGCAGCGCTTGAGCATCGGCATGAGGTCTACAATGCCACGCTCGATGACCTGGCACGTCGCGAGGCTGCCGGCGAGATCTTTGTGGTGCGGCCGAGCGAATCGGTGAAGGTGCCGTCGCTGTGTCGCGAGCCCGATGAACTTGAGCGCATCTACCAGATTGGTCGCCGCGATGCGGAGGCGACCTTGCCGGCACTGGAGGCATATCTGGCAGGGTAGAGGCTGCTGCCGCCATCTCGGCGGAAAGCGCATCCCGGAATGGAGATCCAAACTGGGATGCGCTTTCCATTGCTGAAGTTATGGGGTCGCGGAGCAACTGCTCGGCTTATGCCTATGCCTGCTGCCAGGTGTCGACGAGCTCCTTGGCCGCGGCGTAGGGGTCATCGGCGCTGCAGACGGCACTCACCACAAAGAAGCCGTCGACGCCGGTGGCCTTGAGCTGCGGCAGGTCGGCCGTCTTGACGCCGCCGCCCACCACGATGGGCACGGGGCTTGCCGCGTGGAGTGCGGCCAGGTCCTCAAAGCTCTTGGTGATGATAGAGCCGTCGGCCGCGCGTCCGCAGTCGCGCTTGGTCTCGGTCTCGTGGAGTGGGCCGATGCCCAGGTAGTCGACTAGGCTCATGTCGGCGGTCTTGACGTACTCGAGCATCTCCTCGCAACGGGCCGAAAGGCCCACGATGGCGTCGGGGCCCAGCAGCTTGCGACAGACCTCGACGGGAATATCGCTTTGGCCCACGTGCACACCGTCGACAGCAATACCCTGCTCGCGTGCGGCAAGCACACAGTCCAGACGGTCGTCGATCAGCAAGGCGACCTGACCGGTCTTGCCGGCCTGAGCGATTGCCTGCGCGGCGTCGCCGGTCAGCGCAATGATCTCGCGGGCGCTTGCCACCTTGGAGCGCACCTGGATGCAGGTAAAGCCGGCATCGAGCGCCTGGGCCACCACATCGCCCACGGGGCGCCCGAGCGTGTTTTCGGGGCCGAGTACCAGATAGGCCGAGATATCAAGGTTGTCGCGGATGCTCATCGTGTTTCCTCCTGCTTTTTGATCTGTGCTTCCATGCGCTCGAGCTTGCCGGTCATGGTGTCGGTAAATCCGGGCCGAATATCGGCTTTGAGCACGACTTCGGTGCGGATGCCCTTGCTCGCCAACACAAAGGTTGCGTCGCGCACGACCTGCATGACCTCGTCCCAGTCGCCCTCGATCTCGGTGAACATCGAGGTGGTGCGGTTGGGAAGGCCGCTCTCGCGAATGACGCGCACGACCTCGGCGACCTCGGCGGATAGCTCATCGCCGGTGCCGCATGGGGCGATGGCCACAGCGACGAGCGTGTTCATGCCGACATTGGTTGCGGGCTCGGACATGGCTTATGCCTCCTCGAGCTCGAGTCGGTTATCGGCGATGTCCTGGGCGCTCGCGCGGTAGAGCTCGTCGATAAAGGCGACCTTAAAGCTTGCCGGGGCATCGGCGACGGCGGCAGCACGCGTGCCAGCGACGTTGTAGACGGCGGTGCCGCAGACGGCTGCCGTAAACGGATCGGCGGCGCAGGCATACACAGCCAGCACGCCGCCCTGCGAGCAGCCGCAGCCGGTGATCTTGGACATGAGCGGGCTGCCGCCGTGGGACTTGGCCACGGTCGTGCCGTCGGTGATCAGGTCGACTTCGCCCGAGACGACTACGGCGCCACCGGTGTAGCGGGCGAGCGCCACCGCGGCATCGCGGGCGGCGTCTACCGTGTCGGTGGTATCGACACCGCGTACGCGGCTCAGATCGGCCGCCTCGCCCTCAAGACCCCACAGGCCGGCGAGCGCGATAATCTCGGAGGCGTTGCCACGCACGATGGCGGGCTTGTACTGCTTGAGTTCGTTTACCAGCTGGGTGCGCAGGCTGCCGATGCCCAGACCAACCGGATCGAGCACCCAAGGCTTGCCGGCGTCGTGTGCCGCCTTGGCCGCGCGGGGAATCGTCTGCTCGTAGATGGGGAAGAGCGTGCCCATGTTGAGATAGATGGCGCCGCCGCCGGCAACGAGCGCCTCGCCCTCGTCGGGCAGATAGACCATAGCGGCCGAACCGCCCACGGCGAGCTGCGCGTTGGCGACAAAGTCGATCGTCACCGTGTTGGTGATGGAACCGGCCATCGGATTGGTGGCGCGAATCTCCTCCACGGCCTTGACCATATGCTGCTTAAGCTGTTCCGAATCAATCACTGCACATGCCTCCTTGGCATAGAAAAGGGGCGCTGTGCATAGACAGCGCCCCTGTAAAGGCGGCATGCTCCCTACGCCAGCATTAACTGACAGGTTCAAAGGATTGGGCCCCATGCCCTCTCAGCCTTGTGGTTTGCACCGCCGGCACTCCCGCATCGAATCTGTTGTTCCCTATACTAGCGCACCGTTACAATGGATACGGTGAAAATGACTGGGGGACTCTATGATCAAACTTGTGCTGACCGATATGGACGATACGCTGATTCCAGCCGGGCATGACGGCGCCAGCGACTACGCCATTGAGGGTATTCATGCCATGCAGGCGGCGGGTCTGCACTTTGGGCCGGTTTCGGGTCGTCAGCCGTCCGCGATGGGCTGGATGTTCAAAAATTGTTCCGAGTGCTTCTCGACTGGCGCGTTCTGTAACGGCCAGGTCATGTTTGTGGACGGCGAGGCGGTAGCCTCGCATGCAACCGATAACGCCGCCCTTATGCGCTTGGCTGACTACTTGGAGCAAGAGACCGATGATACGTATCTGAAGGTCTACAGCCTGGGTGATGACTTTTGGAATAACGATGCCTATTGCGTGACGAGTGACCCCGAGCGCGTTCGTCGAGCCATGGGGTCGGGCGGCAACGCGTGGCTCAAAGGCGAAGAGGCCCCGTGCCGTCCTGTTGTCGATGATGCCCCGGTATACAAGGCGAATATCTGGAGTGCCCGTTCGCGTGAGGAGCTCGCGGAGCTACGCGAGCGCGTTGCCGTTGAGATGCCGGAACTCTCGCTTGTGTTTCCCAACAACCGAGTGCGCCTGTTCGACATCCTTCCGGATGGTTGGGACAAGGGCTGCGCTGCGCTGGAGCTGGCGCGCGCCTTGGGCCTGACGCCCGACGAGGTGGCCGTATTTGGCGATTCCGATAACGATCTGCCCATGATCGATGCCGTTCCCAACTCCGTTGCAGTCGCCAATGCCAACGAGGCCGTCACGGCTGCCGCGCGCTGGCATATCGGCGCCGCGGCAGATGATGCGGTCGCCGGGGCTCTGCATCAGATTGCCGCCTGCGCCGCGACGGGGGAGATGCCGCCGTTTATGCGTCAGGAGGGTGCAGCCGACGCGAATCTCGCGAACAGCTAAGGAGACAGCCATGAAGCTCCAGCAGCTCAGATATGTCGTCAAAGTTGCCGAATGCGGCAGCATCACCGAGGCCTCGCGCCGTCTCTTTGTGTCGCAGCCTTCGATTACCGCGTCGATTCGCGATCTCGAAAACGAGATGGGTGTGCACATCTTTGAGCGCACCAACAAGGGCGTCGTTGTGTCCGAGGAAGGCGAGACCTTCTTGGGCTATGCGCGCCAGGTACTCGACCAGGCCGACCTGCTCGAGGGTAAGTACAAGGGCGCATCCGAGCAGGTGCCGCACTTTAGTGTGAGCTGCCAGCATTATTCCTTTGCCGTCAACGCGTTTGTCGACGTGATTCGCGAGTTCGATGCCGCGCGTTACGACTTCACCCTGCGCGAGGAGCAGACTCACGAGATTATCGAGGATGTTGCGCATATGAAAAGCGAACTGGGCATCCTGTACTTATCCGAGCATAACCGCGAGGTCATCGAGCGCATGCTGGTGGCCAACGAGCTCGTGTTCGAAGGACTCTTCTGCGCCACGCCGCATGTCTTCGTCTGCGCCGACCATCCGCTGGCAGACCGCTCCAGCGTGACGCTCGAGGATCTGGAAGACTACCCGTTCCTGTCCTACGAGCAGGGCAGCTACAACTCGTTTTACTATTCCGAGGAGCTGACCTCGACGTTCGAGCGTCGCAAAAATATCCGCGTGCGTGACCGTGCGACGCTGTTCAACCTGGCTATGGGACTTAACGGTTACACGGTGTGTTCGGGTGTGATCAGCCACGAGCTCAACGGCCCCGGCATTATCTCGATTCCGCTCGACGTGGACGAGTACATGGAGATTGGCATCATCACGCGCAAGAACACGACGCTCACGCGCTACGGTCGGGCCTATATCGACGCGATTCGTCAGCATATCTAGGCTGCTGTGCTCCGCACGGTTCAAGTCTCTTTATGACAGTCCAGACTGATATAGGAAGCATCTATATCAAACTGTTATAAACGTATATTTTACGATGGTCATATGAGCGCTCATACTCTGTCCCAGTAAAGCAACCAATGCAAAGGGAGATATCTATGAGCACTTCGATTCAACCGAACGCGCCGTTTCGCGCCGATATTGTCGGCAGCTTTCTTCGTCCGCAGGCTGTAAAGGACGCCCGTGCCGCCTATGTCGCGGGTAAACTCGACGCTTCCGGCCTTAAGGCCGTCGAGGACGATGCCATTCGCGATTTGGTGACAAAGCAGAAGGCCGCCGGCCTGCAGGTCATCACCGATGGTGAGTTTCGCCGCAGCTACTGGCACCTCGATTTTATGTGGGGCCTTAACGGCATTGAACGCCGTACCTCGCGTACGGGTTATATGTTCCACGACGAGGAGACCACAGCCGACACCGCCGTGGTAACCGGCCCCATTAGCGGCGAGAACCATCCGTTCGTCGAGCACTTTAAATTTGTCAAGGCGCTCGAGGGGGAGGGCCAGGTCGCGCGGCAAACCATTCCGGCGCCGATCCAGACGTTCTCCGAAGTCACGCTCGACCGCTGCGACGGCCAGCAGGAGAGCCTGCGCGCTGTCTATAAGACCGATGAGGAACTTGCCGACGCCATCGCAGCCGCTTATCGAACGGTGATCGCCGACCTGTACGCAGCAGGCTGCCGCAACATCCAGTTTGATGACTGCACCTGGGGCATCTACTGCGACACCGATTTTGTCGCCAAAACCGGCATGAGCTCGGTCGACCTGCAAAAGGTAAGCGAGCTGGGCGTGGCGCTCAACAATGCCGCCATCGCGGACAAGCCCGACGATCTGGTCATCAACACGCATGTGTGCCGCGGCAACTACCACTCCACCTATGCCTTCGAGGGCGGCTATGACCCCATCGCGCCGTACCTGTTCGCAAACGAGGATGTCGATGCATTTTACCTGGAGTTCGATACGCCGCGCGCCGGCGGTTTTGAGCCGCTCAAGTACGTTGCCCCGGGCAAGAAGGTCGTGCTGGGCTTGGTAACCACCAAGGCGGCAGAGCTCGAGAACGAGGATGTTATCGTCGAGCGCATCCGTGAAGCCGCAAAGTACGTGCCGCTCGAGAACCTGTATCTGTCGCCTCAGTGCGGCTTTGCCAGCTGCGAGATTGGCAACAAGCTGACCGAGGATGAGCAATGGGCAAAGATCGCGCTGGTCAAGCGCATTGCCGAGCGCGTTTGGAAATAGCGCTAGTGTTTGCAGGTGGCGGCGCGTGCGAGGCATAGTGTATCGCGTACAATGGTTCGGATCGTATCGTTCGGGCAAGTTATCCGATATGCCTGATCGCCCTTCCATTCGAAAGGACATCCATGTCCCAGTCCTCGACGCCCGCCGTCAGCGATGCCATCTACGACGCATCGTCGCTCGGCCGCCCGCGCATGTTCCTGCTCGGCCTACAGCACCTGTTTGCCATGTTTGGCGCCACCGTGCTGGTGCCCGTGCTCACCGGCCTCTCGGTATCGGCAACGCTTTTGTTTGCCGGCTTGGGCACGCTGCTGTTCCACTTCCTGTCGCGCGGTAAGGTGCCGGCATTTTTGGGCTCATCGTTTGCCTTTATTGCCGGTTATGCCGCAATCGCGCCCAACGGCGAGACCGAGCTTTTGCCCTACGCTTGCCTGGGCGTAGCTTGTGCCGGTCTGCTCTATCCGGTGCTGGCGGCGCTCTTCCGCGCGTTTGGCGCCAAGCGTGTCATGCGTTTCTTTCCGCCGGTGGTGACTGGCCCCATCGTCATTTCCATCGGCTTGATCCTGGCAAGTTCCGCTATTGCCAACTGCCAGACAAACTGGTTTGTTGCCGTTGTCGCCGTGGCTGTGATCGTGATCTGCAACATTTGGGGTCGCGGCATGGTCAAGATCGTGCCGATCCTGCTGGGCGTCGTAGTGAGCTATGCCGTTGCGGCCGCGCTCGGTGAGGTCGATTTTTCGGGCGTTGCCGCCGCGCCGTGGGTCGGTCTGCCCATCGTGTGGGACAACACCGTGTTTGCACTCTTTGGGCCGCAGTTCGATAGCGGTCTTGCCACGACGGCCATCATCACCATCATGCCGCTGGCCCTCGCGACCATGATCGAGCATATCGGCGATATCTCTGCTATCGGTTCGACTTGCGAGCGCAACTACATTGCCGATCCCGGTCTGCATCGCACGCTGCTCGGCGACGGCCTTGCCACGATTCTGGCTTCGCTCTTTGGCGCTCCGGCCAACACTACGTATGGTGAGAACACCGGCGTGCTCGCCCTGACGCGCGTGTTCGACCCGCGCGTAATTCGAATTGCCGCGTGTTGCGCCATCGTGCTTTCGTTCTGCCCCAAGTTCGCGGCTGTCATTGCGGCCATGCCGGCGTGTGTGATCGGCGGTGTGTCGCTCGTGCTCTACGGCATGATCAGCGCTGTGGGCGTCCGCAACCTCATCGAGAACCAGGTCGATTTCCAGAACAACCGCAACGTGCTGGTTGCCGCGCTGGTGCTCGTGCTTTCGCTCGGCATCGCGTACAGCACCGCCGGCGCCATCGTGTTGGAGCTGGGCGGCGTGACCATTTCGCTGTCCGGCATTGCCGTGGGCTCACTGGTGGGCATTGTGCTCAACGCCATCCTGCCGGGTAACGACTTTGAGTTTGATGTCTCCGAGCTTGAGGAGGCTGCTGAGTAGCAGCTGCGTTCAGCTAAAACAAAATAAATGGTGCCCATGCGTATGTACGCGTGGGCACCATTTTTAATGCGTCAGTATCCAGTGGATGCCGCGGGCCATGCGCAAGTCGGTTTGGGTAAAGTGATTGCCGGGGTTGAGTTCCATCGTTGTTGGAATGCCGCGCTCGACGAGCAACGCTTCCATCGCGCGCGTGTCGTCGAGTACATGCCGCATCATGCGGTTGGGCGTCTTGGTTTCCTTTTTGCCGAGTGACAGATAGACGGCTTGCGGGCTGCCGGCAAAAGGGGCCGTGCTGGCGCGATCGACAAAGTCGGGAAACCATAGCGACCCCGATGCGCTCGCGGCGCGGTCAAAGGCGCCGGTTTGCCAGAGGGACCAAAGCGCGAAGAGGCCCGCGAGCGAGTAGCCGGCAATGCCGCGCCAGGTGGGCGGCTGAGGAAGCGACGACTCCACCTGGGGGATTATCTGATTCAGCAGCTCATCAAGAAAATCGGCAGCTTGGCCGCCGAAAGGCTCGGCATCGCGTACGGTCCCGTCGCATGCCCAGGGGCTCAGCTCGCGATTCCAATCGAGCCCGCCAATGGTGACGAGGGCGAATGGCGGACAGTCGAGCTCTCGGCAACACTTATAAACCTCGCTGCCGTCGCCCACGACCACAGGAAGGTAGATGACAGGCGCGCTTTCCGTATGATTCGAATAAACGGTTATCTGCTTTTGATGCGCTTCCATGACGGGCTTCTCTCAGTGTTGTGATATCGGCAGCCCCAATTGTCGCACGCCAGCGTATGCCGGTTGGGCTAGACCAAAGACAATCTCGTGCATCCCCTGCGGACGCATATGGAAAACGCCACCGCCGGAGGGGAGCTCGGCGGTGGCGTTGTTAAACGGTGCTGGGGCTCGGGGCCCTCGCGGGAGCTGCCATGTGCGCAGAGGCGTCTAAAAACGCTTACGGCTCGCCATGGTGCCTGCGGCGATAGCGGCTGTTCCCGCAAGGACGGTTGCCACGATGGCCGCACCCGAGGTGTCGCCGGTTGCCGCGAGCACGCCGGTAGTCTTGGCTTTCGTGGTTGAAGCCGCAACGGCCTTGGTCGGCTTTGAGCCCTCAGGCTTGGGGTTCTGCTTGGACTCCGCGGGCTTGGTCTCGTCGGGCTTGGGGTCTTCCGGCTTGGCTACCTCGGGAGGTGCGATGGTCGTACTTTTGGCGACTGCTTTGATATAGAGGGAGTCGACCGTGGCGTCGCCCGTGCCGATGGCTTGGCCTGCCTCGTAGATGCCGTCACGGAGCTTGCGATAGTCAATGACCTTGCCGCCTTCGGGCGTCTGGATGGCGGCGTTCTCAATCTTGATGGTGCCGATTGTCTTGCCGTCAGCGCTCATGGCACGGGCAAAGATTGCCGCTGTATCTCCTTCGGCCGTTACCTTGCTGCGGATGATCGAGATGACTGCGGGCGTGACGCCCTCGCTGGTCTGGGCGATGATGCCGATGTTCTCGCCTTGGGGTTCGCGCCTCGTCTCGCCATCTTGGTTTTCGCTGTAGGGGATGGGGCCGTCGCCGTTCTCGACATAGCGGGCTATGGCCTTGACAACGGAGTCGCTGATGTAGATGTGGCCGCCCTTCTCGTTGGGTCGATCGTTTCTGGTGGAGAATGCAGCCGAAACCTCGCCTTCCGCAAACGCGTCCACGGTGGAGCCGTTCTTGACGACGATGTCGTCCTGGTAGGTGAAGAGGGCGTTGGCGCCACCGTATCTGCCTTTACTTGCACGGACCGTCACGTTTGCATGATCGAGGGTGATGCCCTTGTGGGCATAGACGCCATATTCAACACCGTTTACGTTGAGGGAGGCGTTTGTGGCTGCGAGGCTGCCCTTGGCCTCGACGGCAGCGTCTTTCTCGGAGCTTACCTCGACCGTCCCGCCACCCTTGATGGTGAGGTTCTTGTCGGCTCCAATACCCTTGTCCTTGGTAGCCCTGGCGGTGACGGCTCCGCTGTCGTCAATCGTGATATTGCCGTTTGCCCTGATGCCATCCGATGCACCCGTGGCGTTGACGTTGCCCGAACCTTTGACAGCGAGATCACCTCCGGCATTGATGGCATCAAACCCAGTGCTCGTGGCGTTGACGGATCCGGCTCCGTCGATGTTGATATTACCCGTGGAGAGGATAGCGTCCTCAGTAGATGTCACGCTGAGCGTGCCGCCCTCGTCGCCTTGGATATTGAGCTCGGCATTCTCGTTAGTGCCATGAGAAACTTTGATGCTTTCGATCCATTCGGCAGTGACGATGTTGGTTCCCGAGTAATTCACGTTGAGCTTGCCTGCGGCCTGGATCTCGCCGCCGTTATAGTTGTTGAGCTTCAAGTCGTCGGCGCCGTCCCACGACCAGGTACCGGCCTCGTCGCTCGCCGCGGTGTTGTACTTGTTGCCGCCGACCTTGACCCATTCCGCTGCGAGCGAGACGCTCGGCATGAGCAGCGAGCTCACCGTGAGCGCGCACACGGCGCCCGAGACGATGCGGCGCGTCACGCGGCGCCAGCTGCCGTGCGCGAGTCCTATGCGACGGCGAACGTCGGGTTCGGCAACATGGGTTCCGGCGGTAGTGTCATTGCGTTTGGGGGTCGTGAACAAGGCTGCCATGGTTGCTCCCGTTCTCATAGGGCCTATACGACTAGATTCAGCGTATCTGCCGGATGTTGCCGGCGGTAGTGCCGTTTGGAGGGCAAAATGGCCAAAATGGGGGAGAAATAGGCCGCACGCCGGCGCAGGGACCGGCGCTAAAAGAAAAGCGCGGGGCCGCATGGCGACTCCGCGCTTTATTGTTCAGCTTTTGCAGCCTTGCCCTTACGCTACGAAGAAGTAGACGAGGAAGGCAAGGGCCGCGATCCACCCGTCCCGTGCGAAAAAGTGTTTACGAGCGCTTGCGGCTCACCACGGCGCCCGCGGCGATGGCGGCTGTTCCTGCAAGGGCGGCTGCCACGATGGCTGCGTTCGAGGCGTCGCCGGTTGCCGCGAGCTTGCCGGTGGTCTTGGCTCCCGTGGCTGCAACTGCAACGGTCTTGGTCGTCTTCGTGCCCTCGGACTTGGAACCCTCGGGCTTGGTCTCGCCGGGCTTCTCCTCGGGTTTGATCTCCTCGGGAGGCACGATGACCGTGCTCTTGGAGACAGCGGCGTCATAGGGGGAGTCGACCGTGGCGTCGCCCGTGCCGATGGTTTGACCCATATCGTAGACGATGCCGTCGTCGAGTGCTTCCCTGTTGCTATAGTCAATGATCTTGCCGCCTTCAGGCGTCAGGATGCTGGCGCCTTCGATCTCGATGGTGCCGATTGCCTTGCCGTCCGCGCTCGTGGCAAGAGCGAAGATTGCCGCCGTGTCTCCCTCAGCCGTGAGCTTGCTGCGGACGATCGAGATACTCGCGGGCGTGATGCCCTCGTAGGTCTGGGCGAAGATACCGATGTTCAGACCCCTAGGCTCAGGGATGACCGCGCCGCTTTGGTCGTTGCTGTAGTGATCGGGGCCATCGCCACCGGTCTCGACATAGCGGGCTATAGCCTTAACAACGGAGTCGCTGATGTAGATGTGGCCGCCAGCGACGTTTAGCGGGTGGTTTCTGGCAGAGATTGCAACCGAGAATTTGCCTTCCGCGAGTGCGTCCACGATGGAACCGTTCTTGATGTCGATGTCGCCCCCGTCAGTGATGAGGGCGATGGCCTGGCCGCCGTTCGCGCTGGTACGGACCGTCACGGTTGCGCCATCGAGTGTGATGCCCTTGTAGGCATAGACACCATATTCAACACCGCTTGCGTCAAGGGAGGCGTTCGTGACCGCGAGACTGCCCTCAGTGTCGACGGCAAGATCTCCCTCGGAGTTCGCCTTGACCTGGCTGCCGCCTGAGATGTTGATGCCGTCTTCAGCCCAAATCGCCGCTTCTTCTATCGAGCTTGCTTCTACCTTGCCACCGCCTTTGATGGTCAGGTCACTGCCTGCGGCGATGCCGTAGCCTTCGCCTCCTTTAGCGATCACTGTGCCAGAGGAATCGATGGTGGTCTTGCCCTTGGATTGGATACCTTCGGTATCGCCCGTTGCATTCACGGTGCCCGAGCCCGTGATAGAGAGGTCGCCCTTTGCCTCAATTCCGTCGGCAGTAGTACTTGTGGTGTTCACGGTGCCTGGGCCAGAAATGGAGAGGTCGCCTGTGGATTTAATTGCATCGGTCTCGGCTGTCACATTGAGCTCATCCGTGCTATTCGAGCTCGTTATGTTCAACTCCGCTTTCTGGTTAGTGCCATCCTGCGCTTTGATGGCGGCTCCGGTGTAATCGGGCTCGGTTTTCACGGTGTTCTTGCCCTCGTACGCAATGTTGAGCTTGCCTGCAGCATTGATCGCACCGCCGTCATAGCCGTTGAGCTTCATATCGTCGGCGCCGTCCCATGACCAGGTGCCAGCCTCGTCACCCGCCGCGGTGCCAGCGTCATACCGGCTGCCGCCGACGTCCACCCACTCGGCCGCGAGCGGACACTCGGCATGAGCAACGAGCTCACCGTGAGCGCGCAGGTCAGACCACAGACGATGCGGCGCGTCACGCGACGCCAGCTTCCGTGTGCGAGCAGCGTGCGACGGCGCACGTCGGGCTCGACAAAATGGGCTCCAGAGGTTTTGTCATTGCGCTTGGGGGTCGTGAACAAGGCGGCCATGGTTACTCCCATCCTCATAGGGCCTATGCGATTACGCCCAGCATATCTGCAGGATGTAGCCGGCGGTAGTGCCGTTTGGAGGGCAAAATGTCCAAAACTTGGGAAGCAATACATCGCGCGTCCGTGCGTAGCCTGGCTTTAAAAGAAAGGCGCGGAGCCGCTCGATGCGACTCCGCGCCTTGATGTTCTGCTTTAGCAGACTATGCCGTTACGCCACGAAGAAGTAGACGAGGAAGGCAAGGGCTGCGATCCACATGAGCGGCTTGATCTTGGAGGCCTCGCCCTTAAAGAGCGCGACGATCACGTAGGCGATAAAGCCCAGGCCAATGCCGGCAGAGATGGAGTAGGTGAAGGGCACGCCGGCGACGATCATGAACGCCGGGAAACCCTGCGACACGTCGGACCAGTCGATCTCGGAGGCTTCGCTCATCATGAGGTAGCCGACGTAGACCAGAGCACCGCAGGTGGCGGCGCTGGAAACGATGGTGACGATGGGGGAGAAGAACGCGGCGAGAATGAACAGCACGCCGGTGGTGACGGAGGTGAGGCCCGTGCGGCCACCGTCGGCGGCGCCGGAAGTGGACTCGACGAAGGTGGTGATGGAGGAGACGCCCATGAAACCGCCCACAGCAGCGGCGGCGGAGTCGACGATCAGGATCTCCTTGATATTCTCGACGTTGCCGTCGTCGGTGAGGAACTCGCCCTGCTTGGCCACGGCCATCGCGGTGCCCATGGTGTCGAAGAAGTCACTCATGAGCAGCGAGAACGAGATGACGAGGAGCGTGGGGTCGGTAAGGACCTTGACGATGGCGGGCACGCCGCCGGCGTCGGCGATGGGGCCACCGATGCTCGAGAAGTCGAGCGGGGCGATGATACCGGTCGGAGCATGGGTCACACCTAGGGGGATACCGGCGATGACGGCGACGACGATGCCGATGAGCAGCGAGCCGGGGACGTTGCGGCAGGCGAGGGCGACTGTCACCAGGATGGAGATGATGCCGACGATGAAGGTGGGGGAGGTGATGTCGCCCAGACCGACGAGTGTACCGGCGCCAGCGGTGATAATGCCGGCATCGCACAGGCCAATCATGGCGATGAACAGGCCCAGACCCACCGAGATGGCGTGACGCAGGACAACCGGGATGGCGTCCATGATGGCCTCGCGCAGGCCACAAAGCACGAGCAGCAAGATGACGATACCCTCGAGGAAGATGACGCTCATGGCCACGTGCCAGTCACCGCCGCAGACGGTGGTGGTGATTCCAGCGATCATCGCGTTGACGCCTAAGCCCGACGCGCAGGCGAGCGGGCGGTTAGCGAAGATGCCCATGCAGATGGTCATGATGCCAGCGCCCAGACAGGTGGCGCAGGCGAGCGCTCCCGCATCGATGCCAGCGCCCGAGAGCACTGCGGGGTTGACGGCGATGATGTAGGCCATCGCCAGGAATGTTGTCAGTCCAGCGCGAAGTTCGGTCCCGATTGTGGACTTGCGCTCACTGACGTGAAATAGTTCGTCCATGCATACCCTTTCCTTGTTCGGCCCCGAGTTTAGGCCGATTGACACGAACTCACCCACTATAGCCCCTTTACGACGCTGTTGTTCCTCGCATGTTGATGTTCGGCGCTTTGTAGCAGACGGACGGTATTTTTCGCATGAAAATGTGTGGGTACCGTATACTTAAGCGGTTACAACGACCCCTATGGAGGAACGTATGATTAAAGAGCTTTGCCACGACGAGGCTATCCTGTCCCAGCGTTGCGAGGTTGCGACCGTCGAGGACGAGTCGGTTGCTCAGGACCTGATCGATACCATCAAGTCGCTCGACGATGCCGGCTGCCTTGCCGCTAACCAGATTGGCGTTACCAAGAAGGTCTGCGTCTACCTGGACGACGCCGGCGAGCCCCACGTGCTCTACAACCCCCGTCTGGTGTTTGGCCTGGGTGCCAGCAAGATGGAGGAGAGCTGCCTGACGCACGAGGAGGTCACCAAGTCCACGCGCTATATCAAGTGCAAGGTCGCTTATGACGTGATCGTCGACGGCAAGATGCGCGAGCGCAAGCAGGACTTTGTGGGCTTCGAGGCGCAGATGATTCAACACATGATTGACCACTGTCTTGGAAAGTTGGTCTAAGGGGACCAAAGCACCGCACTTCGTCTCTTTTGGCCCGGGCATGACATTGTTGTCATGTCCGGGCTTTTGTGTTTAGCGCCTTTTTGTTTGGAGACAATGAAATTTGCAAGAACGTAAAGCTAGGAGGCGCTATGTGTACGAGTATTCGATTTACCGATAATTCTGGCCACATGTATCTGGGCCGCAATCTCGACTGGAGCTTTGACTACGGCCAACAGGTTCGCGTGATGCCGCGCGGGTTTCACATTCCGTATTCGTTTATCGACGACGCGACAGCGGCGCACGCGGTGATCGGTATGTGCATCGATTACAGGAACTACCCTATGTTCTTCGATTGCGGCAACGATGCGGGCCTCGCCGTGGCGGGTCTCAATTTCCCGGGTTATGCCGAGTATGCCGAGGGCCCTGTCGACGGCAAGACCAATATCGCGGCCTATGAGTTTCCCCTGTGGGTGGCAGCGACGTTCTCGACGGTCGATGAGGTCGAGGCCGCGCTGCGCGACACGGTGATTGTCGCCAAATCTGCCGGAGAGGGGCTGGGCGTGTCGCTGCTCCATTGGATTATCGGCGACAGCCAGCGCAGCATCGTGGTCGAGATGATGGCTGACGGCCTGCATGTATACGACGATCCGGTCGACACCCTTGCCAACCAGCCGACCTTCCCGTGGCACATGGAAAACCTGCGCACCTATATCACCGCCACAAGCGATTTTCCGCAGACGGCGACATGGCGTGGCGCCGAGCTTAAGCCCTATGGAGCCGGTGCCGGCATGCGCGGCATTCCGGGCGATTGCTATTCGCCGAGCCGTTTTGTAAAGGCGGCGTACCTCAATGCCAATTACCCACAAAAGGAGAGCGAGACCGAAAACGTCGTTCGCATGTTCCGTTCGCTCGAGGGCGTGGTGATGATCGAGGGAGCGTCCAGGATGGGCGATGGCAAGTTCGAGAAGACTATCTACACCGGATGCTTTAGCGCGCGCACGGGCAATTATTACTACGCGATGTATGGGGATCCGTCGATTCGCTACGTGAGCCTGATGGATGCTGAGGGCGCGAGCCCCGATAGGCTCGTGGTTCCCGAGCCACGCCGTTCGTAGCCGATAGCTTTACTGCAATACAAGACGGCCCTGCATCTCCCGTGAGGTGCAGGGCCGCTGTCGTTGATTTGTGACGTCGCTAGAAGTTGGCGTCGTTGAGTTGTTCGTTCTCGAGGCCGTCGAGCTGTTGCTGTTCGGGCGTATCGGCGACACTCTCGAGCAACTCGGTGGGATCGACGTTCATGTCCTTACCGGCTTCGTTGCCGTTGACCAAGTCGTCCGAGAAGATGTCGACTTCCATTTCCTCGGCCTCTTCGATCTGAACCTCGAACGGCACCTGGGTGCGCACGAGCTTAACGGCCGGGCGCATGCGGGCAAACAGCGGTACGTACTCAATGATGATGGCCGAGTTCTCGAGACCGTACCAGCGTGCCGGGCTTCCGCAGGCGCGGCGGACGGCGTACTTGATGGCCATCACGCGGTGGTCATTGCGGTTGATGTCCGTTTCGGGGGCAAGCATCTTGCGCAGCATGCAAAAGCGGAAGTCACCTACGTTGCCGCGCGTCTCGTAGATGGAGTAGGTGTGATGTTGCGGCGGCAGCTCGCCCGATGCCATCAAGTCGCCGACGATCTGACGCAGATAGGCGTTGACGCGCTGGTTGACCTTAAAGCCCAGGTCCAGGCGCACGCGGAACAAAAAGTCCGTGCCAAAGGTCTCGACGGAATACTCGTGCGTATAGGGTTCGTCGGTAACGTGCACGTTGATGAACCAATATGCCTTGGCGCGCTTGGGGTGCTTGTCCAGGATGGAATAGAGCACGTCGCGGTCGAGTGTGAGCGGATCGGGGCTGTTGGTGAGGAACACCAGATTGTCGGCGAGCACGGGGTAGGTCTCGTCGTTGCGCAGGCGGCCGAGCTGATCGATGTACTTGGAGACGGGCAGCAGGATCGTCTGCGTGCGCTCGATGGCGGTGCCGCGGCGCCACACATACATAAGGCCAAACAGCAGCGCGGCCAGGAAGATCATGACGTAGCCGCCGTCAAAGAACATGGTGAGGCACGAGGCGAAGAAGCACAGCTCAATGGCACCAAAGAGCAGGGCGAAGACGCAGGCACCCAGCCTGTGCTTGAGGATGCCGGCGATGTAGCTCGTCAAAAGCGTCGTGGTCATGAGCATGGTCACGGTAATGGCGAGGCCGTAGGCGCTCTCCATGCGCTCGGAGTTTTGGAACAGCAGCACGATGAAGATGCAGCCGACCCACATGATGTTGTTGACGAGCGGAATATAGAGCTGCCCCTTGGTGTCGCTGGGGTAGTGGATGCGCAGATGCGGCATAAGGTTGAGACGCGTTGCCTCGGATACCAGCGAGAACGAGCCGGTGATGAGCGCCTGCGAGGCAATGATGGCCGCCACGGCCGAAAGCACGATGGCAAAGGGGCGCAGGGGCTCGGGAAGCATCATATAGAACGGGTTGACGATATCCATCGCGAGCATCTGGGGGTTGGAGTTGTTGGCGAGCAGCCAAGCTCCCTGACCCAGATAGTTGAGGATAAGGGCCGCCTTAACAAACGGCCAGGATGCGTAGATGTTGGCCTTGCCCACGTGGCCCATGTCTGAATAGAGCGCCTCGGCGCCGGTCGTCGACAGGAAGACGAAGCCGAGCACCATGATGCCCGAGTGGTTGATGGGCGAGAACAGGAACATAATGCCGCGAATGGGGTTGAGCGCGCGCAAGATGGACAGGTT
The DNA here is from genome assembly GCA_958349325.1 of uncultured Collinsella sp. Taxonomy (GTDB): domain Bacteria; phylum Actinomycetota; class Coriobacteriia; order Coriobacteriales; family Coriobacteriaceae; genus Collinsella. The sequence goes on from CATWCP010000001.1 coordinate 34,345, forward strand.
GCCGAGCATATTGAACAGGCCGGCGCCTGCCAGGAACAGGAACCACAGCGTCATGAGCGGGCCGAAGAGCTTGCCGATTGACGAGGTACCGGCGCGCTGCATGGCAAACAGACCGCAGATAATGATGATGGTGATGATGATCACATTGGTCTGACCGTCACCCAATAGTGCGTGGCCCCACTCGATGGTACGCAGGCCCTCAATGGCTGTGGTGACCGTGACCGCGGGGGTGAGGATGCCGTCGGCGAGCAGCGCCGCGCCGCCGATCATGGCGGGGAGAATCAGCCATGGTGCCACCTTGCGCACGAGACTGAACAGGGCGAAGATGCCGCCTTCGTTGTGGTTGTCGGCCTTCATGGCGATTACCACGTACTTGACCGTGGTCACGAGCGTCATGGTCCAGATGACGAGCGAAAGCGCGCCCAGGATCATGTCCTCGCTGACGGTACCGATGCCGCCGTTGTTGGCGACGATTGATTTCATGGTGTACATGGGGCTCGTGCCGATGTCGCCATAGACGACGCCGAGCGTTACGAGCAGCATGCCAGCGGAGAGGGGGATGGCTCCGTGCCCGCCTTGCCCGCGCTGGTCTTGGAGGTTTGCCTCCAGTTTATTGTGTGCCACGAGGACTCCCTTAGACATCCGGTTATCTGTCTAGGACAAAAAACTTTACGCCGTCTTTATACATACAAGAGCAGTTTGGCACATCGGGTTATTTTAGACAATAATCCTCAGCTGGGGATTATTTATCTACGCAGGTAGCATTTCAAAGCAGGGGCTTTTAAGCACGTACTGTCTGGGCGATGCCAGCCTTGGCGTTTGCGCGTTTGCCGGCGAGTTCGCAAAAAATCGCGCCGCCGATGATAAGCGCGGCGCCCATCAGGCGGACCGGTGTTATGGCTTCACCCAAAAGGGCGGCCGAGAACACGACCGCCGAAAGCGGCTCGAGGTAGCCGACGACAGCGACGGTCTGGACGGGCAGCTTGGCGACGGCGCTAAAGTAGAGCAGGCAACCGATGCCGGTGTTGACGACGCCGAGCATAGCGACGGCGCGCCAATCAATACTGGCGGCGATACCGGCGGACAGGAATGAGGGAGCGCCCTGCGTGATGAGCGTGAGGACCAGTGCGGTCACAAAGGCGGCGCACACCTGGAGCGTGGAGTTCTCGAGGCCCTCGATGTGCGGCGCACCCTTGCTAGCGATGACCATCAATGCATAGCAGAAGGCCGAGGCGATTCCACAGACGATGCCCGCAATGGGCATATTGCCGCCTAGACCTTGCGCTGCAATGAGAAAAGCACCGCAGGCGACGGCGACAAAGCCGGCGATTATGCCGCCGGTCAGCTTTTCGCCAAAGATGAGCGGGGAGAGCGCCATGACAATGATGGGGCCGCAGTAGTACAGCAGCGAGGATACGCCGACGCCGATCGTCTGGTAGGCGCGGAACAGAAAAATCCAGCTGGCGCCCAGCGCAGCTCCCGAGAGGAGGAGGGCCGCGGCTTCGCGGGGACGAGATGGCGCCTGCAACTTATGGTGTTGGGTAGTGGCGAGGATGGTTATAAGCGAGAGGGCTCCCAGAAAAGTGCGCAGCAGCACGATATCGGAGCTCGGCAGTGCGATAGCTGCGGCGATGATGCCGTTGGAGCCAAACAATAGCAATGCTGCTAAGTACGTAAACAGTCCGTTGTTCATGCGCTGACATCCCCTTTATATCTGAACATGTTCACTATGGGTGAACTGGCTTTAGAATAAAAGCGAATATAATGCATGGTTAACATGACAAAAACTCATGCAAGGGTGGGGACGTGCCGTGGAGACCAATATCCAAAAGATGCAGGTGCTGCTGGAGACGGTGCGCGCCGGAAGCTTTACGCGTGCTGCCGAGCGCCTGAGCTATTCGCAGTCGGGCGTGAGCCGTATGGTGGCCGATCTTGAGGCCGACTGGGGTTTTAAGGTGCTCGACCGCAGTCGCGAGGGCGTGGCTCTTTCTGCCGACGGGCGGCAGGTCATGCCGGCTGTCGAGGCGCTCTGCGAGGAATTCACTCGCTTGCAGCGACGGGTGGATGAGATGCGTGGACTCATGCGCGGCAAAATCTGCATCGGTACGTTTTCGAGTGTGGCGACCCACGTGCTGCCGCCGGTGATTGCGCGCTTTCGCGCCGATCATCCGGACGTCGATTATGAGTTGCTGATGGGCGATTACTCAGAGATTGAACAATGGGTGGCGGAAGGTCGCTGCGACCTGGGCTTTATTCCGCGCGAGCCACGCGGCGCCGGCATGGCGTCGCGACCGTTGGTGCAAGACGAGCTGATGGCCGTGGTGCCAGCGGACTCCTCGCTTGCCACCGCGGAGGTCGTTTCCCTTGCCGATTTGGCCAACGAGCAGTTTATCCTGCTGGAACGCGGTAGCGACGACGAGATTACGCCGCTGTTTCGCCGCGCGGGCCTGGCGGTGCGCTCTAAGCTGTCGACCTGGGATGACTATGCGATTATGGCTATGGTCGAGGACGGCCTGGGCGTTAGCATTCTTCCCGCGCTCATCTTGCGTCGCTGTCAGTTCGATGTTGCCGTGCGTCCGCTCGAGGGACATCCTCATCGGCAGATCAATGCGATATATCGAACGGCCGATGTTTCGCTTGCCGCCGTCCGTTTCCTCGAATACCTCTAAACGTGTGCGCGTCATTGCCCACTTTGGGCAAATCTCAGAGTCTGGTGCATTTTCTTATGAAATTGAACTTTCGAATGAGGTGCCGCGTTATACTGCTGCCTAAATTGAACCTTGGTTCAATTCGTATTCTATAAATTGAACTTTGCCAGCAAGGAGGTTCTAGTGGCCCAAGAGACGTTTAGCGATCGCCTGCGACAGACTATGTCCGATCGCGACGTTCGCCAGTCGGACGTAATCCGCGCATCGGAGATGCTCGGCAAAAAACTCGGCAAGAGTCAGATGAGCCAATATGTGAGCGGCAAGACGATCCCGCGGCGCGATGTGGCTGAGCTGCTCGCCCGTATTTTGGAGGTCGATGTTACCTGGCTGCTTGCCGGCGACGCCGATCAAGGCGAGGCATCATCACCCCGCAACGATTCCAAGCCCGAACCCCATCCCTCAGCTCAAATTGCAAGGAGCACCACCATGCGTACTTTTTCTAAATCCACCAAGCTCGATAACGTCCTGTATGACGTGCGCGGTCCCGTCGTCGACGAGGCCGCCCGTATGGAGGACGAGGGCGAGCGCATCCTCAAGCTCAATATCGGTAACCCGGCGCCCTTCGGTTTCCGCACGCCCGATGAGGTCATCAAGGACATGCGCCAGCAGCTGCCCGACTGCGAAGGCTATTCCAATTCGCGCGGCCTGTTCTCCGCGCGCAAGGCGATCATGCAGTATTCGCAGATCAAGGGCCTGCCCAATGTTCAGATGGAGCATATCTACACGGGCAACGGCGTGTCCGAGCTCATTCAGCTTTCGATGAACGCGCTGCTCGACAATGGCGACGAGATTCTGATCCCCAGCCCCGACTATCCGCTCTGGACGGCGTGCGCAACCCTTGCTGGCGGTCATCCCGTACATTATCTGTGCGATGAGCAGGCGGATTGGTATCCCGACCTGGAGGATATGGAGTCCAAGATCACGAGCGCGACCAAAGCCCTCGTCATCATCAACCCCAACAACCCCACGGGTTCTGTCTATCCGCGCGAGGTGCTCGAGGGCATCGTCGAGATTGCACGCAGGCATCAGCTGATGATCTTTGCCGATGAGATCTACGACCGCCTGTGCATGGACGGCTACGAGCACGTCTCGATTGCCTCGCTCGCCCCCGATCTGCCCTGTGTCACCTTTAGCGGCCTTTCCAAGTCGCACATGATCGCGGGCTATCGCATTGGCTGGATGGTGCTTTCGGGCAACCAGCGCTGCATGAGCGACTTCATCATGGGCATCAACATGCTCTCTAACATGCGTCTGTGTTCCAACGTGCCGGCTCAGTCGATCGTTCAGACGGCACTCGGTGGCCATCAGTCCGTTAACGACTACATCCGTCCCGGCGGCCGTGTCTACGAGCAGCGCAACTTTGTGTATGAGGCGCTCAACAAGATTGACGGCATCTCGGTGGTTAAGCCGCGTGCGGCGTTCTACATCTTCCCCAAGATGGATGTGAAGAAGTTCAACATCACCGATGACGAGCAGTTCGCCCTTGACCTGCTGCACGAGAAGAAGATCCTGATCACGCGTGGCGGCGGCTTCAACTGGGCTGAGCCCGACCACTTCCGTATCGTGTACCTGCCGCGCATGGAAGTACTCAAAGAGTCCCTCGAAGACCTCGCCGATTTCTTTGACCATTACCGCCAGGCGTAACGGCAAAGGTAGCCTGTAATGAAACGGTCGGCCCGCAACGGATGCGGGCCGACCGTTTTCTGTCTAAGCCCGTGCTGTTAGCGCTTGTCTCGTTGAGCGGGCGAGGTTCGCGTGTGAGCGGTAAGTTCTATTCCAAAATGGAATACAGTGGGCTTAAGCTGGAATTGATGTCCGGGTACCTGCTTTTCTAGAATGTTTTCAACAAGATGAAAGGCGGTTCCAACCAATGATTATCGATGCAAATTCCTACTGGTTCGACGAGCGCATCTTTCATGACGAGACGCTCTGCGAACAGTTTTTGGCCGAGGTACCCCGCGCCTATGACACCGAAGGCTATCTGACCATGAATTCCGCCGGCAAACGACAGATCGTGATCGAGATGCCCGCCGGTTCTCCGGGTCTTAACTACATTGAGGGCGACTACACCCTCGAGAAGCGCTTGGCCGATATGGATGAGGCGGGGGTCGACAAGGCGATCCTCAAGCTCCCCGGCTGTCACGAGTGGATGTCGCTCGAGATGTGCCGGCGTTTCAACGACGGTATGGCTGCTGACGCGAAGGCGTCAAGTGGCCGTCTGATTCCGCTTGTCGCTGTGCCGCCCTTTGGCACCAAAGCAAATTTGGAGGAGCTCGACCGCAGACTCGACGATGGTTTTGCGGGTGTGCAGCTCTGCGCTCACTACGGCAAGCGCTATCTCGACGACCAGGTCTTCTCGAGTTTTTTCGAGCACCTGAACGAACGCCATGTCACCGTTTACGTGCACCATGTTCCCGTGCCGGTCGAGAACGAGTCGCTTCTCGCGTACGACAACCTTCGCCGCTCTTATGGCCGCTGCGTCGACCAAACTACGGCGATCGGCCGAGAGATCTTTGGCGATTTCTTTGAGCGCTACCCCAATATCAAGATGGTCCACTCCATGCTCGGTGGCGCTTATTTTGCGTTTAAGGAGATGCTGCTGCCGCACGGTCCCAAGCGTCCAGATGCCTCGGGTCGCTTCCAGACCGATACCGAGACGGTCTCCAAGCGTCTTGAGAACAACGTTTATTTCGACATGTCCCATGCTCAGCCCTGGGGCGAGACGCTTCTTGCCTGTGCGGTTGAGGTCCTTGGTGCAGACCATATTGTCTTTGGTACGAGTTATCCCGTTAAACGCGAGTGGCTAACAGAGGGTGTCGCCTGCGTCCGCGCCACAGATTTAAGTGATACGGACAAGGACCTTATGCTTGGCGGCACGGCACAGCGCTTGTACGGCATCGAGTGAGCGACAGATAAAGGAGGGCGTTCGCCATGGATAAGGGAGAGATGAAGGCCGGAGCCGCCCGGGTGGCCATTAACTTAGAGGACGTATTGCCGTTCGACGGTTTCGACGCACTCCGTCATGAAATCTTTGCCCGTGCCTTCGTGGTCGAAGGGATGGGGCGGCGCGCTTGCATCCTTTCACTTGAGGTTACCTCGATCGCTCCGGCCCTACTCGTCGATCTGCGTGAGGTTGTCAAGGATGTCTCCAATTGCGACGGCGCCTTTTCTTGGGTGGTCCCGACCCACACGTTTTCTGCGCCTCACGTGCGTACCCCTGGGCATCTGGCCGACACCGATGCCCGCGATCGAAATGAGCGCTATCGTGCCGCGCTCATCGCCGCGACACGCGCGGCCGTTGAGCAGGCGGTTGCGGGCATTCGCTCTGTCACGCTCGCCTCGGCGGAGGGCTACTGTCCTGTGAACGTTAACCGCGACATTGAGACGCCGGCCGGCTGGTGGCTGGGAGTAGACCCCAAGGGGTTTGCCGACCACGCGATGCCCATACTTGTCGCGAGGGATGCCGAGGGCGGGCTCGTTGCCATGCTTGCGACGGCTGATGTCCAGTCTTCCGTGCTCGACGGATCGCACGATTCTCAGGGGAAGCGCTTGGTGAGCGGGGACCTCTTTGGCTTTGCCGCCATGGCTCTCGAGCGCGAATTGGGCGGAGTCGTGTTGCTGCTACCCGGTGCCGCGGGGGATCAGAGTCCGGCGGAGCGCGCCGTAACCGTTGCGTTCGATTCGACCGGGGCGAAGCAAACGTTAGATGCTCACGAGAGTGGATATCGCATGCTGCATCGACAGGGTCGCGCTATGAGCGATGCGTTGATTGAGGCCGTCCGTGCGGCGCGTGAGGACGATGCCATCGGCGTCGATGCTCGCACGGTCGACGTCCTTTTGCCCGCCCAGACGCGCGCCGACTTCTGCTCATTGGCCCCGCATCGAACTTATGGGTTTCATGCGGCAGGCGAACAGCGTACGAGAGTCTATTTACTTCGGCTGGGAAATGTCGAGTTCGTTGGTATCCAGCCCGAGGTTTCGAGCTCGTTTGGCGCCGCCGTGCGCGCCGCCCGATTCTGCCCCGTGCTCTTTGCCACGCTTGTCAACGGAGGGCAAAAGTATCTGCCGGCCCCCGATGCGTACGAGAAAATCACCTATGAGGCCATGAACTCCGGCTTCGCCGCCGGTTCCCATGAGCGCCTCCTTCAAACCATCCTTGCCGCTTTAAACGCGGCATGACAAAAAGGAGAACTTGCATGAATATCGGACATGCACGCCGCAAGATTACCCCGCAAGGCGACATCTATCTAATCGGATACCGCAACCTCCCCAACCGTCTGGAGCCTGCGACAGGCGTCCATGACGACGTCTTCGCCAACGCGATTCTTTTCCAACAGGACGACCGCGAAGTTTTTCTCTTCAACGCCGATGTTCTCGAGTTTGAGGAGGGCATGGCCGAGGAGGTTAAGACGATGCTCGCCGAGCGCTACGGAATCGACCGTGACTGCGTTCTGCTCTCCGCGACGCACGACCACACTTCGATCGTCGCCTACCATCGCAGCTGGTGGACGGGAAAATTCAACGAGGACTACTATCGCTGGTTCCTCGATACCATCTGTCAATGCTTCGAAGAGTGCCGCGCCAACGCGCGACCTGCGACCTGCCGCATGGGCAAAAAAGTCATCACCGGTTTCTACGACAACCGCATCATCCCAGGTGAACTCGCCGACAATGAGGTCATTGTCGTATCGTTCTTCGATACCGAAGGCAAGCCATTTGCGGGCTTTGTGAACTGGGCGGTGCATTCTGCCTGTGTCGGACCCGACTGCACGGAGCTCACGAGCGAACTCGCCGGTCTTACCGGCAAAAAGCTCGCTCAGAGTCTTGGTTACTATCCGGCCATGGTCGTCGGTGCTGCTGGCGACTGTAGCGACCGCAATTTTCGCCAGGGACGCGGCATTCCCGAGGTCGAGCGCGTTTCGACCGGTCTTGCCGAGGCGATTTCCCAGATCAAGCTCGATCGCGAGGTCGTTCTTGACCGCATCGAGCCTCAGACGTTCTATCACACCGTTGCCCATGACGACTTTTCGCTCACGCTTAAGTGTGCCGTCATCAGTCTGGGCGGCCTGCATCTCTTTGTGTTCCCGAGTGAGCTCGGCAGCGACTTGGGTATTCGCATGAAGCGCGAATGCCCGGTCGAGGGAATAGTTTGCGGTTACACCAACGGCTATTTCGAGTATTTCCTTCCGGCACGCGAGTACGGCCTCTCCTTTGAGACCGAGCGTACTCAGATTCCCCAGGGCGAACCGGAACGTCTGTGTGACAAGTTCTGCCAGACGACGAGACTTCTCGGCGCAGCAGATTCGCGTCTGTAGACCTGATTGCGTGACATGGGCCAATGAGGCTCGCTGCCATGTGATCGGCATCTTCCATCTTCTCTGCCGTTTCCCATCCCGGGCGTACGTGCGTCCGCGGAGTTCAAAGGGGGAAGCGGGTTCCTTGCCCTCCCACGTCGACTACGGAGGCATGAAATCGATGCTATACCCCGCTCAGAAAAAGGAGAATTCCATGAAATACCAGAAGCTTTGCGATGAAATCATCACAAAGGTCGGTGGTCGAGACAATGTGTTAGACGTGAGCCACTGCATTACGCGTCTCCGCTTCCACCTCAAGGATGAATCGCTCGCCCAGACCAATGAGCTTAAGGCGACGAAGGGCGTCGTTGACGTCATCCAGGCCGGCGGACAGTATCAGGTCGTGATTGGTGCCACTGTCGAGGCCGTCTACAACGACCTTGTTCAGATTGGCGGGTTCGACTCCAAACCCGCACTCGATATCGATGAAGGCGACGACGTCAAAAAGGGCGATCCATTCTCGCGTCTGCTGGCCATCATCTCCGAGATTCTGCAACCGGTTCTTGGCGTGCTTATGGCCGGTGGCTTTATCAAGTCGATGCTCGCGCTCTGCACGGTTGCCGGTTGGCTTGCCAAGGACAGCAATACGTATGTGACGCTCTCGGCAATCGGAGATTCGGTCTTCTATTACTTTCCGCTAATCATTGGCTGGACGTCGGCCAAGAAGTTCGGACTTAAGCCCGTTATGGGAATGGCGCTCGGTGGTATCCTCGTCTACCCGACGCTCGTTGCCCTTATGGGCGGAGATCCGCTCTACACGCTCGGCGCCGGCACGGTCTTCGAGTCCAATGTCTACGGTGATATTTTTGGCATCCCGCTGATCATGCAGAATTACTCATCGACGATTCTGCCTGCGATCTTTATCGTCTGGATTGCCTCCAAGGTGCACAAGGCCCTTTCTAACGCGCTGCCCGCGCTTGTGAGCTCGTTCTTCTCCAACATCCTGACGCTCCTCATTTGCGGCATCCTTGGCCTGCTTGTGGTCGGTCCGGTCATGACGGTCCTCTCCAACATCGTTGCCCAGATCATCTTGATGCTCATCAACTTCCAGCCCGCCATCGCCGGCTTCGTCATCGGCACGTTCTGGAGCCTGCTCGTCATGTTCGGCCTGCACTGGGGTATCATCCCGCTGTGGTTTCTCGATGTCGCAACCTACGGCTATGACCTCATTAACCCGCTCGTGTATGCAGGCGGTTGTGCCATCGCCGGTGCTGTGCTTGGCATGGTCATCCGAACCAAGGACTCCGAGGAAAATGCTGCCGTCAACATTCCCGCCCTTGTCTCTTCGATTTTCGGTGTCAACGAGCCTGCGCTTTACGCCATCTTGCTGCCGCGTAAGCGTCTTATGTGGGCAACCTTTATTTCCGCTGGTGTAGGCGGCGCCATTGCCGGCCTCATGGGTGCCAAACTCTATGCCTTCGGTGCCTCCGGCCCGCTCGGTTTCCCGAGCTTTATTAACCCTGCCGGCATCGACACGGGCTTTATCGGCCTTGTCATCTCCGGTGTGGTCGCTTTCGTTCTGGCTCTTGTCGCCGCTATGGCGATCGGTACCAGGAAGGACGAGGGCGGTAAGGCGCTCAACATCTCGGTGGACTAGTCTGTCTGCGCACTTTAACTAAATATGCCTCGGACGGCGACGTGCCGCCCGAGGCATATTTGTGTTTTGTGCCGTTGTCAGCGTGTTTGCGGACACAAGTCTGCGGTTGTGGAGCAGCGGGGATTATGACGGTCGTGCCGCGGTGGAAGACGCACGGTCGCCCTGCAGGAGCTGACGGTAGGGGAGGAAGCCGATGAACGAGACGACCGCCTGCGAGTGCGCGGCGTTCCGCTTGAGGTAGAGCCTGACCTCGGAGGTCGTCGCGGGCTCAAGCGGCACCAGGGCTACCTTTCCGCTGGCAAGCGATTCCGCCGGCTTGCGCATGAGGAATGAGACGCCGGCGCCGCGTGCGACAAGAGAGATGATGTTCTCGGCTCGTTTGCCGGTGAACGTAACGCGTGGGCCAAATCCAGCTTCGCGACAAAGGGAAAGGACGAGCTCGCTTACGAACGAGCCTTGGGGAAGCATGAGGAAATTCTCGTCGATAAGGTCGTCTATCTCGACGGTGTCACGTTCGGCGAGCGGATGGTCGAGCGGAAGGACGGCCACGAGCCGGTCAGTCGTAAAGGGAATCTTTTTGAACTCCGGCTCGATGGCGCCACTGTCACGGATGAAGGCCAGGTCAATGTCCTCGTGCAGGAGCATACGCTTGAGTGTGTCGCCCTCGCCCTCGATGAGCTCAACAGAATATGAGGGGTTCGCCTGCTGAAAATCGATGACGGCGTCCGTGATCCCATAAGGGGCCATAATGGGGATAGAACCTACGGTGAGGTGCTCGAGCGGCTCACCTGCGCCTATTTGAATGGCGGCAAGATAGCGGTGCTGAAGCGTCGCAATTTTTTGCGCATAGGGGAGGAGCGCTTCACCTTGCGCGGTGAGTGTTACGTGGCGCTGGCTTCGATCGATGAGCTTGCAGCCGAGTTCGTGCTCCATTGCCATGATGTGCTTGGAGAGGGTTGATTGCGACATGAAAAGCAGTTCCGCCGCATCAAGAAACGTGCGTGACTGCGCTAAGATGGCGAATTCGCCAAAGCGGCTGATATCCATAGGGAGGCCTCCGGTACCCTCATTTTGGCAGGTGGCCTAAACCACGACGCCATTGCAGTGGTCGATTTCGTGCTGGATGATCTCGGCGGTGTAGCCCGAGAAGTTTTTGATGCGGTGAACGAAGTTCTCGTCCAAATACTCAACCTTAATGCGGCGATAGCGGGTACAGGGACGCTCGCCGGTCAGCGAGAGGCATCCTTCGCTCGTCTGATAGGCATTGACCTGCTCAAGAATTTGAGGGTTGTACATCAGGAGTGTCCTGTTGCCGTCCTTTACGCAGATGATGCGTTTGCGCACGCCGATCATGTTGGCGGCGAGGCCCACGCACTCGTGCTCATGCTCGTGGAGTGTATCCAGGAGGTCCTGCCCGGTCGCGGCATCGTCGGGTCCCGCGTCTTCGGAAGGCAGGCGCAAAAAGAACTCGGATTTCATGATGGGCTTAATCATGGCGGGCTCCTCATGTCTTATGCTTTCGTGGACTTTTAATAATAGCGCGGAAGGAAAGCTGTGCGTCCGCGTTACAATCTTTCGATGTTGGACCATGTTGCCAGATTCGTCGTGTACGGCGTCTGGCGTAAGTCTAGGGCTCATTTTTCGCCCTGGACCGTTCCTCTGGGGCGATGCGACTGTCGTTCCAAGAGGAAGGAAATGCATGGGGAGCAAATCTCAGCAACAAGTTCAAGTAACGCCATCGGCCTCTGCGGCGATTCTCGTCGTAATGTATATTGCAGCCTTTGTTGCCGCGTTTAACGAGAACATCATTAACGTGGCGTTGCACGACATTATGGCAGCCTTTTCGGTGAGTGCCACCACGGCACAGTGGCTCGTCTCGGGCTACATGATCGTGACGTCGATTTTTACGGCCATCATGGCCTTCCTGTCCGGCCGTTTCTCGACGCGCAAGCTGCTGTTTTTCGCATGCGGATGCATGGTCGCCGGCGAAGTCCTGTGCCTGGTCGCTCCGTCGTTTAGCGTTTTGCTGCCAAGTCGTATTTTGCAGGCTGCGGGATCGGGCATCTTGTTCCCGCTCATGATGAACGTGGTGCTGTCTTGCGCCCCGCGCGAGAAGCTCGGTTTGTATCTGAGCCTGGGCGGCGCCTGCATTACGCTAGGACCGGCGTTTGGACCCGTGATCAGCGGTCTAATGTGCACGTTATTTGGCTGGAGGGCGGTGTTCGTAGTGCCGCTGGTGGGCGGTATTGCGGTCGCTGCGGCGGGCGTAAAGCTCGTTCAGAATGTCGGAGAGCGCTCGAACACCACGCTTGATATTCTGTCGGTTGTTTTGCTCGCCGCCGGCATTACGGCATTTGTGTATTCCGTAGGCGAGTTCTCGGCCAATCTGACCACCGGCATCGCGACGCTCTTCGCCGCCGTTGTGCTGCTCGGCCTGTTTGCGGCCCGTCAGCTCAAGCTCGAGCATCCGGTGCTTAACGTGCGTCCCATGGCGAGCGTTCGCTTTTGGCCTGCGTGCCTGCTTGTGGTGGTGTCGATGATGACGACGTTCTCGATGAGTGTTTTGTTGCCGCTCTATTTTGAAGGTGCCTACGGCATGACCGCACTTGTTGCGGGCCTGCTCATTTTGCCGGCGATTGCCTGCAACGCCGTGACCTCGATTGTGGGCGGACGCGTGATGGACGCCCGTGGCGCATGGCCGCTGCTGCCGGTCGGCTTTGCCCTGATTGCCGTGGGGCAGACTGCAATCTCGATGACGGCGGCAAGCATGAACATCGGCGTCGTCGTGGCGCTGACCGTTGTGGTGTATGCCGGAGTCGGCCTGGTGCTGAGCCCCTCGCAGACGGCCGGCTTGGAGACGCTTCCTGCCGCTGAGCATCCTCACGGAACGGCATTGCTTAACACGTGGAATATGATTGCCGCGTCGTTTGGCCCGTCGCTGTTTATCGGTCTGCTCTCGAGTTCTGCGGCGACCGCCGGCGCGGCTGGCGTTGCGACGGACGTTGCCCAGGCGATTGGATTTGCGGCTGCCGTGCGTGTGGCGGCTGTAATTGCCGTGGTCGGGTTCGTGGCGTCGCTGGTGTACGCTCGTCGCGAGTCGCACATGTCGCATTAATGTGTGCACATAGATTCTGCAGCTAGATTGGATGGCGACACCATAAACTAATGGACGTTTTGCCGAGAGGCATGAATGTTTAAAGCGCAAAGAGTGCGCGACGGGCCCCGCGAATGGGGCGATGATGCCCGAGAGGGCCAAGAAGGAGTCTCATGTCCGAGAACGAAGAGATCATGAACGAGACCGAGAACGAGACCATGGCTGCCGAGGTCGAGGCAGTCGAGACCGTGGAGACCGAAGCTGCCGAGGTTGAGGCTGCTGACGAGGTTTCCGTCGAGGAGGAGGCCGAGGTTGTCGAGGCCGCCGTTGATTACGATGATGAAGAGCTGATGGACAAGATGCAGAAGGCCGCCCGCCTGCTGCGTAGCCGTCGCTTTGCTATTTCCAAGGAGGAGGAGGCCAAGGCCGAGCGCATGGCGAACATCGAGCGCGCCATCAAGCTTCTTGACCTCAAGCCCAAGATGGAGCAGAAGGAAATGTCTGACCTGCTGGGCATGCGCCTCCGTGAGCTCGATGGCCTGATGGCCGAGGCCGAGGCTGCCGATCTGGTCGGCCGCATCGACGACGCCGAGGGCGATATGCGCAAGATCGTCGTCTTCGCTGCCGAGGATGCCGCTGAGGGCCTGGTCGAGCTTGCCAACAAGAAGGAGAAGCTCCTGCCCGAGCTTTCTTACGAGGAGGCCACCGAGCTGATGGCCGCTCTCGATAAGGTTATCGCTCCGCTCGTCGCCATGGGCCTGGACGAGGATCGCGGTCCTCGCGGCGGCCGTGACGACCGTGGTGGCCGTGGCGGCGACCGTGGCGGTCGCGGCGGCTTTGGCGATCGTGGTGGCCGTGGTGGCGACCGCGGCGGTCGCGGTGGCGATCGTGGCGGCCGTGGCGGTTTTGGTGACCGTGGCGGCGACCGTGGCGGTCGCGGCGGCTTCGGCGGCAACCGTGGTGGCTATGGCGATCGCGGTGGCAACCGTGGCGGCTTCGGCGGCAACCGTGGTAACGACCGCGGCGGTCGCGGTGGCGATCGTGGCGGCCGCAACGGCGGCGGCTTCCGCGGCAACCGCTTCTAGGGGTTACGCGGTTCTACGAACCGCGTAACTAGTTGACGCTGCGCGCCCACCAGAGCGACAACTTGTCATTCAAAGAGGACGGCATGACCAGAAGGTCTATGCCGTCCTCTTTTCATGTCAATTTGTTCGCTCTGGTGGGCGCTCGCTGCCGGTGCCAGAACATCGGCATTGCCTTGATCCAGACCTGCTAAAAGATAGTCGTTGGGGACGTTCTTGTTTGACTAGTCGTTTAAGAACTTCTCCAACGACTACATAGTATGAGAGTGGATAATCTCCCGGTTTGAGCCTGCATTCAAGCTCAAAGTGGGAGATTATCCACTCTCGTTTCGTTTGTTGAGTTCGATGCCTACATTTGTAGGAACAGTTCGTGGAGGCGGATGTCTTCATCGAGTTCAGGATGGAAGGTTACGCCGAGCTGGTTGCCCTGACGGGCGGCGACGATACGGCCGTCGACTTCGGCCAGGGCCTTGGCGTCGCCGTGGACCTCGACGATGCGGGGCGCGCGGATAAACGTCAGCGGCACTTTACCGTCGATGCCGGCTACCTGCCCCTTGGTTCGAAAGCTGCCGAGCTGCCTGCCGTAGGCATTGCGCTCGACAAGTACATCCATGGTTGCCAAACGCGGCGTGCCCTTATCGTCATGGGCGGCAAGGTCGTGAGCCAGTAGAATCAGGCCAGCGCAGGTGCCCAGGACGGGCATGCCTTCAGCGATACGGGCACGAAGCTCCTCGAGCATGCCCAACTCATCAAGCAGCTTCCCTTGAACGGTGGACTCGCCGCCGGGAAGTACCAGACGGTCAAAGTCCTGCTTCAAATCAGCCGCCTGTCTCAGCTCAATACAGCGCGCGCCCAGCTCGGATAGTCTTGCCTCGTGCTCGGCAAATGCGCCTTGGACCGCCAGCACGGCGACCGTTTGGTCTGCATAATCGCTCATGTGCGATCCTTTCTGCCGGACTAGCGTCCGCGCTCCTCCATGATGATTTCGATCTCGTCGGCGTTGATGCCCACCATGGCCTCGCCCAGGTCCTCCGAAAGCTCGGCGATGAGCTTGGCATCGGTGAAGTTTGCCACGGCCTTGACGATGGCGGCGGCGCGCTTGGCGGGGTCGCCGCTCTTAAAGATGCCCGAGCCGACAAAGACGCCCTCGGCGCCCAGTTGCATCATCAGCGCGGCGTCGGCAGGGGTCGCTACGCCGCCGGCGGCAAAGTTCACAACGGGAAGCTTGCCCGTGGCATGGACCTCGCGCACCAGCTCGACCGGAACCTGCAGTTGCTTGGCTGCCTCAAAGAGCTCATCATCGCGCAGGGCAACAACGTCGCGGATTTGCTTTTGGATCTTGCGCATGTGGCGCACGGCCTGGACCACGTCGCCCGTGCCCGGCTCGCCCTTGGTGCGAATCATCGTGGCGCCCTCGGCAACACGGCGCAGCGCCTCGCCCAGATCGCGGGCGCCGCAGACAAACGGCACGTCAAACTGAGTTTTGTCGATGTGATAGACGTCATCGGCAGGGGAGAGAACCTCGGACTCGTCGATGTAATCGATCTCGATGGCCTGCAGGACCTGCGCCTCGACAATGTGGCCGATACGGCATTTGGCCATAACGGGGATGGAGACGGCCTCTTGGATGCCCTTAATCATCTTGGGATCGCTCATGCGCGACACGCCGCCCGCGGCACGGATGTCGGCCGGGATGCGCTCGAGTGCCATGACGGCGCAGGCGCCCGCCTCTTCGGCGATGCGCGCCTGCTCGGGTGTGGTGACGTCCATGATGACGCCGCCCTTGAGCATCTGCGCGAGCTCGCGATTGAGTTTGACGCGATCGGCCTTGCTGGTCTGTTCTGGCATGGTTGCTCCCTTGGTTGGCATGTGCATTGCTTGACGGAACATCCTATCTGGGAGCTGGGTATGGCGAAATACTCAGCTTTCGAGATAATAATAAGGTCAGACTAATACCAGATTGAACAGCTCGATAAGATTAGGTGGCAAACTCATGCTTGACTACAATTTGGAAAAACGCGGCGAAGCATCGCTCTATGAGTATGTTTACCAGCAAATTCGAGATGATATCGTAGCTGGACGCATTGTGGCGGGGGAGCATTTGCCGTCTAAGCGCGCCTTTGCCAGTCATCTGGGAATCAGTGTCATTACTATCGAGAATGCATATAGCCAGCTACTTGCCGAGGGCTATATTTGCTCAAAGCCGCGGCGTGGCTACTACGCTTGCAAGCTTCCGGATGCACCGGTTTTGCCTTTGGCTTCGGAGGGCATCGACCGAGATGCCGTCTCTGTGGACCCCAGCGCGCATGATGTCCGCGGGCGGGTCGAGCAATTCGACGCACTTTCTCCTTCCGCTTTGGAGGCGGCGCGGCTTTGGCAAAGCGCACTGCGGGCGACGCTGGCATCCGAAGACGAGCGCGAGATCTTTTCGCCCGCACCGGTACAGGGCACCGTTCGGCTACGATGCGCAATTGCTCATCATCTGCGCGGGACGAGGGGTATGAATGTCGACCCCGACAACATTGTTATCGGTGCGGGCGCCCAGCTGCTCGATACCATGTTGGTTCAGCTGCTTGGCGCGGACAAGGTGTATGCCGTTGAGGATCCGGGCTATTTGCGCCTGACGCGCATCTATCAGGCTATGGGCTGCCAAGTACGACATATCCCGTTGGATGACGACGGCGTGGACCTGAGCGCTCTGCAGAAAACTGGGACCGATGTCCTTCACCTTATGCCGTCCCATCAGTATCCCACCGGTCTTGTGACGAGCATTGCGCGTCGCTATGCGCTGCTGAGCTGGGCCGCCGAGCGACCAGGTCGGTACCTCATCGAAGATGACTTTGATTGTGAGTTTCGCCTTGCCGGCAAGCCAATTCCCGCGCTCGCGTCGATCGATGCCTCCCAGTCGGTTATCTACACCAACACGTTTTCGAAGAGCCTTTCATCGGCGTTGCGTTTGGCGTACATGGTGTTGCCCGATGAGTTAATGGAGCGGTTTAGGCGCAACCTTGGTTTCTACGCCTCGTCGGTGAGCTCTGTTGGTCAGGTCGCTTTGGCGCGTTTGCTGGAATCGGGTGATTACGAGCGACATGTGAACCGCGTGCGCGTTCGTGCTCGCGAGGCGCGTGATGGCCTGATGGCGCTTGTGCGGAAGGTATTTCCGGCAGGAGAGGTCTCGATCGAGCATGCAGACGCGGGCCTTTACTGTATCGTGGTTGCGGAGCGTGGAACGGGCAGAAGCACTTTTGTACGGGCCCTCACGCGCTCGAGCATCCCTTTTATCGATATCGGTGACTGTTTTTGGTGTGCCGATGGCGCATCTGTCCCTGAAAACTCAACTCAAATTCTTGTTCAGTATGACGATCTGAGTCCAAAAGTACTAACAACCTTGGAATTACAGCTAATGGGGGGCACTCTGCAACCTAAGTGAGTAGACTTTTAGCACTTTGGCGACCAGGCAGTTTTGTAACAAGCTATCTACCTGCGGTTTTGAAAAGCAGGATGACCGGCCTGCTCGGGATGTTCAAAAAAGTCTACTCACTTGCCGCGCAAAGCTTCTGCATGAGAAAAAAATGGGGTTTTCAACAGGGCTTCGTCCAGCTCTTGGCAAGCTTTTGGCCAGTTGGGGAGGGCTGTTGAAAACTTTGCAGTCCGTTCGGCGCCATTTTTGGTGCGTTCGCGCCAATGCGTGACTGACTGGGTTGAAATTCGTGTTTTCCTGTGCCTATGAAGGATCTACTTTGTGACATATCGGCTTTTAGGTACTGGCGTTTGCCTCCTCAAGTCCGCGCTTTGTGTCCGCCGCTTCCACGACCGGAAGAAGACCGGCAGCGATATGATCTCGCCCGCAACCCGACGGCTGCGGTCGCGCTCGGTTTTCCGTTGTATACATTGGTTCGGACGAGAAACAAACGGACTTGTCCTGCCAGCATTAGGCAGCGGCTGTTTCTTGGTGAGCTCCCCAGGGAATCCGTGCTGGAAACGGAGCATGGGTTTTTGGTTACATCTCCTCTACTGACGACATTCATCATGTCGCGGCATCTGACGGATCTTCAGCTTCTTTTGGTATTGGCGGAGATGTGTGGCTTGTTTGCGGTGTGTGCCCTGCCGGCGGCACTTGAGGCGGAGCTTTCGCGTGCAATTGATTCGGGCGCGATTTCGACAACGTTCGGTTGGGTGCGCTGCCCGTCCGAGGACGGCATCGCCTCAAATTTATGGCGTCGAGACGCTTTGGTTTTGGGCGGAGACCTTGACCGTTTTTGTTCAGATGTTTGCGGGATGCGTTACGGCAATAGATTTATGGCGGTATCGCAACTCGTTCCATTGGGTGCCGCGTCGCCTTTTGAGGTCGAGGCGTATTTGTTGCTTGGACTGCCGCGAGCCCTGGGAGGCGAAGGGTTTTGCGGCATAGAGCTCAATGTCGAAGTGATGCTAAGCACAAGTGCTCGAGCGATTGTGGGAAAGTCCCGTGTATATATCGACCTACTTCTTTCTTCGCCGGACGGCAGGCGACAGGTGGCCATTGAATGTCAGGGAAAGGCCTCGCACGGACGCGCAGGGGATGGCTTGCGTGACGCTGACCGCATGACGGCCCTTCAGGCCATGGGCTACGATGTGCTTCTCCTTACACACAGACAGATATCGGATGAGGATAGATTCCGCGCGATCGTTAAGGCCGTATGCAGGATGCTCGATGCTGAATATCGTGATAAAAGCTCGGATGAGCAAAGGGCTGAGGCATTGCTCCGGGCTGAACTATTCATTGACTGGACAAAATTGGGAGTAATCGACGGAAAGATGCCCGCTAGACACAAAATGGCTCGATCGTGGACGGCTGCGGTTCTAAGTGAGTAGACTTTTGGCACTTTGGCGACCAAGCCGTTTTGCAACAAGTCATTTACCTGCGGCTTTATAAAGCAATATGGGTGGTGTGCTCGGCAAGTTCCAAAAAGTCTACTCACTTAGTTTTTGACGAGAAGCCGATGCCGAAGGCGGTCCTATTTCAGGGCGTTAACAAGTTCGTGAGGCACGAAAAAGGCCCGAACCAATACGGTCCGGGCCTCATCGAGCTTGAGGTTATGTCTCAGGCGGTTGGCTTAGCCAAAGTAGCGCTTGAGCAGGCCGGCGAAAGCCTTGCCGTGGCGGGCCTCGTCGCGAGCCATCTCGTGCACGGTGTCGTGGATGGCATCGAGGCCGGCGGCCTTGGCACGCTTGGCAAGATCGGTCTTGCCGGCGGTGGCGCCGTTCTCGGCCTCAACGCGCATCTCGAGGTTCTTCTTGGTGGAGTCGGTCACGACCTCGCCCAGGAGCTCAGCGAACTTGGCGGCGTGCTCGGCCTCCTCGTGGGCAGCCTTCTCCCAGTACAGGCCGATCTCGGGATAGCCCTCGCGATGAGCGACGCGAGCCATGGCCAGGTACATACCGACCTCAGAGCACTCGCCCTCAAAGTTGGCGCGCAGGTCGGCAACGATGTCCTCGGAGACGCCCTCCATCTTGGCGACGCCCACGACGTGCTCGGCAGCCCACTCGAGCTGACCCTCCTCCTGCTTCAAGAAACGAGAACCGGGAACGCCGCACTGGGGGCACTTGAAGTCCTCGGGCAGCTGGTTGCCGTCGAACTCTTCCACATAACCGCAAACGGGGCAAACAAACTTCATGATTCGATCCTTTCGATCGATGGCGATGGGGCGCTTGTCCGGTCCCGTAAGGGCCCTCTCCGGACGTGCGTCTTGACGGGTTCTATTATCCATAAATGCAACCAAATGTGAAGCCTATTAGGAATGATTTTTAATAAAACAATTTTGAGATATGAAGATGTTGATTGATTAACGATTGGCAGGCCGCCTTTGACCGCCGCTGAGTACAATCGGTCGAACAAATGTTGACCAATCAACAAATGAAGGAGTTTCCTTTATGCATCTAGCCCGTCGTGCCTGGTGCCGAACATATCAGACGGTTTTTCGCATTGCATTGCCGATCCTGCCCTATACCGAGCCGCGCATTTTGGAGCATGCCGAGGATGTGCCCGCGGTGCTTCAAAAGCGCTCGATCCAGAAGGTCCTTATCGTGACGGACCCTGGTATTGCACGTTTGGGGCTCACGGCATCACTCGAGCGTGCGCTTACGGCTCAGGGGGTTGGCGTTGCGGTCTATGCCGAAACGCGTGCGAACCCCACGGTCTCGAATGTGGAGGAGGCGGCGTCCCTGTATCGAGAGAGCGCCTGCCAGGCCATTATCGGTTTTGGCGGAGGATCGGCCATGGACTGCGCCAAGGGCGTGGGTGCACGCATCACGCAGCCAAGCAAGCCCATCAACAAGATGCGCGGCCTGCTGCGGATTCATCGTCGCCTGCCGCTGCTTATCGCCGTCCCCACTACGGCGGGCACGGGAAGCGAGGTCACGCTCGCGGCGGTTATCACCGATGACGAGACGCACTACAAGTACCCCATTAACGACTTTGTGCTTATCCCGCGCTTTGCGGTGCACGACCCCGAGTTTACGCGCGGTCTGCCCGCCTCCATTACGGGGCAGACGGGCATGGACGCCCTGACGCATGCCGTCGAGGCCTTTATCGGGCGAAGCACCACGCCCTATACGCGCAAGATGGCGCGTCAGGCGGTGCTGCTCATCCACGACAATTTGCTCGATGCTTATGAGCGTGGGGACAACATACGGGCGCGCCGCAATATGCTTTCGGCAGCGTATAAAGCGGGTGTTGCCTTTACGCGCTCCTACGTTGGATACGTTCATGCCATCGCGCACAGTCTGGGCGGACGTTATGGGATTCCCCACGGTTTGGCCAACGCCATTATCCTGCCGCACATGCTTCGCGCCTATGGTGAAGCTGCTGCTCCTAAGCTCGCCGACCTCGCCCGCATGGCTGGTATCGCGCCGGCTAACGCACAGGACAACCTGGCGGCCGAGGCCTTTATCGATTGGGTCGATCGAATGAACGCCACCTTGGACATTCCCAAATATGTCTCGGGCATTCGCCGCTCCGATATTCCGCAAATCGCGGCCCATGCCGATGCCGAGGCCAATCCGCTATACCCCGTTCCGCTTCTAATGGACCGCTTGGAGCTCGAGCATATGTACGAAGTCGTTGCGGGTGGTATGTTTGAGGACGAGAATTAGGAGGGTCCATGAACACCGAGGAAATTCTACGCATCGTCGGCGATCAGCGCGCCTACTTTAAGACGCGCGCCACGTTTGATGTCGATGCTCGACGTCGCGCGCTCGTGAGTTTATGCGATGCGGTGCGGGCCCACGAGGCTGATATCGCCCATGCGCTCAAGACCGATTTGGGGAAGTCGCATGACGAGGCCTATATGTGCGAGATCGGCACGTCGCTTTCCGAGATTCGACATCAGATCGCTCACGTGGCTCGGTGGAGTCGTCCGCGCCTGCGTCCGTGCGATCTCGCTAACGCCGTGAGCGCGTGCAAAACGCAAGCCGTGCCCTATGGCGTCACGCTCATCATGGCTCCGTGGAACTACCCGTTTTTGCTAACACTCGAGCCGCTCGCCGGCGCCCTTGCCGCGGGCAATACCGTGGTCATCAAGCCGAGTGCCTATGCTCCGGCATCGAGCGCGGTGCTCAAGCAAATCTGTGAAGAGGCATTTGATCCGCGCCTGGTGACGGTTGTCGAGGGCGGGCGCGCCGAGAACGAAGCGCTGCTCGATGAGTGCTGGGACAAGATCTTCTTTACCGGTAGCGTTCCGGTCGGCAAGCTCGTCATGGAGCGCGCAAGTAAAAACCTTACGCCCGTGACGCTTGAGCTGGGCGGAAAGAGTCCCTGTATCGTGGATGCGACGGCAAACTTGAAGGTTGCGGCACGGCGTATCGCCTTTGG
The DNA here is from genome assembly GCA_958349325.1 of uncultured Collinsella sp. Classification (GTDB taxonomy): domain Bacteria; phylum Actinomycetota; class Coriobacteriia; order Coriobacteriales; family Coriobacteriaceae; genus Collinsella. The sequence continues at coordinate 56,032 of CATWCP010000001.1, forward strand.
TAAGTGGCTCAACGTGGGGCAGACCTGCGTGGCGCCCGACTACCTACTGGTCGATGCGCGCGTGCACGATGAGCTGCTGGACCTTATCAAGGAGGAGGCCCGCCGTATGTTTGGCGAGCATCCGCTCGATAACGAGGACTACGGGCATATCGTCAACGCCAAGCATTTTGCGCGCGTGCGCGGGCTGATCGATCCCGATAAGGTTGTGCTTGGAGGTACCGCGCGCGAGACGTCGCTCAAGATCGAGCCGACGATTTTGGACGGCGTGACCCCCGATGACGCCGTGATGCAGGAGGAGATTTTCGGCCCCATCTTGCCGGTGCTGACGTTTGAGAGCCTAGACGAGGCCGAAGCGTTTATTACGGATCGTCCAACGCCGCTGGCCCTGTATATCTTTAGCCAGGACCGTACGGTTCAACAGCGCTTTGTGCGCTACGTGCCCTTTGGCGGCGGCTGCGTCAACGACACCATCATGCACTTGGCTACGAGCCATATGGGCTTTGGCGGCATGGGCGCGAGCGGTATGGGGCAGTACCATGGCCGCGAGAGCTTCGATACGTTTAGCCACAAGAAGAGCATCGTGAACAAGGCAACCTGGCTGGACGTGCCGTTTCGGTATGCGCCCTACGCAAGCTGGAAGCACAAATTCGTGCGCATGTTTGTGCATTAGAAAAGGGCGCAGGTAATACGAACAAGTGTTCCTATTACCTGCATTTTGCGTTAGACTACTGTTATGGAGCACGGATGGGCCAACTCCCTTTAGAAGGGATTTGGTATGAACGTAAGCGATGTTATTTCGTTATTGGCGTTGTTGATTGCGGCTATCGAACTCGGTCTGTTTATCGGCCGAATGAAATAGCCGCCCCCGCGTAAGCGAAGACGGCCACTTCTCACGATGAAAACGTGTATCGGAGTTGGCAAGACCCGCGGCAACGGGTGCCATCCGTGTTCCTATCTTATCTGCAAGCGTTCTGTCGCGCAAGCGTTGAGGCAAACGATTGAAGGACGCAGACAGGATGTATTTGTGTCCGCACGGGACCGTAGACTTCTCAATAAGGTTACACACCGGTTTATCCGGCTGTTAGAGGAGCTGCTATGTACGAGCCTTCACGTGTTCTTCTGTCATTTCACATTGCAGGATTTCAGTATGCCGATGGCGCCTTGGTCCTGGGCGATCTTAAAGCGGGCGATAAGCTGACGCTGTGTGCCGAGCGCGATAATCCCCATGACCCTGAGGCGGTTGCGATCTATTACGGCAACACCAAGCTTGGCTATGTTCCGGGAAACGAGGTCGGCCCGCTGTCCTTGATGATGTATTACGGCCACGAGGACGTATTTGAGGCTCGCGTGCAACAGGTTGCTCCCGAGCGCAGCCCGTGGCATCAGGTGCGCGTTGGGCTCTATGTGGTGGATGCTCGCTAGTCGGCAAGGGAGGCAGCCATGCTTGATGACGATGACCTGTTCAATCTGACAGACGATCCGTTTGGGTGGGATATGCTACTCGATGACGATGAGTTGGAGCAGGGCCGTAGGAAACGGCAGGACAAGAAAACTCAGGGTGACGCTTCGAAAAAGCAAGACAAGCGCCGCCGCGGACTGTTCGGCGGGCTCTTTGGCTAACCGCCGCATCGCTGTGTCTGTATACTTAGCACCAGTTTGACGCGTTGCGAAATGAGGGCATAGACGATGATGTGGTTTACCGCCGACCTACACCTGGGCGATACGAATATCTTGCACGATATGGATCGACCGTTTGATTCGGTCGAGGAGATGAACCGCAAGGCCATCGATGCCATCAATGAGTGCGTGGCTGCGGACGACCGCCTCTATATCCTGGGAGACTTTACGTATCGCTTGCCCATGGCGGAGGCGGTGCGCCTGCGCGAGCGTATCGAATGCCAGAACGTAACGCTCATCCGTGGTAACCATGACGGCGACTGGGAAGATCCAGCTGCGCCCCAAATCTGGGATGACGTGCGCGATTATCTGGAAGTCGCTCCCGGTTACGCCAAAGGCCATCGCCTGGTAATGAGCCACTACCCCATGCTCAGCTGGAATGGAAAGGCGCGTGGCGCCATCATGCTGCACGGGCATATCCACAGCAGGGGAGACCGCACCAACGCGCGCAACCGCGATCGCGAACGCCCGATCCTGCGCTATGACGTTGGCCTTGATGCCAACGACTACAGACCCGTAAGCCGCGATCAAATCCTGGGCTTCTTTGGACTGTAATTCTCGAACCACCACAAAGGGGACAGGCACCTTTGTGGTGGTTCTGGCGCCGTTGCCATTATGGCGGCGGCGCCTTTTTTGTCCGCGTGGCGCGGTAGAGTGTAGGCGGTTGAAATTTGCGTCCATCGAGGAGCTGCTATGAACGAGATCAAGTGCCCGCATTGCGGCGAAGTTTTTAAGGTCGATGCGTCCGGCTATGCGGATATCGTCAAGCAAGTGCGCGATGCCGAGTTCTCGCGCGATCTTGATGAGCGCGTAGCGGCGGCTCGACGCGAGGGCGAGCAGGCGCTGGAGCTTGAGCGTTCGCGTTCGGCGTCTGCCCTGCAGGAGGCGGAGTCTCAACGCGACGCTCAGCTTGTCGAGCAGAAGAACGCTGCGGATCAGAAACTGGCGCAAGAGGTTGCCAAGCGCGATGCTGAGCTTGCCGAGCTGCGCGCTAAGCTCGAGGGCGCTGCCGCAGAGCGTGAGAGTGCAAGCCAGCGCGCGGCGGTTGAGGCACGAGCCAATGCTCAAAAAGAGAATGCCGAACTCCAGCGTGAGATTGATAGCCTGCGTGCGCAGCTTGGGCGCAAAGATGACGAAGCAAAGCTTGCCGAGTCGGCGGCGCGCAACGCTGCTCAAAACGATTTAGCTGCACGCGACGCTCAGATTGCCGAGCTGCAGGCCAGGCTTGCCGCGGCGGACAAGGCCCAGGAGATGGCGCTTGCCGCTGCCGCGGTAGAGTCGCAGCGTGAGCTCGATGCCGCTCGCAGCGAGGCCGAGCGCGCGCTTGCTGACTATCGCGCGAAGGTGCAAGAGAAGTTTTCCGCCGCAAAGGCTCAGTCCGAGCAAGAGGCCGAGGGCCTGCGTGCCCAGCTGCGCGAGCAGGAACTGATGGCAAAAATGAACCTGTCAGAGGCGGTCGCCGCGGCGGAGCGAGAGCGCGATGAGGCGCGTGCCAAACTGACGAGCGAGCTGGCGGTGCGCGATTCTCGCGAGGAACAGGTCAAGGCGGCACACGAGCTCGAGCTTGCGCAGGCCAAGCGCGCGAGCGATGACCTGATTCGCTACAAGGACGAAGAGATTGAGCGCCTTAAGGACATGAAGGTCCGCCTGTCCACCAAGATGGTGGGCGAGTCGCTCGAGCAGCACTGCGAGACCGAGTTTAACCGTCTGCGCATGACGGCGTTTCCTAACGCGTACTTCGAGAAGGATAACGATGCGTCCGAGGGCACCAAGGGCGACTTTATCTTCCGCGAGTGCGACGCAAGCGGTAACGAGGTCATTTCGATTATGTTCGAGATGAAAAACGAGAACGACGAGACCGCGACCAAGCACAAAAACGAGGACTTCTTTAAGAAACTCGATCACGATCGTCGCCAGAAAGGCTGTGAGTACGCGGTGCTCTGCACACTGCTCGAGCCCGAAAGCGAGCTCTATAACGCAGGGATAGTCGACGTGAGTTACCGCTATGAGAAGATGTACGTGATCCGCCCGCAGTTCTTCATTCCCATGATCACGCTGCTGCGCAACGCCGCCATGGGTTCGCTGCGCTATAAGCAGGAGCTGGCGGAGTACAAGCAGCAGAACATCGACGTCACGAACTTCGAGGCCAAGATGGAGAAGTTCAAGAACGACTTCGGCCGCAACTATGAGCTTGCGAGCCGTAAGTTCCAGACGGCGATCGAGGAGATTGACAAGACGATTAGCCATCTGCAGAAAACCAAGGAGGCATTGCTGTCCTCCGAGAACAATTTACGTCTAGCCAACAAGAAGGCCGACGATCTTACCATTCGCAAGCTCACCTGGGGCAACAAGACCATGAAGGCGGCGTTTGACGAGGCGCGCGGGGCTGCGACAGGGGCAAACGATGAGCCCGCCGAGGCGGATTCGTATGAGGTCGAGGATGCCGAGTAGGGGATAGCGTATAGTGCAAAAGCGGGGCCGCTGGCGATACTGCCAACGGCCCCGCTTCGTTCCAGTATGTACGGCTAGTCCTCGAGCAGGTCCTCGATAAAGCCGACGCGGTAGTTTTTGAAGATGACCTCGCCGCCGTCTTGCGTGGCATCCAGGTCGACATCGCCCATGATGCCAAAGTCGTGGTCGCCATCCTCGTCGGCAAAAATCTGGTGCACGTGCCACACGTGATCGGTCTTCTCGTCGCTCCCGTCGATGGTAAACATCGCGGCGCTGCGGGCATCTCCGTCGGTGAGGATTTCCTCGTGCTGCTCATGGTAGGCATCGAGTGCTTTTTGCCAGCGGATCTCGCTCATGCCCCAGTCGTCGTCGAGCTCGCCCAGGTCGCGAACGTGCTCGCGGGCGGCAAGGGTCACGCGGCGGAAGAGCGCGTTGCGCACCAATAGCGTGCAGCCGCGACGGTCCGCCACGACCTCGTCGATGCCCTGCGGCGGCGCAGCATCGAGGGCTGCCGGGTTGCCGGCGTTCTCCCACTCATCCACCAGGCTCGAGTCCACCGAGCGCACCACAAAGCCCAGCCACGAGATAATGTCGCGCAGGCGCTCGTCGCGCTTCTCGATGGGCACGGTGCGGTCGAGTGAACGGTAGGCCTCTGCCAGGTAACGCAGCAGAATGCCCTCGGAGCGGGCGATGCCGAGCTTTTGGATATAGCCCTTAAAGTCGCTCGCGCTCTCCAGCATGTCGCGCAGGACGCTCTTGGGCGAGAGCTGGTAGTCGTTGGCCCAAGGTACTTCTTGGCAGTACTTGTCGAAGGCGGCATCGAGCAAGTCCTCGAGCGGCTTTTCGTAGGTGACATCCTGGATGCGCTCCAGGCGTTCCTCATATTCGACGCCGTCAGCCTTCATTTCGGCCATCGCGCGGTCGCGCGCGGCGCGCTCCTGCGCGCGCAATACCTGCTTGGGGTCCTCGAGCGTTGCCTCGACCATCGAGATCAGATCCATGGTATAGGTCTCACTCTCGGGGTCGAGCAGTTCCAGCGCGGCAAGCAAAAACGGCGAGAGCGGCTGGTCGAGCGCAAAGTCCTCGGGCAGATCGACCGTCAGTGCATAGTCGATGTCTGGCGCGGCGTCAGTCGGGGCGTCGGGCGCGGGCGGCACCTCGGTGCGAACGACGACGCCGGAATCGATGAGCGTGGCGAAGATTTCGTCGGCGCGAACCTCGAGCTTGGCCTTTTCCTCGGGGGTCTGCAAGCTCGTCTCGATGAGGTCGTGTACGCGGGCTCGGGCATCGCCGCCCTGCTCGACCACGCTAATCACCATGGAGTGCGTGATGCGAAGGCGCGGCTTGAGCGTCTCGGGCTGCGTCTCGATCAGGCGCTCAAAGGTCTGCTTGTTCCAGGTGACAAAGCCCTCGGGGGCCTTCTTCTTTTTAATCTTGCGGAGCTTCTTGGGGTCGTCGCCCGCCTTGGCCATGAGTTTGGCGTTCTCGATCTCGTGCTCCGGGGCCTCGGCGATGACCATGCCCTCGGTATCGAAGCCCGAGCGGCCGGCGCGACCGGCAATCTGATGGAACTCGCGGGCGCGCAGGCGACGCATCTTGTAGCCGTCGAACTTGGTGAGCGCGGTGAGTACCACGGTGTGGATGGGTACGTTGATGCCGACGCCGAGCGTATCGGTGCCGCAGATGACGGGCAGCAGGCCCTGCTGCGCCAGGCGCTCCACCAGCAGGCGATAGCGCGGCAACATGCCGGCATGGTGCACGCCGACGCCGCATCCAAGCAGGCGTTTGAGAATCTTACCAAAGGCCGTGGAGAAGCTCGTCCCCTTTGCCGCTTCTTTGATGGCCTCGCGCTGCTCCTTGCTGGCGATGCCAAAATTGGCGAGCGACTGTGCCGTTGCAAGGGCGGCATCCTGGCTAAAGTGCACGATATAGAGCGGGGCCTCGCCGCGGCGCATGGCGAGCTCGACCGTGCCCTCGAGGGAGGTCGTCACGTAGTCGTAGCTCAGCGGCACGGGGCGCGGGGCATCGACGACCAAGTCGCAGGTAGCACCGGTGTGTTCCTCGAGTGAGGCGGCGATGGCAGTGACATCGCCGAGCGTGGCGCTCATGAGCATGAATTGCGTGTGGGGCAGGGTGAGCAGCGGCACCTGCCAGGCCCAACCGCGGTCGGGGTCGGCAAAGTAGTGGAACTCGTCCATGGCCACGCAGCCCACGTCGGCATCTTCGCTCTCGCGCAGTGCGTCGTTGGCAAGGATCTCTGCCGTGCAGCAGATGACGGGTGCCTTGGTGTTGATATGCGTGTCGCCGGTAATCATGCCTACGTTATCGCGGCCGAGCACCTGCACAAGGTCGAAAAACTTCTCGCTGACCAGAGCCTTGATGGGAGCCGTGTAGTAGCAGCGCTTGCCCTGCGCCATGCCCATAAAGAGCATGCCCAGCGCGACGAGCGATTTACCCGATCCGGTCGGTGTGCCTAAAATGACATGGTCACCGGCGGCTAGATCCATGAGGGCCTCTTCTTGGTGATCCCACAGTTCAATGCCGCGATCGCTCGTCCATTCAAAGAAGCGTTCGAAGGCTTGATCGGGCGTGAGCCACGGTTCGGGCTCGCTGCCGTCCTCGGGCTCCCACCAGGTGGGGGAGAGCGCGCCGAGCGAGCCAAACTCGGCTTCGGTTCCCGTGCCGCCCGAGAATGAGCTGGCGGCGCCGGCGCCGGAGACGGTGCTGGCGGCGGTATCTGTCGTGGTCTGTGCCATGTGGTTGCTTTCTCTCGCGATTGTCCGCCAACTATTATGGCGTAGCGGCGCATCGATGCGTTTGCAGGCAATAAAATGCAGGAAATGGGCGTTCTGCCCGGCCGTTTGGTGCGGTTGCCAGCTAAGTGAGTAGACTTTTTGCGATGTCGCGAGCACATGGATTTTGCACAAGGGTTCTATCTGCGGTTTTAGTTTTCGTTATGCGGGTTGTGCTTGGCTATTGCAAAAAAGTCTACTCACTTAGGTTTGAGGGTTGTTTGCTGGCGCCTATTCGCGCTTATTTGCTGACGCCGCGACCATCAGAAGCCCCTAGGACTCTTGCGGCAGGCGCTTCTTGCCCTTGCGGGCACGGTTTCTGAAGTTCTCGACGGCCTCTTCCATGCCGAGAGGCACGTAGGTGAGCTCATCGAGGTTTTCGGGCAGGTAGCAGGCAAGGCTTTGCTCCTGCGCGCGGCCCGCCGCGAGCTGCTCTTCGATGGGTTCCGCGCCGGGCGTAGCGCAAATGCCATAGACGGCGGCGCCCATCTCGCGCGTGCGGCATTCATATTCGGTCTCGGGATGCTCGGGATGGTCGCGGCGGACGTCGTCACTTACCCAAAGCGTATCGTAGCCGGCTGCGGCAAACTGTCCCAGGGCGTAATCGCGCAACGGTTTGCTGTCGGTTCGCAGCGTTACGGTGGCGCCGGCTGCAAAGAGCGGGCGATAGAGCATCAGATGGTCGACATGGACGAGGCGCTTTTTGGCGTACTTGGCCTTGGGCTGCGGCGTGGGAAAGTTGATGGTGATGGCATCGAGCTCGCCTGTGGCAAATAGCTGCGGCAGCGATGCGGCGCCTCGAGGCAGAACGAGTGCGTTGGTCAGTTCATGCTCGCAGATTTTCTGTGCGGCATAGGCGATGCAGATGGGCTCTTGGTCCATGCCGATAAAGAGCGTGTTTGGCTCGTGGGCCGCGCGCTCTACAAGGTACGTTCCCTTGCCGCAGCCAAGATCCAGGTGAAGGTGTTCGAAGGGCTTGCTGCCTGCGGGCGCACAGGCCTTGCGCCAATCTCCGGCATAGGCCTCGGGGTTCGTCTCAATCGCATCGGCGTAGCGCTCCAGGCGCTCCTCGAGCACAAAGTTCTTAGGCGTGCGAACGTGGACGGCTCCCATGAGGCTCCTTGGTCATAAGTTTGGAACGCATAGCTGCACGTTCCGTCAATGGATTGAAAAGGGGCGGGCATAGCTTGCCCGAAAGATGCGGTGCAGCCCGGCGGCGAGTCGCCGATACCTACAGGCGCTTGAGAATCACATAGCGGTTGAGCTCGCCGCTGCGACCGTCGGCATGGAAACGCTCAAGCTCGCGCACGGGGACCTCGCCACTCTTGTAGAACGTACGGACGCCGCGCACCAGGTCGGTGATCTGCTGATCGTCAAAGTGATGACAATAGCGGTAGGCGTGGCGGTCGTTTTGCCAGCCGATGAGGTGGTCGCCGGCTTCAAACTGCGCGGAATCGTAACCCTCAAACGGCGGGGTGAGCTCGGCGCGGGCCTCGGCGCGAACAGCCTTGCGCGCCATGCGCTCGTCGTTCATAAACTCCCAAAAGCTGATGGCGATGATGCCGCCCGGGCGCGTCTGGCGCACCAGAGCGTCGAGCACGCGTACACGGTACTCGCACGACGGCACATGGTGCATAAAGCCAAAGCAGACCGAGATGTCGGTGAGCGGGGCGTCGAAAAGCACGTCGGGCGTCTCGGCGGGGTTGAGCTTCATAAGGGCGTCGAGCACGTCGAGTTCCTGGAAGTGCAGGTTGGGAATGCGCAGCGCGTGGCCATGTGCATCGATGGCCAGGTCTTGGCACGAGTCGACACCATAGAACTCAAACGGGCAGCTGGCATCTGCCGAGGGGTTTGCGCCATCGACGCCCTTGGCGGCAAGTGCGCCGCCGGCGGCAAAGTTCTCGAATCGCATATTGCCACAGGCAAGATCGAAGACGCGGACGGGATGCTCGATCGTGGCGACGTCGAGCTGTTCGAGCGCGATATCCATGGTGCGTACCCAGCCGGGCCACGGGGCCTGGCGCGTATCGGAAAAGGAAGCGGAGTGCTCGCGATAGAACGTGTTGTTGAGCTGGATGAGCGATGAGGCGAAATCGCGGTTCACGGCGCGGAACTCCCTCCGTTAGCGGTGCGAAATAAACAGTACGACCATACTACCGTTAACGCCGCAACGGGGACAACCGAGCTGCGGCTCATTGCTTTGTTTGGACACATTTCCGCAGCTCATATGTGCCCGCAACCGCCAGTTGTCAAAAATCTCACTAGAATAGGTGGCATGCTTTTGGCGGTGGCGGATAGATTTTTAACTGTGCAAGGCGCCTTAAGAACAAAAACGGTCCGGCGGCACGGCTGGCATCACATAGGAGGAACCATGAATGTAGAAACTGCGCAGCGGCTCGCCGACCTTCGCCGCAGCAAAGGCTTTAGCCAAGAAGGGCTGGCGCGAAAGCTGGGGCTGTCGCGCCAGGCGGTCAGTAAATGGGAGCGCGCGGAGAGCTCGCCCGATACCGAGAACCTGATCTCGCTCGCCAAACTCTATGGCGTGAGCTTGGACGAGTTGCTCAATCCGAGCGACGAGATTGAGGACGATATCGAGTTTGAGAACGAGGACCGCGCCCGTCAGCGCGAGGCCGAGGCGGCAGAGCGTGCTCGCACCCATGAGGCGGCGGCGCGCGCTACCGAGGCGGCAACACAGGCGAGTGATGCTGCGGCCAAGGCGGCGCAAGCGGCAAGCTGGAGTGCACAGGCCGCCAATGCCGCTACGGCGCAGGCGACGAGTGGCACCGCGGTTGGCTCGACTCCGGTGAAGGGCCCGTTCCAGTCGTTCCCGTATTGGGCCGTGTGCTGGCTGCTGTTCTTTTTGCTGATGTTCCTGTTTGGTGCCGGCCCCTTTGCCGCACTGATCTTCTTTACGATTCCCATCTATCACTGGGTGGCACGTGCGCTCGATGGCGATTGGGCGCGTGGGGATATCCAGGTCGGCCCGGCACCGGTGACAGCTAGGGCTCAGAATGTTTCCGCTTCGGTTGATGCTGACGTGACTACCGCGGCCACCGCTGAGCCATGTGCCAAAGAGGGTGATGAATGATGAAGCTTTCGCATGAATCCAAGATACGCTTGGGTGTTGGCATCGGAGCGTTTGTGCTCATCATCGGGCTTGTCTTTGGCACTTCGCGGCTATTGGCTCATTCCGATATGGTGCGTACGACCGGTATTCTATCTGGCCATTTGTCTGATTTTGACGATATGTTTGACGATGACGATCTCTTGGACGACGGCAGCTATTCCGCTCGGCCTCAGCAACTTTCGAGCATGACTTTTGATGCCGATGAGTTCCGCTACCTCGATTTCGATATCAATGCGGCTTCGGTGGACGTCAAGGTTGTTGATGGCAACAAGGCTCGCGTTATCGAGCGGGGACGCGTTGCCAATGGTATGGATGCCTCCAAGGCCGCGACGCAGAACATCGCATCCGTCGAGGACTCGACGCTCAAGGTTTCCCAGTTTGGAAGTGATGACGGTAAGGCAATCGATCGCTCAGTTACGGTCGAGCTGCCGCGCCGTGTTGCCGAACATCTGAAGGGAGTCAACGCGCACGTGGGCTCGGGTGATCTGCAGATTGCCGGTGTCACCTGTGATGGTTTCGACCTTTTCCTGGGTGCGGGAGATGTAGAGTTTGCGGGCAGCGTGACTGATGCGCTCAGTGCTGAGGTCGGTTCAGGCGATGTGACGTTCGAGCTCTACCAGGCCCCCGCGAAGTCGATGGACGTGAGTGTGGGCTCGGGCGATGTGGAGATGACGGTTCCGAGCTCTACGAGCTTTAAGGCGAGCCTCACCTTGGGCAGTGGCGACTTCGAGAGCGATTTCCTTCCGCTTGGCTACGACGGCGAGACCATTTTGAATCTTGAATTCGATAACGGCGATAAGTCTGCCACGTATCGTTTTGAAGTCGATTCGGGCGACATGTCGTTTGATTCGGAGTAGTGAGGCAGGCGAAAGCCTAGGCGAAGACATAGCTGCGCTGTTTGATGAAGGCGCCGAAGCCGAGATCGGCTCCGGCGCCTTTACCTTTACAATGGGGACATGGAACAGATTATCTTGAACATACTCGAGGCTCTGCGTCGCGGCGAGACCGTGGACGACAAAGCGCTCGTCAAACTGATACATGCCGAGGCGCGCCGTGAGGGTGCTGACAAACGCGATTTGGCCAAGCGCCGTCTGCTGCCGTTCTACCAGCGGGTAAAACGTGAGGAGCCGGCTCGTTGGGCTGGGTGGAATGTCGATGCCGAGCTGGAACGTCGACTGTTGCAGGTGCTGCGTATGAAGCCTCGTCGCACGGCTTCGGGCGTGGCGACCATTACCGTCATCACCAAGCCGTGGCCGTGCTCGGGCGATTGTCTGTTTTGCCCCAACGATCTGCGCATGCCCAAAAGCTACCTGCATGCCGAGCCGGCATGCGCCCGTGCGGAGCAAAATTGCTTTGACCCGTATCTGCAGGTGAGCGCTCGTCTGACCGCGCTTTCGCAGATGGGGCATGCGACCGACAAGATTGAGCTCATTGTGCTTGGCGGTACCTGGAGCGACTATCCGGAAGGCTATCAGACATGGTTCATGTCGGAGCTCTTCCGTGCGCTCAATGACGATGCCGTCGCCGGCGTGGCGGCCAACCCCATGTTGGCGCGTCCGGGCATCAGCCGTGCCGAGGCAGGGCGCCTGCTCGATGGCGCTCCCGCCGATGCCCTGCCGCCGGTGGTGGCGGAGCGTCGCGAACGCTATCGGGCCGCCGGTATTGCGACCGATGAGGCCGAGCTTGCGAGCGGTGTTGCCGACGAGCAGGAGCGTGTGGATGCTGCCGTGGGCGGCTACAACCGCGCGGTACGTCGTCTGTACGGCCCCGGTACGCCATGGGGCGAGGTTGCCGAGTGGCAGATGGCAACGATGGAGGAGCTTGAGCGCCAGCAGCGCATCAACGAGACGGCGAAGCATCGCGTGGTAGGGCTCGTTATCGAGACGCGCCCCGATGCTGTAACGCCGCAGGCCCTCACGCTTATCCGCCGCCTGGGCTGCACCAAGATTCAGATGGGCATCCAGAGTCTCGACCAGCACCTGCTCGATATCAACGATCGTCGCATTTCGGTGGCGCAGATTGAGCGGGCGTTTTCGCTTGCGCGTCTGTTTGGCTTTAAGATCCACGCGCATTTTATGCTTAACCTGCTGGGCGCCACGCCCGAGGGGGACAAGCGCGACTACGAGCGCTTTATGACCGAAGGGGCCTTTATGCCCGACGAGGTCAAGGTTTATCCGTGTGCGCTCATCGAGGGCTCGCGTCTGGTGGGCCGCTATGAGCGCGGCGAGTGGCGCCCCTATACCGAGGATGAGCTGCTCGATGTGCTGGCCGACGACATCGTGGTGACGCCGGCGTTCTGCCGCATCAGTCGCATGATCCGCGACTTTAGCTCCGACGACATCATGGTGGGCAACAAGAAGCCCAACCTGCGCCAGCTCGTTGAGAACCGCCTGGCTGCTCAGGGTGACGGTACGACAGTGCGTGAGATTCGCTATCGCGAGATCAGCACGGCGGGCGCCGACTTGGATGAGCTGACCCTTGACGAGGAGGTGGCGTACGAGACGCCGGTGACGCACGAGCGCTTTTTGCAGTGGGTGACGCCGCAGGGCAAGATCGCGGGCTTTTTGCGGTTGTCGCTGCCCGACCATTCGTTTGTTGCCGCGCATGCGGACGAGTTGCCGACGACGCCGGACGAGGCGATGATTCGCGAGGTGCACGTGTATGGCATGGCGGCACGCGTGGGCGACCAGGGCCAGGCGGCGCAGCATCACGGGTTGGGGCGTTTGCTCGTAGAGCGTGCGTGCGAGATTGCCCGGGATGCGGGTTATACGCGCATCAACGTGATCAGCGCGATTGGTACGCGCGAGTACTATCGCCATTTGGGTTTTTACGATCATGGACTCTATCTGCAAAAGGAGCTCTAGATGAACAAGCCGAGTGTTTCTGCTGGCGTCGTTGCCGGCGTTGCCCTGGGAGCCGCGGCACTTGGTGCGGCCGCCGTCGCTGTTCGTGCTGCCTGTCTGCAGGTTGCGCGAACCTGCAATGGGTTGGCGCGTGTGAAGCGCGTGCACGATGGGGACGGCGATGAGATTCGCGTGTTGGTGCAAGGCGGCGTCTACCAAAGCGCAAGCTACGTTGGTGAGCGTTGGGCGGAGCCCGTCTTTGCGTACTATCGTGCGTTTGACGACGTGTTTGAGTCCGAGGATGCGATGCGCGATGCTTATGGTCTCGGCATCAACCGCATGCTTGTGCTGGGTGGCGGCGGGTTTGCCTATCCCAAGTTCGCGCTGATGTCGCACGAGGGCTTGCGCATGGACGTCATCGAGTATGACGGAGAGATTACGCGCCTGGCGCGCCGCTGGTTCTACCTAGACGAGCTGGAGCGCGCGGCGGGCGATCGCCTGCGGGTGATAACCGCTGAGGCTCGCTCGTATCTGGGTGTGACGAGCGTGGGCCATCGTCGCTACGACGTGGTCGTGAGCGATTGCTTTGGCGGTGCCGAGCCCGTGCGCGAGCTGGCGACCGTTGAGGCGTTGCGTCTAGTGCGGGGCAGCCTCAACCCCGGCGGCATCTACGTTGCCAATATCGTGAGCGCAAACGAGGGGAGCGATGTGACGTTCCTGCGCGATTGCGTTGCCACGGCACTCGAGGTGTTCGCTCGCGCCTGGGTGGTGCCTTGTGGCGATACGGAGTTCGGCGGCGAGGAGAATTATCTGCTCATCGCCAGCGACGGCGACTACGCCTTTGCCGAAGCTGTGCCCTTCGACACCGACTTCCTCGGTACCGTCCTTCACGACAAGTAAGTCTCCCCGTCCCAAAAAAGACTGGTCTTAGGCGTGGTCGCGCCAGCTGAGGACGCGCTGCTTCATACCCTCGATGTCGAGCACGCCTTCGGCAAAGCCTTTGCGCACGAGCTCTTCGGGAACAAACTCGTCGTAGCGGTCAAAGTAAGGCACCTCGCCGGGATAGACGAGCTCGATGGGATCGAAGTCCTTCTCGGCCTCGGCGGCGAGCACCTCAAAGAACGTCTCCTCGTCGGCCTTCATCTTAAACTGCATAAAGTACGGACGTGACGGGTCGAGTCCGCGAAGGCCCAGTTCAGCGGCACACTTAATCTTGAGCATGCGCTCGAGCGCCAAAAAGGCGTAGCTGCCCAGCCAGGGGAAGAGCGCCCAGGTGTCGCCACCCAGGTTGATGAGCGGCTTAGTTCCCGCGCCCGAAAGCTTGGCCGTATGACGAGCCTGCGCTAAGCGGGCCCGTGCGTTACCCATGAGGTACGGATATGTCGCGTGCTCGTTGAGCGCCTTGCGCATGCGCTCGAGTACGTGTGTATTGATGTCGCCGGGGCAGTCGCCAAAGTAGGCCGGCACCCGGCCCTTGACCTGCGTGGCAAAGACAGTGTGGCGCTTCCAGTCCACTTCCTCGACAATCCAGCAATGGCCTGCGATGGCGATGCGCTCACCGGGCGGTGGGGGATTGACGATTGTGCCCAGCTCGGCCGACTCGCTGCGGACGGTGAACTCCTCGTTTTCCTGGAACACAGCGTAGAACTTAAAGTTGTTGATGATGCGCTCGCCCGCGAGACCCACGATGAGCCCGCCACCTTCGGTGACCTGGATATGGTCGATCTTAATGAGGTGACGTAGCAGCACACGGTAATCGTCTGCCGAGACACGGTGGAAATAACTGAGCGTGAGCACGCGCTGGGCTAGTTCGGCCGGCGTGAGCTCGCCGGTGCTGGCGAGGGTCGACATAGTCTGGTGATAGAGCAGGCTGTAGGGGAGTCGATCGAGCTCGGGCGGCTCGACCCACTTTTCCTCGCGATAGAGTTGTACGAGCGCGATACCCTGCAGGAGCTTCCAGGGAATGGTTTCGGGCATCATCGTGCGCGGCTCGGGTTCTTCCTCGCGCATGACAAACCACATCTCGGGCGGAAGGTCGCGACGGCCTGTGCGCCCCATGCGCTGCAAAAAGGAGCTGACGGTAAACGGCGCGTCAATCTGGAAGGCGCGCTCCAGGCGGCCGATATCGATACCGAGCTCCAGCGTAGAGGTGGTGACGGTTGTCTGCGCCTGCTCCTCGTCGCGCATGAGCTCCTCGGCCGTCTCGCGCAGCGATGCCGAAAGATTGCCGTGATGGATGAGAAAGCGGTCGGGCTCGTGTCGACTTTCGCAGTAGCTGCGCAGCATGGAGCACACGGCCTCTGCCTCCTCGCGCGAGTTGGCAAAGACCAGGCACTTGCGGCCGCGCGTATGCTCAAAGATATAGCCCATACCGGGGTCGGCGTTGTCGGGCGCCGTGTCGGTGGGGTTGAGAAGCGCCTGCTCGGTCGCTCGTGGGATGTCGACTTCGCCCTCGGGGGCCGAGGAAGTTCGGCGGTCCTTGGGTGCGGCCTTGCCCCGTGCCCGCTCACGACGTTGACGGCGCTCCTCTTGTGTGAGCTGTCCGCTGTGACGCATGTCTTGGGCGCCGGCGGGCAGTGCCGTTGGTGCCGCTGCCTCAATGCGCTCGCATGCGAGCACCTCAGCTTCCTGCGGACCTGTGCTCGCGAATCCTCGCTGCTGCGCCTGGGGACCCGAGTTGTAGAAGTGCTCCATGGAGATGCGCCACACGCGGCGCGGCTCCTCAAAACGGGGGATGACGCAGTTGCGTCCCGTCCCCTGCGACAGGAAGGCGCCCGTGCGCTCGGGGTCGCCGATGGTTGCCGACAGACCGATGCGGCGGGGCTGCACGCCTGCCATGCGCGAGAGCCGCTCGATAAGGCAGAGCGTCTGCCCGCCGCGGTCGCCGCGCATGAGCGAATGGACTTCGTCGATAACCACATAGCGCAGGTCGCAGAATATACGAGGGATCGCCATGTGCTTATGGATCAGGAGCGCCTCGAGTGACTCGGGCGTAATCTGCAAGATGCCGCTCGGTTTTTTGATGAGCTTAGCCTTGTGCGACTGCGAGACATCGCCATGCCAGTGCCAGACAGGGATATCGGCTTCTTCGCACAGATCGTTGAGGCGGACGAATTGGTCATTGATGAGCGCCTTGAGGGGGCCAATGTAGAGGGCGCCCACGCTTGCGGGCGGCCTCTCCCAAAACTCGGTCAGGATGGGAAAAAAGGCTGCCTCGGTTTTGCCGGAAGCCGTGGATGCCGTCAGGAGCACATTGTCCTGCGTGTTAAAGATGGCATCTGCCGCCGCAACCTGGATAGAGCGCAAGCTCTCCCAATCGTGGGAGTAGATGAAGTCTTGGATAAACGGGGCGTAGCGGTCAAAGGCGTTCACGGGGCCTCCTCTCAAAAACGAATCTCTTAACGCGGCTGGCAACGGCTTGCTGCATTACAGTCTCAACGTTTGCCCAGATAGAACCTACCAAAATAAACCTGTCCCTTTTTGGCAGGTTAGATGGTGAATTCGGCGAAGTTACGGTCGCCGTCTGCGGTGCCGGTGTCGCCTGTTGCGGCTGCCGGCGCCAGCGCGTCGCCGCCGACGCTTTGCAGCAACTCGGCCACATTTGCATTGGGGTTCTGACACAGGATATCGAGCAGTTCGATAAAGTCACGAATGACCTCACGGGGCGTCAGGTGTGTATCGGCTCCCACGCGGCCGAACTCAATCTTGAGAAAGTCCACCAAGTCATTCTCGGTAAGCGTGGGCGTCCAGCCAAAGTATCCGGCATGGATCTGCATGAGTTTTTCGATCAGCACCAGCAACTCCTCGTAGGTGAGTGGCTGCAGGCGGATGATGGGCGCGAGCATGTCCTTAAGGTCCTCGCGTGCAAAGCGGCCTTGAGCGAGTCGGCTGCGCAGGGCCTCGTAGGAGAACACACCGCGGCGGCGGTCTTCGATGGAGGTTGGCGTGCCGCCCATGATCATGCCCAGGTACTGCGCCTTGCCCTGGAGCGTGTCGTTGTACATGGTCAGGATCTTCTCGTAGTTGTACTGGCGCGTGATGGCGTTGGGAATCTTATACAGATTCACGAGCTCGTCGATGAGCACCAGCATGCCTTTGTAGCCGCTGCAAACCAAAAAACGCGCGATGAGTTTGACGTAGTCGTACCAGTCGTCATCGCTGATGATGGTCGAGGAGCCCAGCTCAGCGCGAGCCTCGCTCTTGGTGCGGTATTCGCCGCGGATCCATTTGGTCACGCGGCTCATGGCCTCTTCGTCGCCTTCGGATACGGCCGTGCGATAGCGTCGGAGCATGCGGGCGAAGTCGAAGCCGTGGACCATCTCCTCGAGCGGGGCCAGCTGGGCATTGACGACCGACTCGTCGACGTCGGCACACGAGGCGACCCAGCGATCCAAAATAAGGTTGAGCGCACCGCCCTCGGGGCGCGTCTTGGTCGATATATTGCGGATGAGCTCGCGGTAGGTGGCAAGGCCCTGTCCCTGACCGCCCTGCAGACGGCGCTCGGGCGACAGGTCGGCATCAGCGACGACGAATCCCTCGCCCATGGCGTGCGTGCGGATGGTCTGGAGCAAAAAGCTCTTGCCGGCGCCGTAGCGACCGACTAAAAAACGGAAGCTTGCGCCGCCATCGGCGATGAGACTCAGATCGGTAAGCAGGGCGCGGATCTCGACCTCGCGCCCTACGGTGATGTAGGGAAGACCGATGCGCGGGACCACGCCGCCCTTGAGCGAGTTGAGAATGACGGCAGCGACGCGCTTGGGCACGCGGGGTGCTGCGGATGCGGTATCACTCATGGTCTAGGTATCCTCTCACGTCTGCTTTGTAGTCCTCGATAATCTGCGGCCCTGCCGCGCTAAATTCAATTACGGTGTCACCCACCAGGTCAAAGAGCGCCTCGTTGATGCTATCGACGAGCATGTCCTCGCTCTGTCCCGAGTGCGCCACTGCCGATGTCGCTTGCGCTGCGTTTTGCTCGAGCAGTGCGCGAAGGAAGGCATCTGCGGCGGGCGCGAGTTCGTTTGTGGCGTCAGCGGGCGCAGCAGCTGCGAACGCGGGCGTCGGCGCGAGAAGCGGTGCCACGACACCAAACTGTTCGGTGGATATGGTCGGCTCGTCGGTCAAGTCCTGCCGAATGGGTGCCACGACCGGTTCGACAATCGCGTCGGTTACGGGCTCGGCTTCCGGTTGCCCTGAGTCCGCTGCCTCGGCCTCTGCGGATGCGCCGTCCTCGCGTTCCTCGTCGATCAAAAGCGCTTCGCGCGTTTGCGCGGCGGCGCTCCGAATGTGCCCCAGCTGACTCAGATCGATATCGATCTTGACGGGCTGGTGTGCGGCGTCCCACGAAAGCCATTCCACAATCTCGTCATCGATAATCTTGGCCAGATATTTGGGGACCTTTTCTTCCTTAAGGGGATGGGCGGGGTCCAGCGCCAGGCGCAGGTGTTGGTCGCAGGCGCGCATCATTTCACCGAGCTTGCTGCTCTTTTGCCTGCTGCCATGGATACGCATGCATTCCCAAAAGCCGTTTTGGCAACGGTAGATATGGATAGGATCTAGGCGGTATTCGCAGTCCTCGTGGCGCTTGGGCGCAAAGAATACGGCCGAGGCAAACATGGTGTAGGGCATGGCCGTCTCCTCCCCAAACAAGCTCGCCACGATGCCGGTCTTTCGGTGCGTGTCATAGTAGCGCGCCATGCGGACATACACGGCGCATGCCACGTGGCGCAGATCGCGGTGGTGGCTGCGGTCGAGCCGCGAGTTACTTAGGTTGTACGTGGAGAGGGCGTTGATGGCGGCCATGAGTCGCTCCTCGCGCACCTCATCGGGTGGAAGGGGGAGCGTGGGCTCGGAGGTTTTGCGACGCTTAGGGGTCTGACCGGACGGTGCCGGTGCTGGTACAAGGTCTCGTGCCGCGCGCCGCAGCTCGATAAGGGCGTTATCGAACATGACGGTTTTAGAGTCGCGAAGCAGCTTGGGGTCGAGCCCATGGAATACGGCGTAATCCTGCAACCACACGCGTGCAAACCGGTCGATGCCGGGCTCAAAGGCGCGGTAGGCATCCCAAAAGGCCTTGATCTTGTTAAAACCATCGAGCGGATTATCTACGCCAATGCCGCAAATCAGCTCATAGAGATACAGAAACGCAAACGAGGTCGATGTCTCCTCGATATTCCCGCGGCGCACTTGGGCACGCCAGGTAAAGTAGCCGCGCAGCTGCCGGTCGCTCATGGCGTTGTAGGTGGGAAAGTACGACTTAAAGGTGCCGTTGTAGGGACAGTCGTCCTCAAAGTCGGCCATCAGCAGGCCCTGGCGGTAAAAAAGCTCGGCTTCCGAAAGCCAACGGCCCGCACCGCCCTTGGGGTCTTCTTGCCAACGCGATATCTCACGCATCTTGCGGTACTGGTCGGGGAGGAAGTTCTGCATCTGTCGGCCGGTTTTGAGAATCGGCTCGTCTGCGTAGATTTCGTTTGAGAAACGGGCGGACTGATGGGTCCGGGCCTCGGCCATAATGCGCTCGATGAGCATCTTGATGTCCTGGTCGGCCACCGCTCCTCCTCTCGAACGCAGCTACGGTGACCTCATATCATAGCACAGCATCAAACAGGTGTTCGAGATACCGCTGCGTAGATAGATTTAGAACAGGAGGGCGTAGATGACGGCTATGACAACGGAGGGGAGCATATTGGCCGTGCGGAAGGTCTGAGGACGGATGAGGTTGACGCCGACGCAGAAGATGAGCATGGAGCCTACGAGCGAAAGGCTGTCGAGGGCTGCCGTGGTCATGATGGGGGAGAGTGCGCCGGCAAACAGCGTGATCGTCCCCTGGAACACGGCGACGGGCAGGGCGGAGAAAATGCAGCCGCGGCCGAGCGACGCCGTCATGGTGCAGACGATGATGCAGTCCAGCGCTCCCTTGAGGGCGAGCGTGGACCAGTCGCCGAGCAGGCCGTCTTGGATTGATCCCACGATAGCCATG
Source organism: uncultured Collinsella sp. (assembly GCA_958349325.1). GTDB lineage: Bacteria > Actinomycetota > Coriobacteriia > Coriobacteriales > Coriobacteriaceae > Collinsella. Next base: position 75,898 of record CATWCP010000001.1, read on the forward strand.
GCACCGATGCAGACGGTGAGTGAAGTCGAGACAAAAGCGTTGGTGAACTCGTTATCGTCCTCACTGCCAGTCTTGCGCTTGAGCCATTCGCCAAGGTTCTCGATGGCGGCTTCCAAGTTGACGGCCTCGCCGATGAGCGAACCGAGCGCAAATGAGACGATGAGCATGGTGGTACCAGTGGTCGCCAGCGCCTCCCCATCGATAAGGAGCATCTTCTGCATGGTGCCGCCAAGGCCGATAAACAGGACGCACAGCCCCGATGCTTTCATGAGCGTGTCTTGGATGCGCGGTGTAATGAAGCGGCCGCTCGCTAATCCTAAAAGACCGCCCGCAACTAAAAGCACAACGTTGATGATTGTTCCCAAGCCCGGCATGAGCCCTCCTGTATTGATGCCAACGTGGCAATCGTAGCAGAACGAAATGCGAGGCACATCGCAACCCATCTAATACGTTATATAAGTGGTATTAGGAACGATGCGCAGCATTTAAGCCTCAGGTGGTTGTCGGGACATAGGGATAGTAGTCAAAGCGCAGTGTCATAAGCCGCTGTGGGGATTCAATAGCCGCGGCGATGATATTGGCATCGCGGGCACGATCAAACCCTTCGAGTTCGATCTGATACGAGACGTCTTGCATAATGTCCAGACGTCGCCAGGCTAGGAGTGTGTCACCATCGAATTCTAAGGTCTTGCCTCCGTTTGGAGCAACGGCGTATAGACGCAGCTTGGCGGTGGTTGCAGGGTCGACAACCGTGACCTTTTTAATTTCGTTTCGAGTATTCTTGGCGCCCAACAAGGTGAGCAGTGTTGGGGCCACGACCTCGCCCGATGGCAAAAAGACGACTTCGATGGATTCAGGAAATGCGATGATGGCTGACTTGCGGACGGGCTGATTGGCGGCGGCAACTTCGATGTTCGCAGCGTCGATGACCTCCGTGTGGTCGAGCGCGGCAAGCACGCAGCAGTTACCTTCATCGATCTCTTGAGGATCAGCAAGCCCCAGACTGTCCACGAGCTCGGTATCGTTTGGATCGGTAGCGGGCTCATTCGGTGCTTCGAAAGAAGCTGGGACGCCGTTTGTCGGCGGCGGCGTGTCGCCCGCATCTGCCTCTTTGTCCGCGCCCTCTTCTTGTATGGTTGCGTTAATGGGTTCGTCGTTTGAGGGGGGCGTCTTGGCGTCAAACGCGGAGGGGAGAATTCCGATGGCTCCGGATCCGTTCCACTCCATTTCGAGAAGCGCCGGGTCGGCAAGAATGCGTTGCCTGCTTTGCGCGTGGGCATCGATTTCAATAGGGCCTGCCTCTATCCCTCGTGTAAGGCTGAGTGATCCGGCTGGCTTCTCGAAATGAGCGTCTGTGTCTTTGGCGCTGACGGCGTAGAACAGCAGGGACGCTTCTCCCGCCGCGATGGCATCGGTACCGGCTTTGGTCAGCCGCAACGATGCCGTGAATGAGAGGGTGGGCTGCGTGTCGTCTGCATTCGCGGCGGCGCAGCCCAGACATATACCGCCTCCTTTCTCAAAAAACGTACCGTCGAAGGCGACCTTCGCTCCGTTCGCCGAGTCATCGACCGAAGCGATGTCGATGCGCAGCTCTAAATTGCATGGATCGCCATCCGCATCGAGCACAACCGAGCGCCACGTGCAGACGGCGCACCCCGCCTGGGAGCCGTTTGCCTTGTTCGAACGCTTGATATCCACGACTATCGAGCCGTCCGTATTACGACGAAGGCATCCCGAGGTTGAGATCGCGGCCTGTGCGATCGAAAAACGCTTGCACGCAATGGCGCTCGACGGGTTTGGTGCGGAACTTAGGGCTGCTGGTAAGGAGTCTGCCATGGCGGGAGTCGCCCAAGCGGCGACAGGCGTTCCGGTTGCGAGCGCGCCGCAGAGTGCGACGACGGGCAAAAGGTTCTTCGATGCCATGGGGTCTCCTTAGCTAATTTAGTGCGGTCTGTCCGTGTTTTGTTTCTAGCTGCGTTTGATGTGCAGACCGAGGCCGGCGGTTCCCGCGCCTGCTGCTGTGGCGCCTGCTGCCAAGAGCCATCGTCTGTCGCCTGTCTGCGCCAACGGTTCCTCGCGGTCGCCGCGGTCGAGCTCCGAGAGGTCGACCGTCACTTGCGTGGCGGCCTGAGCCTGTTCTTGCTGGGCAAAGGCCATGGCTGGCCCAAACGCTAGGATGCTGACGGCGGCGGCCAGGGCGACGGCCTTATGCCGTGTGCGCACCGGGCTCGACCGTCCAGGTGATCGTTGCAACCTGATCGCCTTCGCCGGTTACGCGGAAGATGTCGCGCGTGACGCGGGCGACGTTTCCGCTTGTCTTGAGCTTAATTTTGTCCGTGCCGCCGGCAATGCCCTGGTAGCCCATGTCGAAGGCTGCGTTCTTGGAAAGATCGAGGCCCGTCCCTTGCATTGCGGCGCTGGCGTTCTGGAGTGCGCCGTCGGGGCCGACCTTAAAGTCGATGGAGTTCTGTGCGGTTCCGGCCTTGGCGTCGGCAGCAATGGTCCAGGTGTTCACGGCGTCGATCTTCATGTTGGTGACATGGATGCCGTAGGCCGAATGATTGTCGATGGTGGTCGCGTCTTCAGAGGGGCCCTGAAGCGTGCCGTCGGCCTTGGCGACGAAGGGAATAACCGTCGGAACTTTGAACTCAACGTTGTCGATCTCGGTCCTGACCATTACTTTCGTGGTTCCAACGCGTCCGGCTGCCATAGCTGGCGTCGGGGCGGCGCCCATTGCGAGCGCGAGCGCGAGCCCTGCGCCCACGACGAGCGCTCTGGCTCCGTTCATGTTCCTGGTGATGTCCATGGTCGTTCCTTTCTATTCGCCGCGGGCCGTCCCCGCGATGATTGGACGAATGCTGGTGAATTGCGTGCGGTGCCGCGTCGGCCGGAAAGCTAGTTCTCGGCTTGCTCAACCCGTACCTTGACACGTGTCGGATTGCCGTGGCTGTCGAGGGTCTTTGCATCGAGTGCCTGGATCTCGATGTACGCCTCGCCTTCTTTGATGTCGCCGGCGGGGCACGTTTCGATTGTCTTGCCGGTCTCGACCACACCGGATTCGTACATGGTCTCGTCGTTTTGGATGACGCGGAATCGCTGGGGAAATTTATTGTCTTGGACGTTTTGCACGTTGACGCGCAGCTTGCCGTCCTCCTGCAGCTGAGCGACCGGTGCGACCGAAATCGTCATCATGTTGTCGCGGACGATGGCGTCGAGCTCATCTTGGATTTCCTGACGCGTTTTGCCCTCGGCCGTCGTAACCGAAGCGCCCGCCTCGGGTACGGGCTGCGACTGCCAAGCGTATAGTCCTACGGCGACAAGGGCACAGACGATGGCCAAGCAGGCAACGATGAGCTTCCTGCGATGCCCCAGACCTGCAAAGTGGGGCGGCTTCTTCGCGCTCATGCGGCATCCTTGGCGGCATAGATGCGCGCAAAGGTGGACGGGTCCGCTCCAAAGAGCATGTGAAGCATCAGGCGGCGCGAGTAGACGAGTTCTTCGAAGTCGGGAGGGAGCTCGATGTCGTGGATATGCGCGATGTGGTGGGCGAGCGCCGAGAACGACTCGGGGTCGCAGATCACATCGGTGGTAACGTGGTAGACCGTCGTATCGGGGAATGCCTCTTCGTCAAAAGGCAGGAGATAGGGATCGTCGTCGACTTCGATGGCGATGCCGTACTGGGGCCAGTAATATGCCATGGGAACCTCCCTGCTTCTGGGCCAAAACTACTATCGGTTTGGCTGTCGACGCCGACGGTATCAGCCGCTACTTGACCAATTTCTGACCAAATGCTTGACGGATTGGCATCTCCGCAGGTAAAAGGCGGCAAAAAATACTCCAACTTTTTTCGAGCGACAATCGCGCGGTCGGCGACGGCGGGGCCATATGTGTCAAAAGCATCGCCTGCCGAGGAAATCAAGCCGCTCGCCGAATTGCACGAACGTAAAAATCGCCAATTATGGAGACGGTCTCGAACACGTCGACGAAACGATGCGGTAACATCTCCCTGCAAACACTGTAGTTAGCTAAAGGGGGAGTTCGCGTGTCTGCAACCATCAAACCCTTCACCGACGAGTTTGAAGAGTATGGTCGCGATGAGTCTCGCGCATCGGGCGAGGCCTCGAGCATCTCGTTTCCGACAACGGAAGACGAGGTCCGTGCCATTTTGGAAAAGCTCCATGCCGAGCGTGTCCCGGTAACGGTTCAGGGCGCCCGAACCGGCCTTGCCGCCGGTGCCGTGCCCCACGGCGGGCATATCCTCAATACTTCCCGTATGAATCGCTACTTTGGCCTTCGCCGCGATGAACAAGGCCAATTTCTGCTGCGCGTGGAGCCGGGCGTTGTGCTCTCGGAGCTGCGCAAGCAGCTGAGCAAGAAGGTGCTGCCGACCGCTGGTTGGGACCAGGCATCGCTTAAGGCCTACGATGAGTTTCAAGAGGCCCCCGAGCAGTTCTTTCCCACCGATCCCACCGAGGCGTCTGCCTGTCTGGGCGGCATGGCGGCATGTAACGCCTCCGGTGCCCGCAGCTACGCCTACGGCCCCATGCGCCCGCATATCACGGGACTCCACGTCGCGCTGGCTGATGGCGATTTGCTTGAGCTTCAGCGCGGCGAGGCTTTTGCCCAGGGCCGCCACCTGTCGCTCGTGACGGCAGTGGGCCGTGCACTCGAGCTTGACCTTCCCGACTACACCATGCCCAAGACCAAAAATGCTTCGGGCTATTTCGTTGCTGACGATATGGATGCCATCGAATTGTTTATCGGTGCGTGTGGCACAATCGGCGTCATCACCGAGCTCGAGATTGCCCTGCAGGCGGCGCCTGCGGTCGTTTGGGGCGTGAGCTGTTTCTTTGACAGCGAAGACAAGGCCGTGTCCTTCACCGATTCCGTGCGTCCCGTCCTGTCCCATGCGGCTGCCATCGAGTACTTCGACGCTGGCGCCCTGGATATTCTACGTCGCCAGCGCGAGCAGTCGACGGCGTTTGCCTCGCTGCCGGCGCTCGACAAAGAGGCCAAGGTCTGTGTCTACGTGGAGCTCGACTGCGACGACGAAGTTCGGGCGACTGAGGAGCTGTATCACTTGGGGTGGGTACTGGAGCTTGCGGGTGGCCGCGACGACGCGACCTGGGTTGCGCGCACCGAGGTCGATCGCGAATGCCAGCGGTTCTTCCGCCATGCGGTGCCCGAGAGCGTCAACATGCTCATCGACGAGCGTCGCCGCACGGATCCCGCCATCACCAAACTGGGCTCGGACATGTCGGTGCCCAATGCACGCTTGGCCGATGTCATCGCCCTTTATCGCCGCACGTTGGCCGAAAGTGGGCTTGAATCTGCCGCCTGGGGGCACATCGGTAACAACCATCTGCATGTGAACATTCTGCCGCGCGATGCGCAGGAATACCGCCGCGGCGGAGAACTCTTTGCCCGGTGGGCTTCCGAGGTCACGGTCATGGGCGGCGCCGTCTCCGCCGAACACGGTGTCGGCAAGATCAAGGCGGGCTTCTTGGAGACGATGTACGGTCACGAGGCCATGGTCGAGTCGGCACGGCTTAAGCTCCAGCTCGATCCTGCCGGGCAGCTGGGCCGCGGTAACCTGTTTTCGGAGAAGCTCTTGGATGAGCTCGTCCAGAAAGGGGGCGCGTGAAGATGAGCGATTTCCATATGGTGGTGTGCGTCAAGGCCGTGCCGGGAAGCACCGAGGTCAAGATGGACCCCAAGACCAATACCATCGTGCGCGATGGCAAACAGGCGGTCATTAATCCCTTTGACGCGAGCGCTTTGGAATGCGCGCTGGCGCTGAAGGACGACTTTATCGGCTTTGGCATGGATGTGCGCGTGACGGTGGTGTCGATGGGCATCCCCGCGACCGAGTCGCTGCTGCGCGACTGCATCGCTCGAGGCGCCGACGACGCGCTGCTGCTGACCGATCGCGCCTTTGCAGGTGCCGATACCCTGGCAACCACCTATGCCCTCAAGTGCGGCATCGAGGCGCTCGACGAGGACTTCGACCTGCTCATCTGCGGCAAGATGGCGGTGGATGGCGATACGGCCCAGATTGGTCCCGAGCTTGCCGGTGCCTTTGATATTCCCTGCGTGACCGACGTGAGCTGCGTGCAGAGCGCGGGCTTTACGACCTGTGGCTCGCTGGCGCTCGTTCACGGATGCGATGCCGGCGAGGAGACGGTGTACCTTGAGATGCCGTGCGCGATGACGACTGCCAAGGAGATTGGCCAGTTGCGTATGCCGAGTATTGCCGGTATCCGCGCGGCGGAGGAGGCGGACGTGCGCGTGGTCAGTGCCGCCGACGTGAACGCCGACCCCGCGCGTTGCGGTCTTGCCGGGTCGCCGACACAGGTCGTGCGCTCGTTTGTGCCCGACCGTGACCAAACGTGCGAGGCCGTTGACGGAACGGCGTCCGAGCAGGCGGCAAAACTTGCCAAGATCATCGAGGGGATGGCATAGATGAGCGGACTGATTATCGATAGCGAAGCCTGTATCGGCTGCGGTCGCTGCGTTCGCGCCTGCGCCTCGGGCGGCATTGTGGTGGAGGGCGAGCGTCCCAACCGATGCGCCCGCGTAACCGACGGCTGTATCCTATGCGGTGGGTGCGTCGACGCCTGCCCTGTCAACGCTATCTCGATCGAGTGTGACGAGGCCGCTGGTGCGGTGGACCTTGATGCATATCGAGACATTTGGGTCTTCGTGCAGACCGACGAGCACGATACGGTGACTCCCGTTGCCTATGAGCTTATGGGCAAGGGGCGCGAGCTTGCCGATGCTCGCGGCTGCCGTCTGGTGGCACTGGTCGGCATGAGCCCCGAGGGCTCGCTCGGGGACCTGGAGCATCTGGTTTGCGCGGGCGCCGACGAAGTCCTGGCCTGTCGCGACGAGCGCCTGCGCCAAAACGATGCGGAGGTCTACGCCCGCTTGATCTGCGATTTGGTAGCCGAACGCAAACCCGAGGCCATCCTATACGGTGCGACCGCTTTTGGTCGCGAACTGGCACCCGGCGTTGCCGTGCGTTTGCAGGCGGGCCTTACGGCTGACTGCACCGTACTTTCGATGGATACAGAGACGGGACTGCTGCAACAGACGCGTCCGGCGTTTGGCGGCAACCTGATGGCCACCATCATTTGCCCCAACCACCGTCCGCAGATGGCAACGGTGCGCCCCGGTATCTTTAAGGCTCCCGACTTCGACTACGGCCGCTCTGGCACGATCACCCAGATATCGCTTGCGGATGATGCTAAGGCTCGTGTCGAGATCTCGATTCCCGCCGAGGAGTGGGGACAGCAGCCCTCGATCGCCAATGCCGAGCGCCTGGTCGTGGTGGGCGCGGCATTGGTTCCAAGAAAAACCTGCCGTTGATGCGAAGGCTCGCCGAGGCTCTGGGTGCCGAGCTTGGTTGCACGCGTCCCGTCGTGGAGGCGGGTTGGCTGGAGTATCGCCACCAGATTGGCCAGACGGGCGTATCGGTTTCGCCCAGGCTTCTCGTGAGTATCGGTGTTTCGGGCGCCATCCAACATCTTGCCGGCATCGGTGGGGCGGAGTGCATCATCGCCATCAACGAGGACCCGGATGCCCCCATTTTCGGTGCTGCCCAGTACAAGGTTGTTGGGGACGCCGTCGAGGTCGTCGAGGAGCTGCTGGCCCAGCTTGAGCGCTAGGCGCGCGCCAGCCAGTCGCGCATCTCGTCCTTTAGGCGGCTCCAAGTTGCCTGCGTGGCGGGGTCGGTAAAGGGCCGCGTAATGCCAAAGGGCGCGTCGAGCAGGCGGTGGATATCGCCCTGTTCGCGCGCCAGCGCGCGGCTTGCTGGATAGACGAGCTCAAACATAAAGCAGATAAGCCCCACCAAGAAGTCGGCGGGCTCATCGCGCTCATCGCGTGCGACGCAGCGGTGCTCGTCAAAGGCGGCAAGTGTCGGCGACGAGAAACGGCTGCCGAGAAACGTCTTCTCGTCCACCTTGAGGATAGTGTCGACAGTGCTGTCGGCGATGGTGCGCATAATGTCGATCTTGTCGCCATCGCGCACGATATCGCAGAAGCTCCGCGTGCGCTCGTCGAGCTGCGCGGGTAGACGGAAATCGCTGTGATAGGCAATGCTCGCTCGGATGAGCTCATCTTCTGCCGGGTCATCGATAAAGTCGCGGATGCTCGTTACGGCGGGTGCATCGGCGGGATTCTCGCCAAAGAGGACCTCGATGCCCAGCGCCGCATGGCTCATGCTCTCGGCGTCCTTAAAGGTGTCCCAGCGTCGCAGCTGCTCAAAGCGGCCCATATCGTGTAGCAGGCCGCAAAGCCATGCCAGGTCAATATCTTCTGACGACCAGCCCTGCTCGCGCGCTACGGCATCGCATGCCTCGGCCACGTGGTACGTATGCTCGATTTTGAGCGCGATGCGTGGGTTGGTGGCGTCGTAGGCATCGGTGTAGCTTTTGAAGGCCGCGCGCGCCCGGTCTCGATCGATAGCTGTCATAATGACTTCCTAAAAAGTTGTGTCTTTCGATCCGGTGGCAATTGTAGGTGAACTCGGTTGCTGCCGGATGATGATTCTGCCGTGTCGCTACATGCGGCTCGGAGACCTTGTCAGGATGAGAAACGTATGGTGCTCAAAATCGTTAGAACCGTCTGGCCGGTGATGCTTACCTATGTTGCAATAGGCGCGCCGTGCGGAATGATCATGGGGCAGACGGGAATGGAGCCCTGGATGGTCTTTGCTCTAAGCAGTACGTTTGTGACGGGCAGCGGCCAGTTTATGATCTGCAATCTTTGGCTGGCGGGCGTACCGGCACCTTCGATTATCGCGAGCGTCGCCGCAATCTCCTCGCGCTTTGCGCTTTACTCGGCATCGATCGCACCGCATCTGAGGGGTGCCTCGAAGCGTCAGACGCTGGCTGTTGCCGCGACACTTACCGAGGAGGCATATGGCATCTCGCTTGCCAAGTTGGTTGAAGGGGAGGATTGGGGCCCGCGCGAGTCCTTTGTGCTCAACGTAATCCTCATCGCAACATGGGGCGTTTCGTGTACGATGGGCGCCATCGTCGGCGCCGTTGTCGATGTTCCCACCGCCATTGCAGCCTTTGTCTGCACCTCGCTCTTTATCTGCCTGCTCTTTTCGCAGCGGCTGTCGCGCGGTAACGTTGTCGCGGCGGTTTCGGGCGCGGTGTCCGTCGCCGTATGCAAGTTCTTGGGCCTCGCGAATATTGCCGTGCCGGCAAGCGTCATGGTCGGCATTGCCATTGCGCTGGCGTGCGATGCTGTATTTGACGGAAGAGGTGACCGCGATGCCCGCTAACGAGTTCTTGGTTCTGTGGCTGTCGTCGTGGGCTGCTATCGCGTTCTTTCGCATCGCGCCGGCGTTCGCCTTGCGCGGGCGGACCCTGTCGCCCCGCATTACCGAGGCCCTGGGCTATATCCCGCCCGCTGCCTTTGCCGCGCTGGTCGCCAACGACTTGGTGAACCCCGGCGCGTTCGACGCGGGACTCTGGCCTGCCTTGGTTCCCTGGATTGCGGCCACCGGCGTCGTGGCGGTGGCAATCAAGACAAAGTCGATGTTGTGGTGCTGCGTTTCGGGCATCGTGTTCTATATCGTTTTGAGCCTCGTATAGGAGCAGGACGCGTTATCGTCCCGGCCTAACGAATCGAATTTCTCACCGAGGCGGTCTGCTTCTTCTGGTACCATAGTCAAACTTTACTGTAGCAAAGCGTGACGTGGGCTTTTGTTCTGCGTCAGCGGAAATGGGGGTTTCATGGCACAGGAAGCGACCGCCAACGAGCAAAAGAAATTCAAGGTACCGCGCATCCCGGGCGACATCATGATCTATCCGATGATCGTCGGCCTTTTGCTCAATACCTTCTGCCCGCAGGTCTTTGAGGTCGGCGGCTTCTTTACGGCTGCCTGCCGCGGCGGCTCCAACACCATCGTTGCCGCGATCTTGCTGTTCGTGGGCGCCGGCATCAGCTTTAAGTCCACGCCGGGCGCCATCAAGACCGGCATCGTCGTGCTGATTCCTAAGCTTGTAGTGGCAGCCGCGCTGGGTCTGGGCGTCGCGTACTTCTTTAACGATAACTTTTTAGGCCTGAGCTCGGTTTCCATCATCGGCGGCATTACGTTTTGCAACATGGCGCTCTACACGGGTATCATGGGCGAGTTCGGCGATGAGTCCGAGCAGGGCGCTGTCGGTATCCTGTTCTTTACGGCCGGCCCCGCCGTCACGATGATCATCCTTGGTGTTTCGGGTCTCGCCAACATCCCCGTCGGCACCATCATCGGATCCATCCTGCCGCTTGTTATCGGCATGGTCCTGGGCAACTTGTTCCCGTTTATCAAGAACCTGCTGGTTCCCGGCGCCAATCCCGCGATCGCTGTAATTGGTTTTCAGCTCGGTGCGTCCATGAGCCTTTCGAGCTTCATCGCCGGTGGCATTTCGGGCATCCTGCTGGGCCTCATCACGCTCTTTATCGTCGGTCCCATTACCTTTGCCTTCGAGCGCCTGTGTGGCGGCAATGGTAAGGCGGCTGTGGCATGTTCCACCATTGCCGGCACGGCCATGACCACGCCGGTCGCCCTCGCCGAGGTCGCTCCGCGCTATGCCGAGCTTGCGCCCACCGCGTATGCGCAGATCGCCACTGCCGTCATCATCACGGCAATCATGGCCCCGATTCTGACCGGCTGGGTCGATAAGAAGTTCTGCCAGGGCAAGGAAGACCTGTCGCCTGCCGGTGTCGAGGCCATCGAGGAGGCCATCGCGACCGACATCGACGGCGAGTAACGGCCGTTACCGATAATTGATTCCGGCGTGCAATTCGCGCCGTCCGAGCGCCCGAACAGAAACTGTTTTGCAGTGATGTTCGGGCGCTTTGCTATGATTCCCTTTACCCCTGCGGAGTAAAGGGGTGTTTATTGCCCTGATTCGAATTGGGCGATTCTGACCATTCGAATATTGAAGGGATGGCGTCTAGTGGTTAAGGCACTCAAGATTGAGATATTCCTGCTATGCATGATTGTTCTTATCGGGCTTGCCGCGCGAAGTCGTCGCTCCTTGTTCTCGAGCACCCTGCAGCTATTGTTTAGCATGCTTGGCTACACCTCTGCCGCGTACATATTATTCGATATGATCTGGACGCTTTCGGATGGTGCGGACGGCACGTTGGGTATTGCTGCCAACTGGATTTCCAACGCGGTTTCGTTTTCGCTCTTTGCCATTGCGTGTCTCATTTGGTTTATCTATTCCGAGACGATGCAGGGCTCTCGCCTTGTGACCTCGCGCTATAGGGTGGTGCTTGTAACGTTGCCTACGGCTCTGGTGGTCGTGCTGGCTTTTACCAGTTACTGGACGCACGCCTTGTTCTATATCGATTCGCAGGGCGTGTATCGTCGCGGCTTTGCCTATATGATCCAGCCCATTGTCAGCTACTGTTACGTTATACATACGTCCCTGCATGCGTTTGTGCAATCTCGCAGGGTCGAGAGCCTGCAGACGAAGGCTATCTATCGAACCTTGGCATTTTTCGCCATTCCGGCCCTGGTGGGCGGTACCTTTCAGATCGTATACTCGGTGCCTGGCCTTTGTGTCGGCATAATGATTAGCATGTTGCTGCTCTATATCATCTGCCAGGAGCAACTGATCTCGACTGACCCGTTGACTGGACTCAACAACCGCAACCGTTTTGAGACCTATATGCTGTCGCTCTTTTCAAATGTGGATCAGGCCGAAGATGTATATCTGCTTATGATGGACGCTGACGGCTTTAAGCAGATTAACGATCGCTATGGACATGTGGAGGGCGACCATGCTCTTCAGGTAATATCCGCTGCGCTCAAAGAGGTCTGCTCGGCGTCTGGTGGCTTTATCGCGCGTTATGGTGGCGATGAGTTCGTGGTGCTCCAAAAGGCAGCGGCGGAACAGGATATCATGCATCTGTGCGCGACAATCAACGACGAGCTCGCGCATGCCGAGGTGCCGTATGCATTGCGGATGTCCATCGGTTGCGCGCGGGTCGGCGATAGTGTTGATACCTGGCAAGACTTACTTCGCGCTGCCGATGCGGAGCTCTATCGCGTCAAGGCCGAGAAAAAGAAAGCCGGCGTACAAATACGCTAGAAAAGGGGCATACGACCGCATCGATGGTCGTGCGCCCTTTTTGCGTTTGCGGGGGCCACCGGCCATAACGCCCAGGCGCGGTGCGGCAAGACGAGCGTCTGCCGCCGCGGCTCGGTACGAAATCAACGAGAGCCAGTGCATTCCATTAAGCTAAAGTGTGTGAAGGCTCTCTCTAAAAAGGTGAGCTCGCTAGGCTTTTTTGGGTTTGTTGACGATGATTATGCCGCCGCAGACCAACAGCAGGGCAACAAGTACGGTAACGGGGCTCGTGCCAGCGCCCTCGCCGAGCAGCAGCGCGCTCAGCAGTACGCCAAAGACCGGGTTCATAAACCCAAAGACCGAGACGCGGCTGACGGGGTTGACGGCAAGCAGGCGCGACCACAGCGAGTAGGCGACCGCGGAGATAAGCGCCATGTAGATGATGAGCGCGATGGCGGGGGCAATTTCGGTGGGGGACAACGTGCCGCCCATCAAAAACCCGATGGCGGTAAGGACCACGCCACCGACTAAAAACTGCCAGCCGGCGAGCAAGACGCCGTCGTGCTCGCGCGAGAAGATGCCAATGAGGCAGGTCGACAGGGCGCCCGCAACAGTGGAAGCCAAGATAAAGCCCTCGCCATCGAGCGTAAAGCCAAAGGTGCCATCTGCGCCCGAGAGGTTGACGAGCGCGACGCCGGCAAAGCCCAGCGCACAGCCAAGCACCTTGGCCGTATTGAGCTTCTCGGTGTGAAATGCCAGGGCGGCAAAGAGGATTGCGAGGAAGTTGGCGCTGACCTCGATGATGGAGCTCGACATGGCGCTGGCGCGTGAGAGGCCCAGATAGAAAAAGAAGTACTGCCCGATAGTCTGGAAGAGCGACAAGACAAAGATGGGCTTGATGTCGCGAGCCTGCGGAATAAGGGGGCGGCGTTGGGCCGCACTCATCCCAACGATAACCAGGGCGCCGGCAAGCGTGAAGCGCAAGCCCGCAAAGAGCAGCTGCGAGGCGCTATCGTGCGCCGGGATACCAAAGAGTGCGTAGCCGATCTTGATGCAGGGAAAGGCCGATCCCCAGAGTGCACAGCAAACAAGACAGCCCAGGATGAGTCCGGGCAGGGTGGCGAGATACGGCTTGCGACTTTCCATGATGTCCTTCCTGCATGCGCGAAGCAAAAAAGAACCCGCCACCGGATGTGTCGGTGGCGGGTGTTGTTACCCGAAGGGATTGTACCCGATGGGAAAGGTTTAAGCGAAGTAGGCCACGCCGCTCTCAAAGATCGGCATGAACTTATCGCCGGGGACATGCTCGGGCACGTTGCGGTACAGGTTGTCGCCGCGACGCTCGGCATGGCCCATCTTGCCCAGGACGCGGCCGTCGGGGCTCGTGATGCCCTCGATGGCGAGTGCGGAGCCGTTGGGGTTGACGGAGAGATCCATGCTGGGCTTACCGTTCTCGCCCACGTACTGCGTGGCGACCTGGCCGTTGGCGATCAGCTGGGCGAGCACTTCATCGTTGGCGACAAAGCGGCCCTCGCCGTGGCTGATGGCGACGGTGTAGGGGTCGTCCAGGCTGCACTGCGACAGCCACGGGGACAAGTTGGACGAGATGCGGGTGCGCACCAGACGGCTCTGGTGGCGACCGATGGTGTTGAACGTCAACGTGGGCGCATCGGGCGTGGCGTCGACGATGTCGCCGTAGGGCACCAGACCGAGCTTGATCAGGGCCTGGAAGCCGTTGCAGATGCCCAGCATCAGGCCATCGCGGGCCTTGAGCAGGTCGCGGACTGCCTCGGTGACCTCGGGAGCGCGGAAGAACGCTGTGATGAACTTGGCGGAGCCGTCGGGCTCGTCGCCGCCCGAGAAGCCGCCGGGGATCATGACGATCTGGCTTGCGCGGATGCGGCGGGCAAGCTCGTGGGTGCTCTCGGCGACGGCCTCGGGCGTGAGGTTGTTGATCACGAAGGTGTCGGCCTCGGCACCGGCGGCGCGGAAGGCACGGGCGCTATCGTACTCGCAGTTGTTGCCGGGGAACACGGGGATAACCACGCGCGGGCGGGCGATCTTGGCGCCGGCGTACACGTGGATGTCCTTGGCGCGGAAGTCGATGGTCTCGACCTCGGGGGTCTCGTCGGCGCTGCGGTAGGCAAAGACACTCTCGATGCCGCTCTCCCAGGCCTCCTGAAGTTCGGAGAGCTCGATGACCTCAGAGCCAGTATCGATGACGTAACCCTCAACGGTGGTGCCCAGGGGCTCGACGACAACGCCGTCGGCGACCTCGGGCAGCTCGGCGTCATCGGCGAGCTCGACGATAAAGCTGCCGTAGAGCGGGGTGAAGAGGCTATCCACGTCCACATCCTCGGCAAGCTCGATACCGATCTGGTTGCCGACGCACATCTTAAAGAGGCTCTCGGCGCCGCAGCCGTAGCCGGGCGTGGAGACGGCCAGGGCGTCACCGGTGGCGGTAAGCGCCTCGACGGCGTCAAACGCGGCGAGCAGCTGCTGGGCGTCGGGACGGTAGTCCTCGCCATAGGTGGCGGGGGCGATGCGCACGACGCGATGCGTCAGGCCCTTGAACTCGGGCGAGACGGCGCGGGCGGCCTTGCCCACGGCGACGGCGAAGCTGATCAGGGTGGGCGGAACGTTGAGCTCGCCGGCCTCGTCCTCAAACGAGCCGCTCATGGAATCCTTACCGCCGATGGCGCCGGCACCCAGGTCGACCTGGGCCATAAGGGCGCCCAGGACGGCTGCCATGGGCTTGCCCCAACGCTCGGCCTCGGTGCGCAGACGCTCAAAGTACTCTTGGAAGGAGAGGTAGGCGCGCTTGTGCTCAAAACCGGCGGCAACGAGCTTGGCGATGGACTCGACCACGGACAGGTAGGCGCCGGCAAACTGGTCGGCCTCCATCAGATAGGGGTTGAAGCCCCATGCCATAGCGCTCGCCGTGGTGGTCTCGCCGTCAACGGGGAACTTGGCGACCATGGCAGAGCTCGGGGTGAGCTGCGTCTTGCCGCCAAAGGGCATGAGCACGGTCGCGGCGCCGATGGTGGAGTCGAAGCGCTCGGAAAGGCCCTTGTTGGAGGCGACGTTGAGGTCGGTGACGAGCGAGGTCATGCGCTCGGCAAGCGTGGTGCCGGCCCAGCTGGGCTGCCACACGCTACGGGCACACACGTGGGCGACCTGGTGCTTGGGCGCACCGTTGGAGTTGAGGAACTCGCGGGACAGATCGACGATGGCGACGCCGTTCCAGGCCATGCGCATGCGCGGCTCGGCGGTAACCTCGGCGATAACGGTCGCCTCCAGGTTCTCCTCGGCGGCGTAACCCATGAACTCATCGACGTCACTATCGGCGACGGCGCAGGCCATGCGCTCCTGGGACTCGGAGATGGCGAGCTCGGTGCCGTCAAGACCGTCGTACTTCTTGGTCACGGTGTCCAGGTCCACGTACAGACCGTCGGCAAGCTCGCCTACGGCGACCGAGACGCCGCCGGCGCCAAAGTCATTGCAGCGCTTGATCAGACGGCAGGCGTCGCCGCGGCGGAACAGGCGCTGCAGCTTGCGCTCGACCGGGGCGTTGCCCTTCTGGACCTCGGCGCCCGAGGTCTCGATGGACTCGGTGTTCTGGGTCTTGGAGGAACCGGTGGCGCCGCCGATGCCGTCACGGCCGGTGCGGCCGCCCAGCAGGATGATCTTGTCGGTGGGGGCGGGGCACTCGCGACGAACGTGGTTTGCCGGGGTAGCGCCCACGACGGCGCCGACCTCCATGCGCTTGGCCACGTAGCCGGGGTGATAGAGCTCGTTGACCTGACCGGTGGCAAGGCCGATCTGGTTGCCGTAGCTGGAGTAGCCGGCGGCGGCAGTGGTCACGAGCTTGCGCTGCGGCAGCTTGCCCTCGAGCGTCTCGGAAACCGGGACGGTGGGGTCGCCGGCGCCGGTGACGCGCATGGCCTGGTACACATAGCTGCGGCCCGAGAGCGGGTCGCGGATGGCGCCGCCCACGCAGGTGGCGGCACCGCCGAAGGGCTCGATCTCGGTCGGGTGGTTGTGGGTCTCGTTCTTAAACAGGAACAGCCAGTCCTGGTCCTCGCCGTCGACATCGACCTTCACCTTGACGGTGCAGGCGTTGATCTCCTCGGACTCGTCGACATCGGTCATGACGCCGGTCTTCTTAAGGTACTTGGCGCCGATGGTGCCCATGTCCATGAGGCAGACGGGCTTGGCGTCGCGACCGAGTTCGTGGCGCATCTCCATGTAGCGGTCGAAGGCCTGCTGCACCACGGCGTCGTCGATCGTCACGTCGTCCAGGACGGTGCCGAAGGTGGTGTGGCGGCAGTGGTCGGACCAGTAGGTGTCGATCACACGGATCTCGGTGATGGTGGGGTCGCGGTCCTCATCGCGGAAGTACTGCTGGCAGAAGGCGATGTCCGCCTCGTCCATGGCAAGGCCGCGCTCGGAAATAAAGGCGGCAAGGCCGGCTTCGTCGAGCTCGCGGAAACCGTCGAGTACCTCGACGGGCTGGGGCTCGGGGGTCTCCATGTACAGCGTCTCGGGCAGGTCGAGCGAGGCGATGCGCGCCTCGACGGGGTTCACCACGTAGTGCTTGATGGCATCGATGGCGGCCTCGTCCAGAGCGCCCGAGATCATATAGACCTTGGCGGAGCGCACGGCGGGGCGCTCGCCCTGGCTGATGAGCTGCACGCACTCGCTGGCGGAGTCGGCGCGCTGGTCAAACTGGCCAGGCAGGAATTCGACGGCAAAGACGGCGCCATCGCTTGCGGGGAGCTCGTCGTAGGTCACATCGACCTGGGGCTCGCTAAAGACGGTCGGCACGCAGGAGCGGAAAAGCTCCTCGTCGATGCCCTCGACGTCGTAGCGGTTGATGATCCTCAGGGCCTCGATGCCCTTGATGCCGAGAATTTCGGTCAGCTCGCCCTTGAGCTGCTGAGCCTCGACGTCGAACCCGGGTTTCTTCTCCACGTAGATACGAGAGACCATTGGTTCCTGCCTTCCTGATCGGTTGGGCGTACGGTACGGTATGCGGCAGCGGTCGGTTTGCGGGGTCTGCCCTGCGGTCGCCTTGAGCCACATGTTTGTAAACCTCACTATGATACGACAGCTCGCGGCGCGTTGAGGACGGCGAGGGTGCTACAGTGATGCGCAAACAAGAGAAAGGCATCACATGGCATTCGTTTCACTCGCCATCATCGCGCTCGTGGCCTTTGCAAGCCCCTTCATCGCCTCGGCGATTCCCGGAAAACCCATTCCCGAAACGGTCTTTTTGCTCGTGTTCGGCGCGGTGCTGGGACCCCATATGCTCGACATTATCCATGTAGATGCCGAGGTCTCGCTTGTGTCCGAGCTCGGTCTGGCCTTTTTGTTCCTGCTCGCCGGCTTTGAGATCGACCCCAAGAGCATCACGGGCGTCGAGGGGCGCTACGGCTTGGCGACGTGGGCCGTCACGTTTGGTATCGCCTGGCTTGCCGTGCGCTTTACGCCGTGGTTCTCGGTCAGCCATTTCGACGGTATCGCCGTGACACTCGCCCTTACTTCCACGGCTCTCGGCACGCTTGTGCCCATCATGCGCGAGCGCTCGCTCACCGGCACGCGCGTTGGCGACTCGATTCTCGCGTATGGCACTTGGGGCGAGCTCGGTCCCGTGCTCGCCATGTCGGTGCTGCTGTCTGCCCGCACCGGCATCCAGACGCTCGTGATTCTTGGCCTGTTTGCTGCGGTCTGCGTGCTGCTGGCCGCGGTTCCAAGTCGTTCCAGGCGCGTCGGCAGCCGCTTCTTTTCGTTTGTCGAGGAACGCGCCGACACCACATCGCAGACTTTCGTGCGCCTGACGGTGCTCATCCTGGTTACGCTCGTGGCGTTCTCGGCCATCTTTGACCTCGACATCCTGTTGGGTTCTTTTGCCGCCGGCTTTGTCCTGCGCTATATCATCCCCGAGGGCAACCATACGCTCGAGACCAAGCTCGACGGCCTGGCCTACGGCTTTTTGATTCCGGTGTTCTTTACCGTATCGGGCGCAAAGATCGACCTGACGGCCGTGGCGTCGCGCCCCGGGCTGCTCGCGGGCTTTATCGTGGCGTTGCTGATTATTCGCGCCGTGCCCATTCTCGTCTCTATGAGCTTTTGTCCCGTGACGCGCGATGTGTCGGCGTATGGCCGCATTACCGTGGCCCTGTACTGCACCACGGCCCTGCCGATCATCGTTGCCGTGACGAGCGTTGCCGTCAACGCGGGCGCGCTGTCGCAAGATATTGCGTCGGTCATGGTTGCCGCCGGTGCCATCACAGTGTTCTTGATGCCATTGCTTGCGCAGCTCTTCTACCGCGTGGTCGACGCCGCACCGGTCGCTGCCGTGGCGGAGGTTGCCGAGCATCCATCCGATGCGCTTGACATCCTGCGCGCCCATCACGATTTGGCGAGCCTGCTCGCACGCGAGCACGAGCTTTTGACCTCGCATGGACATGGTCGCGTATTCGAGGGCCTGCCTACGCTCGATACGATTGCCGAGCGTCTTTCCGCCGAGGCAGCGAGCGGCCACATCGATGCCCGCATCGTGGACGCGGCGCATCTTCTTGCCGATAAGACCTATGGTGATGAGGTTGACCCGTCCGAGCTGACTCCGCGTGAGCGCCGCCGCCTGGAGCGCGCCAAGCTCGCCGTGCGCGAATACCGCCGCCGCATGCTGGAGCTCTATGCAAGAGAAGAAGCCGAGGACGACGACGGCAGGTAGCCAACGCTGCCGCGGAAAATGCGTCCCGGAATTGGCGTCCAGAGTGGGACACGCTTTCCGCGAGAGGCCCGTTGCGGAAAGCGTGTCCCAGAATCCGCGCCCAGAATGGGGCATAGTTTCCGAAAGAAGGGCCTGAGGGAAACTGCGCCCCGTTCTGAGCTGAAATACCGGGACATGGCTTCCCTTGCAAACAGAAAAGGCGCGCTGCCTGCGGTTGATGCAGACAGCGCGCCTTTTGCGTTGAGCTTCGTTGAGGTTCGAAGTAGTGGCTTGCGACCTTTAGGAACGGGCGGCTCCGTCGACGGGGAGCACGGCGCCCGTGACATAGGAGGACATGTCGCTCGCCAGGAAAACGAAGGCGTTGGCGACATCCTCGGGCTCGCCCATGCGGCCGAGCGGAATAGTGGCGATGATGGGCTTGATGACCTCTTCGGGCAGGTTGGCGACCATGTCAGTCTTAGTCACGCCAGGGGCAACGGCGTTGACGCGAATACCCATAGGGGCGAGCTCGCGCGAGAGCGACTGGACCATACCGTTGACGGCAAACTTGGACGTGGGGTAACCGACGCCGGAGGGCTGGCCGTACTTGGCGACCATCGAGCTTGTGGTAGTGATGGTGCCGCCGTGGCCGGCCTCGGTCATGATCTTGGCGGCAGCCTGGTGGCCATTAAAGACGGCGACGACGTTAAGGTCCATGACCTTTGCGAACTCCTCGGCCGTGTAGTCCAAGAGGGGTGAACGCTGGGAGATACCGGCATTGTTGACGACCGTGTCCAAGCCGCCCATGTCGGCTGCGGCCTGGGTAAAGGCCTCGGTCACGGCTTCGAGTGAGGTGAGGTCGCAGGAGCGGCCCCAGACCTTGGCGTCGGGATAGGCGGCTGTCAGCTTCTCAACGGCCGCATCGGCGGTCTCCTGACGCGAGCCAAAGACAGTGACGGAGGCGCCCTCCTCGATAAAACGGCAGGCGATGGCATAGCCGATACCGCGCGTGCCTCCGGTGATGATTGCTTTCTTGCCCTCGAGCAACATGGTATTTCCTCTCATCGCGGGCGGACATTCGCAGCACAGCGTAGCCGTAACCGGAATCGGCCGTGTTTGCATATCGGTGAACGGTAGCCCGCGTTACCGATGAGCGGCTCGCGCAAATGTGCCCTGTCGTTGTGCTTAGGGCAGGAGACAAAAGGGCTCCCATCCCACATCGGACGGGAGCCCTCAAAGCGCGTATTGCTAGGCGAGCGTTGGGTTAGTTGGCCATGACGCCTTCGGTCCAGGCCTCGACGTCCTCGATGCGCAGGACGTTGGCGACCTCGGCCACGCAGTCGACGCTGGCAAGCTCGGCGGCGGCAGCCTGGACGTCCTTCTCGAGCGCGCGATGCGTCAGGAAGATGACCGAGCAGGCATCGCTGACGCCCGACTTGCCGTCCTCGACCTGGTTGATGAGCGAGATCGAGATGTTGTGCTTGGCAAAGATGTCGACTGTCTCGGACAGGGCGCCCACGCGGTCGGCGACCTTCAAGCGCACATAGTACTTAGTCTGGAGCTCGTCCATGGGCTTAAAGGCGAGGTTGTGGCCATAGGGCTCAATCTCGGGCAGCGGAGCCACGCCGCGGCTGATCTGCTCGGAGAGCGACAGGATGTCGCCCACGACGGCGCTCGCGGTGGGGAAGGAGCCTGCGCCGGCACCGTAGAACATGGTCTCGCCCACGGCGTCGCCTACCACGTAGACGGCGTTCATGGCGCCGTTGACCTTGGCGAGCATGTGATCGGCGGGGATCAGCGTGGGGTGCACGCGGACGTCGACGCCGGCGTCGGTGTTGCGGGCGATGCCGAGCAGCTTAATGGTGTAGCCGAGCTCGCGGGCCTGGGCGATGTCCTCGGCGCCGATGGTACGGATACCCTGCTGGTACACATCATCGGTGGTCACGCGGGTGCCAAAGCCGATGGAGGCGAGGATCGCCGTCTTGCTGGCGGCGTCGAAGCCGTCGACGTCGGCGGACGGGTCGGCCTCGGCGTAGCCCTTGGCCTGGGCGTCGGCGAGCGCGTCGGCGTAATCGGCGCCCTCGGCGTCCATGCGCGACAGGATGTAGTTGGTGGTGCCGTTGAGAATGCCGGCGATGGTCAGGATCTTGTTGCCCACCAAGTCGTGCTCGAGCGTGCTCACGATGGGGATGCCGCCGCCGCAGCTGGCCTCGCACTTAATCTGCACGCCGCATGCGCGCGCCTTCTCGGCGAGCGTCTCGACATGACGGCCCAGCAGGGCCTTGTTGGCAGAGACGACGTGCTTGCCGTTCTCGAAGGCGGTGGTAAAGATCTCGGTCGCGGGGTGCTCGCCGCCGATCAGCTCGACGACGATGTCGACGGCGGGGTCGGTGACGACGTCGTGCCAGTCGCTCGTAAAGGCCTCACGCTCAATACCGGCTGCCTCGGCCTGCTCCCAAGCAAGCGCGCAGGCGCGGGTCAGCTTAAGGTCGATGCCGTAGGCTGCCAGGTACTCATCGTGGTGGCTCTTGATCAGACGGGCCACGCCGCCGCCGACGGTTCCCAGACCGATGAGGCCGACGTTCACGGTGCGCAGGGGTTCGCTCATAGATAGCTCCTTCGTGCATCTTATGGATGGATTAACCGCTTAAAGGTTGAGTGCATTCTAGCGTGAACCGAGGGCGCGTGCTCGCCAGGCAACAGGAGTCGCACAAAACGGCACCCCCGAAACGCTGCGGAAACATTGGAAACATGCTCGCTACAAACGAAACTCCGTAACAAACTGTCAACGTTTGCACCATAAGGTTTGCCCTGTGCGACTGGGGCATGCAGGCGCTCGTCGGCGTGGAACGATGAGGGCCAGGTCGAAAAGCCCGCTACGGCCTATGTGATTCAGGATGGCAAGTACATCGCCGCCTAAGTGCATATAACGAGACCGGTGGGGCCGTTTTATTCAGGGCAAGGACGCCTGTAACAGAACGGAAACATTACTTTCACACAATAAAGTGGCTAAACTGCATAAACCGACAGGAATACGCAGAATTATGGATAAATGGGCAAAACAAAAGAAAAGTTGAAATAATCGCCACTTTTCTCAACTAAAGCGTCTACTATTTTGCGAACGCCGAACACGGCGAAGGATGGCCTGTCGGGTAACCGAAACCCGACGAGATTTGAGAGGAGAGCCGCATGTCGAGCCTCACCGGTAAGTCATTGAACCCTGTTATGAATCGCAGGAGCGTTATCGCGAGCGCAGCAGGTCTGGGGGCGATGTCCATTCTAGCTGGCTGCTCCTCCAACGGCGGCGACAGCGGTTCCGCTCCGAGCGACGCTTCGTTTAAGATCGGCACCATCGGCCCGCTGACCGGCGCCAACGCGTCCTACGGCAAGTCCGTTACCCAGGGTGTCGAGCTTGGCTGCAAGGATTTCTCGACCAAGGAGCTGCCACTTGCCAGCAAGGCCGAGGACGACCAGGCCGATGGCGAGAAGGCCGTCAACGCCTTCAACACCCTGCTCGACTGGGGCATGCAGGCTCTCGTCGGTCCGACCACCACGGGTGCGTCGGTTGCCGTTGCCGCAGAGTGCGGTAACGACCCCAAGACGTTCATGATCACCCCGTCCGCGTCCTCCGAGGACGTCACCGACGGCAAGGATTGCGTCTTCCAGGTTTGCTTCACCGACCCCAACCAGGGTGTCAACGCTGCCAAGTTCCTGGCGCAGAAGTATGCGGACGAGAAGTTCGTGCTGTTCTATAACTCCGGCGACGCCTATTCTTCGGGCATCGCAGATTCCTTTAAGGCCCAGGCCGCTGAGTCCAAGCTCGAGATTGTTGACGAGGAGACCTTTAAGGACGACTCCGCCACGAGCTTTACCAACCAGCTGACTAAGGCCAAGCAGGCCGGCGCCACCATGATCTTTGCGCCGATCTACTACACGCCGGCGTCCGTCCTGCTCAAGAACGCCAAGGACATGGGCTACGACGTCAAGATGATGGGCTGCGACGGCATGGACGGCATCCTGGGCGTTGAGGGCTTCGATACCTCTCTTGCCGAGGGTCTGCTGCTCATGACCCCGTTCTCCGCCGACGACGAGAAGAACGCCGACTTCGTCAACGCTTACAAGGATAAGTACGGCGATACCCCCGACCAGTTTGCCGCCGACGCCTACGATGGCGTGCACGCGGTGGCCGAGGCCCTCAAGGAGGCCGGTCTTGGTGTCGACGCCGACCCGACCGAGGCCGCCGAGAAGCTGTCCAAGGCTATGCTCAAGATTACCGTTGACGGTCTGACCGGCAAGCTCACCTGGAACGATAAGGGCCAGGTCCAGAAGGAGCCCACGGCGTACGTCATCACCGACGGCAAGTACGTACAGGCCTAATTGGCCGCCTTACATAGAGCGGTTTTGATCCCAAGCAGGGGAGGTTTTGGCCTTCCCTGCTTGCTTGGTATCTAGGGACGATGTAACGTCCCTGTTTCATACATCAACTGGAAACCTATTCGAAAGGGGGATGTGGAACATGACGGTCTTTATCCAATACCTGGTCAACGGCCTGTCCATGGGCAGCGTCTACGCCATCATCGCGTTGGGCTACACCATGGTCTACGGTATCGCCAAGATGCTCAACTTCGCTCACGGCGACGTCATCATGGTCGGTGCCTATGTCTCGTTCTGCGCCACGTCGTATCTCGGCCTCCCGGGCTGGGCATCTGTAGTTCTCTCTTGTGTGGTCTGTACGGTTCTCGGTGTTCTCATCGAGGGTCTGGCATACAAGCCGCTGCGTCAGGCGGGCCCGCTGGCCGTTCTAATCACGGCTATCGGCGTGTCTTACTTCCTGCAGAACGCCGCGCAGCTTCTGTGGGGCGCCACGCCCAAGAACTTCACTTCGCTCGTCACCTTCCAGGTGCCGGAGTTCTTGGCCAAGTTCAACGTAAGCGCCGTCTCGCTCGTCACCATCGTCGCCTGCCTGGTTATCATGGCCGGCCTGATGTTCTTTACAGGTAAGACCAAGATGGGCAAGGCCATGCGCGCCGTGTCCGAGGACAAGGCCGCCGCTCAGCTCATGGGCATCAACGTCAACCGCACCATCTCGATGACGTTTGCCATCGGCTCCGCCCTTGCCGCCATCGCCGGTGTGCTCCTGTGCTCCTACTCGCCGGTGCTGCAGCCCACGACGGGTGCCATGCCTGGCATTAAGGCCTTCGACGCCGCCGTCTTCGGTGGGATCGGCTCCATCCCCGGCGCCTTTGTCGGTGGCATTCTCATCGGCATCATCGAGGCGATGGCGCAGGCCTACATTTCCACGAGCCTTGCCAACTCCATCGTCTTTGGTGTTTTGATCATCGTCCTGCTCGTCAAGCCTGCCGGCCTCTTGGGCAAGTACGTCCCCGAGAAGGTGTAGGTGAGCGTTATGAAGTTTCTTAAAGACAAGCAGACGCGTCACGACTTTGTTACGTACGCCATGTGCCTTGTGGCGTTCGCCATCGTGTTCTTTATGCAGTCTAACCACATGATTCCGCGCATGATCGCCGGTCAGCTGGTTCCCATCACGGCCTATATCGTCATGGCCATTTCCCTCAACCTCGTCGTCGGCATCGCGGGCGACTTGTCGCTGGGCCACGCGGGCTTTATGAGCGTCGGTGCCTACACGGGCATCGTCACCGCGGTCGCCCTCGAGAGCGCCGTTCCCTCCGATCCGGTGCGCCTTATCATCAGCATCGTGGTCGGCGCCATCGCCGCTGCCATCTTGGGCTTCTTGATCGGTATCCCGGTCCTGCGCCTGAGCGGCGACTATCTGGCCATCGTGACCCTGGCTTTTGGCGAGATCATCAAAGAGATTGTCACCTGCCTCATTGTGGGCGTCGACTCCCGCGGCCTGCACGTGATCTTTAACATCACGGGCAACTCCACGATTAACGACCTGCACCTGCTCGAGGACGGCACCGCCATCATCAAGGGCGCGCAGGGCGCCTCGGGCGTGTCGACCTATTCGACCTTCCTCGCCGGTGCCATCCTGGTCATGGTTGCGCTCGTGATTGTACTCAACCTGGTTCGCAGCCGTACCGGCCGTGCCATTATGGCCGTGCGCGACAACAAGATCGCTGCCGAGTCCGTGGGCATTTCCGTCACCCAGTACCGCATGATTGCCTTCGTGGTTTCCGCCGCCCTCGCCGGTGCTGCCGGAGCCCTCTTCGGTGGTAACTTCTCGCAGCTCTCCGCCACCAAGTTCGACTTCAACACGTCCATCCTTATCCTGGTGTTCGTGGTCCTGGGCGGTCTGGGCAATATGCGCGGTTCCGTCATCGCTGCAGCGCTGCTTACCGTGCTGCCCGAGCTGCTCCGTCAGTTCTCGGACTACCGCATGCTCATCTACGCCATCGTGCTGATCCTGGTCATGATCTTTACCAACAACCCGCAGCTCAAGGCGTTTTTCGCACGCATTAAGGATCGCTTTGCTTCCAAGAAGGAGGTGGCAGCCGATGCCCAGTAAATTTGAGTTCAACAAGGGCAAGATGGTCCCGTATCCTTCTGGCGCCATCGTTCCCGACCGCGACCTGGGCGAGCGCCCGGCACTCGAGTGCATCCACCTGGGCATTGAGTTCGGTGGCCTTAAGGCAGTCGACGACTTTAGCCTGACTATCGGCAAGACCGAGATCGCCGGCCTGATCGGCCCCAACGGTGCCGGTAAGACCACGGTCTTCAACCTGCTCACCAAGGTGTATCAGCCCACGCACGGCACCATCCTGCTCGACGGCGAGGACACCTCGGGCAAGTCGGTCTATCAGGTCAACCGTATGGGCATCGCCCGTACCTTCCAAAACATTCGCCTGTTCAACACCATGACGGTGGAGGATAACGTCAAGGTCGGCCTGCACAACCAGGAGCGCTACTCCGGCTTTGAGGGCGTGCTGCGCCTGCCGACGTATTGGAAACACGAGAAGGCTGCTCACGAGCGCGCCATGGAGCTGCTGTCCATCTTTGATATGGAGCATCTGGCAAACGAGCAGGCCGGATCGCTGCCTTACGGCGCTCAGCGTCGTCTGGAGATCGTCCGCGCGCTTGCCACCAACCCCAAGCTACTGCTGCTCGACGAGCCTGCCGCTGGCATGAACCCGTCCGAAACTGCGGAGCTCATGGAGAACATCGTCAAGATTCGCGACACCTTTGGCATTGCCATCATGCTTATCGAGCACGATATGTCGCTCGTCATGAATATCTGCGAGGGCATCTGCGTGCTCAACTTTGGTAAGGTCATCGCCAAGGGCACGGCCGAGGAGATCCAGAACAACGACGCCGTTATCGAGGCGTATCTGGGCAAGCAGGATAAGGGGGAGAACTAAATGGCAGAGCCGATGCTTTCCGTCTACAACATCAACGTCTGGTACGGCGCCATCCACGCCATCAAGGACATCTCCTTTAACGTCAACGAGGGTGAGATCGTTGCCTTGATCGGTGCCAACGGCGCCGGTAAGTCCACGACGCTTAAAACCGTCTCGGGCCTGCTGCGTTCCAAGACCGGCTCCATCAAGTTTATGGGCGAGGACATTACCCATACGCCCGCCGACAAGCTGGTGGGCAAGGGCTTGGCCCAGGTGCCCGAGGGCCGTCGCGCCTTTTTGCAAATGACGGTCGAGGAGAACCTGGAGATGGGCGCCTATACACAGCCCAAGTCTACGGTGGCTCCGGGCCTCGAGCGCGTCTACGAGCAGTTCCCGCGCCTGAAGGAGCGCCGTCGCCAGGTCGCTGGCACCCTTTCGGGCGGCGAGCAGCAGATGCTCGTTATGGGTCGTGCCCTTATGAGCAACCCCAAGCTGCTCATGCTCGACGAGCCTTCCATGGGCCTGGCGCCGATTCTGATTGAGCAAATCTTCCAGATCGTCGAGGACCTGCACAAGGCCGGTACTACGGTGCTCCTGGTCGAGCAGAACGCGCAGATGGCGCTTTCGATTGCTACGCGCGGCTACGTGCTCGAGACCGGCAAGATCACCATGACCGGCACCGGCCAAGAACTCCTGCACGACGACAACGTCCGCAAAGCTTATCTGGGTGGCTAATCCATTCAACAAAGGGGCGCTGACTATCCCGGTCAGCGCCCCTTTTTAAGTTGCGGTGAAATAGGGACTAAATAGGGATTCTAGACGTCAAAACAGTCCCTATTCCACCGCAACTTCATTGGGGCGTGCGACGATGACCGTCCCAAATTAGCACCCCTGCACCAAGCCAAGGCCCCGTTCTGGAGTGTTTCGGAACGGGGCCTTGGTGGTTGAGGTCTATTGGATTTTGTTCGTTAGTCTACCTTTTGTCCGCATGTGGGACAGAACTGGGCTTCGGGTACGAGCGGGGTTCCGCAGTGACGGCAGAAGCGGGCAGGCTCGGCCGGAGCTGCTGGTGCCGTCGGCATCGCAGGTGCTGTGGGTGGAACGACGTTCTGCTGGGCGCGCTTCTGACGACGACGCTGCTTGCGCTGAGACTTGGGTACTGCGGCTGTCGCACCGTTCGCGGTCTTTGCGCGCTTCTTACGGATGCAAAGGACAACAATCGCGCCACTGATGATGAGGACGATCGCCACACCACCGCCAATAACAAACGGCAGGTGAGTCTGGACAAAGTACAGCACATCCTCGGGTACCGAATGAGGAATGTTCGACTTATAGATACTCACATGGATCGTGGCAGGGTCTTCATCATCGTTGTAAGTTGCCAAGATCTCGCGATCGCCTTTCATGAACGAAAGGTCGCACCAATGAGAATTAAACTCGCTCTTGGCCCCAGTTTTTGCGTCAACTAGGCAAGCGGAGGATTTGTCATCGTTTGAGTAATTCCCAAGTAAGACGCCGCCATCATGCGAAATATCGCAGATGAAGCCATCGCCAAAGGGGAAGGCAATCGAGCTGATAGTGTTCCCATTTTGCAAATCGATGACGCCGAGGCTCGTATCTTGCTCGTCCAGGTAGTTATCATCGTCATCCTCTTCAGAAAGATCACTTGAGCTATTGCTAATATAAACGGGGTAGTAATCGCATGATCCGTGATCATATAGAGAAAAAGCGTGATCCTCATCATCGGATATGGTACTCAGGTTGGCGTCGCGGTCGGCTTTAATCAAAAAAGACTCACCTTGAAGAATAAAGCCTTCTGAGTCCGGGAGTGGGGTTGTTGAGCTTATTTCGATGCTGTCTGTTACTTTATTTACATGAGTAGTGTTTGATTTGGTCGAGCCGGTTTTTGTGTCGAACACTTTCAGAGTGACGGTGGATTTATCCGCGTTGGTCGTCACGACGTAAAAACAGTCTCCATCTTTCGAAAGCATTATCCGCGACCAATCGCTTTCTTTGGGGTAGCCCTGCATCTTGTTATCAGTCTTAAGATCATAAAGTGCGTACGAATAGTTATCATCGGAATCGTGCTGTATAACACATGCTGTTTCTCCGTTTTCGCTAATCAGAGCAAAGTCCTGAGTGTATTGTCCTGGTTCAAGCGAATGGACTGAACGGCTTTGCTTTACAGGAGAAAAGATGACCAGGTCGGAGCCTTCTATCCAAGACAGCTGGCCATTCCACGATATTCTCGTCGAATCGAGGCTTTTCTTTGGGATGTCAACGGGGGTTGTGCTACCGTCGTCCAAATTGATGAGGGATATTTTTAGGCTGTTTTCGTCATCGCCGTCAAACAGGTATTGGTACCCTGAATCTAAATCATAGTTGATGACATACGAGTTTTCGCTGCTGGTCTTAAAACTGTATGACTTCTCGAGCTCGGGGGTCGGTACGCTGCCGCCGGCTAATGCTGTGGGAGGGGCTGCGAGCGGAGACAAGGCCGCGATCAGGCCGATGGCGACTGCTGCGATCCTTCCGCTCTTTTGGATGCTCTTAAACATGGCAATCCTTTCCTCTAAATATGAATGTCGATACTGCCATGGTTAATCGGGATTCGAAAATCTTGTTGCGCAACATTCACCATCGGCAAATTTATTCGGCCAGCTGCGCCGTTCCCAAGAGATCATTCTGAGTTGCGGTGAAATAGGGACTGAATACGGGCTCCAGAGGCCAAAACAGTCCCTATTCCACCGCAACTTCATGGGGATGTGTGACAATGCCCGTCGGAAATCATCTGCTGTCTTTGGGGGCCTATCTATGCTGTACGAGTTTTGTGCCGAGAACTTTGAGCGAGTGCCGGCGGCTATCGATGCCGGTGCAAGGCGCATTGAGCTGTGCGACAACCTCGCCGTCGGTGGTACCACGCCCTCGGCCGGCGTTATCAGCGCTACGACCAACTATGCCCACGAACACGATGCACGGGTGATGTGCATGATTCGCCCGCGTGGCGGCGACTTTCATTACAGCCGGGACGAACTGCGCATGATGGAGATGGACCTGGGCCTTGCCGTCAGCGCCGGCGTTGACGGTCTGGTCTTTGGATGCTGCAAGCCCTGTGCCGGCGGCTGGGCGCTCGACGAGCTTACGTTGGGCGCACTCGTGATGGCTGCGGGCTGCGCGACCGAGGAATGCAAGCGTGGCCCCATCGACATCACCTTCCACATGGCGTTTGACCAGCTCTCGCCCGAGGCTCAGCTCGATGCAATTGACACGCTTGCCGACTGCGGTGTTACGCGCATCCTGACGCATGGCGGCGCGGCCGGTACGCCGATCGAGGATAACTTCGAAAACCTGGCCCGCTTAATCGAGTATGCGGGCGACCGCTTGACCATCCTTCCCGGCGGCGGCATTTCTACGGCCAACCGCGATACCGTGGCGGCGGCGCTCGGCGTCTCCGAGCTCCATGGCACCAAGATCGTGCCGCTGGAGGTATAACCCGTGGCGCTGGTATTTGACGTTCAGCAGGCGAATGGCAAGCCCGACGATAACCGTCGCCCTGGCACCGCGTGCCCCTTTTGCGACACGGAGGGGCTCGCCAACATCATCCAGCGCGATGGTGACTGCATCTGGCTCGAGAATAAGTTCAAGACCTTGCGGGCCACCCGTCAGACCGTATTGATCGAGTCGGCCAATCACGACGCCGACCTGGTGACCTATGAACCGGATGAGCTGCATCATGTGATGCGGTTTGCCCTGGGCTGTTGGCAGCAGATGATTGATTCCCAACAGTACCGCAGTGTGCTCATGTACAAGAACAAAGGCCCGCTTTCGGGCGGCAGCCTCGTCCATCCACACATGCAGATTGTGGGCTTGGAACAGGAGGACGGCTATGAGGCGCTGACCTCAGCCAACTTTGAAGGCATCAATGTCTGGCAACAGGGGAGAATCTCGGTCAACATCTCAACCGAACCGATCATGGGGTTCTTTGAGGTCAACGTTTCAGCCCCGCAAGGTATCGCCGCCAGCGATGGCATGCGAGACCAAGCCGAGGCGGATCTCTTCGCCGATGCGATCCAGGTGGCTCTGCGCTATATCCTGAACGAGCACCACGGTGGTCGCGCAGAGTCGTACAACTTGTTCTTCTATCACCTGGGCGGCCGGACTATTGCCAAGGCGCTTCCGCGTTGGGTGGTTTCGCCCTACTTTGTCGGCTATCGTTTGGCCCAGGTCAATGCCGAGACGACGCTCGATATCGATGCTGAGCGCCTGCGCGCATGCCTGGAGACACTTGCATAGCCAAGGGCACGGCCTCGCGTCTGTGGCTGACTATTTCGCCATTGTGCTGCGCCCGGCCTCGACGCGTTTGCGCTGGGCGGCGCGCTCCTCGCCGGTCAGACGCTCAAAGAGATGCCCGATAAGCGAGGCAAGCACCTGCTGAAACAATGTTCCGCACATGACGGGAAACACGACCTCGCCGGGAAAATACTGTGTGGCGATGACGGCGCCCGAAGAGATATTGCGCATGCCGCAGGTAAAGCACATGGTGGCCGTCTCGCTATACGGCAGGTGCAACGCGTGGGCGACCAGAATGCCCACGACAAAACCGCTGATGGCGAACACCAAAATAAAGAGGGCGACTTCCAGGCGCACCGCGTTCATGTGCAGCACGTACTCGCTCATGGCGGTGGAGTTGGAAGCGATGACGCCCATCATCATAAATTTGCAGGCGGGCGAGAGCGCGGGGGAGAGCTTCTCGTGTCCCCAGCCGCGCGTAAGTTCGTTGATCACAATGCCGAGGATGGCAGGGATGGCAATCATAAAGGCCATGTTCTGCATCATGCTCGGAACATCGATTGCGACGGTGGCACCCAGCAGGAGCTTGAGCGTGAGCGGAATCGTCACGGGCGATATAACCGAGGACGTCAGGATGATGGTGAGTGCGAGCGGTCCGTTGCCGCCGAACATGCTAATCCACATAAAGGCAGTGACTGCCACGGGTACGCTGTACTCGAGCACGATGCCGCAGACAAGGTTGGGGTTGGAGCCAAAGAACAGTGAGCCCATGGCATACGCCGCGATGGGGACGAGCACAGCCGAGACAAATAACGCCAAAATCAGGTGCAGCGGACGGCGGAATACCTCGGCTACCTGGTGGAAGGTGTTGCTGAGCGCGCCTTGGAACGTCATAAAGGCGAAGAGAGCGGGAACGATGGGCCTAAGTACGCCGATCTGCCGGGGAAAGAGCACGCCGAGCGCCACGCAAATCGGAACGATGACCTGCATGTGCCCCGCGAGAAACTTGCCCAGTCCAACCCATTGCTTCATATACTCTTGTGACTCCCTTTGCTCGTGAATCTGTTTTGAATGGATATGCTAGACGCTCGCATGCGTCCGTGCGTCAGAAACGCTCGAATATTTCGAGGCTATTACCGCCCTCGTTTATCGAAACCACGGCGTGCTGGACGTTGTGTGTCCGCGCTGCACGGTATAATAAATCCGTTCAACAGATCTGCCTGCCGAAGCGGGCATACACAGAGGACTCATCGCTATGAACCGTGAGAGGTATCGCGGCGACCTGCCCCTATCGGGGGTGGGCGCCTATGTCATCGCTTAAGACGACGCATCGCTGGGCGGTCGCTCGGCAAAACCCCGAGCTCGAAAAGGAGCTTTCGGCTGGCCTGGGCATACCCGGGCTGGTGGCGCGCATTATGGTTGCGCACGGCATTACATCCATCGAGGAAGGCCAGCTGTTTTTGACGCCTTCGCTCGATCGTGACTGGGCGGATCCGCTCGTTATTCCGGGCATGGCGGTCGTCGCCGACCGCGTTGAGCGCGCTATTCGCAGCCACGAGCGCATCGCCGTCTTTGGCGATTTTGACGTCGACGGCATTACGTCGACTTGTCTGTTGACCGAGGCGCTACGTTCGTTTGGCGCCAACGTCACACCGTTTATTCCGCATCGCTTTGACGAGGGTTACGGCCTGTCGCGTGCGGCGCTCGACCGCGTCAACGAGCTCGCTCAACCCGACCTGATCGTGACCGTCGATAACGGTATTGCTGCCAAGGAAGAGGTCTCCTATCTGGAGAGCCTGGGAATCGATTTGGTGGTCACGGACCATCACGAGCCGTCCGACCAGGTGCCGCAGGGCGTGCCCCTGACCGACCCCAAGCTCGAGGACGAGGGTCCCTCGCGCGAGCTTGCCGGTGCCGGCGTGGCACTCAAGCTGGTGCAGGTCCTGGGCGAGCGTTTGGGCAAGCCGTCGTATTGGCGTTCGCTGATAGAGGTCGCGGCGCTGGGCACCGTGTCCGACATGATGCCGCTCACGCCCGAGAATCGCGCGCTGGTCGCCGAGGGCATCCAGCAGATGCGCGTGACGGCCCGTCCCGGTTATATCGCGCTGGCCGCACTTGCCAAGGCCGACCTTTCTACCATTACGGCCGACGGCCTGTCGTTTTCGCTCATCCCTCGTCTGAATGCTGCCGGCCGCATGGCCGATCCCAAGCTGGCGCTCGACCTGCTGCTTGCCCGCGACCCCATCGAAGCGAGCGCGCTTGCCGCCGAGCTCGAGGAAATCAATCGCCAACGCCGTGAGATCGAGGCCGAGCTTACGCGCGATGCCATGGCGAAGGTCGAGGAGACTTATGACGGCGGGCGCGCAATCGTCGTGGGCGGCGAGGGCTGGCACGAGGGCGTCAAGGGCATCGTGGCGAGCCGTCTGACCAATCGCTATCACGTGCCGGCGCTGCTCTTCTCGATCGAGGGCGGCGTTGCGCGCGGATCGGGCCGCTCGGTGGGCAAGGTCAACCTGTTCGACGCCGTCGAACGCTGCTCCGACCTGCTGATTCGTCGCGGCGGGCATGCCGGTGCGGTGGGTGTGACCATCGAGGCATCCAAGCTCGATGAGTTCCGCCGTCGCCTTTCGGCCGTGCTATCGGAGCTTCCCGCCGAGGACTTTGAGGACACTGACGAGGTTGCCGCCACCGTTGACCTCTCCGAGCTAAATATCGAGACCATCGAGCAGATTTCCCGTCTTGAGCCGTTTGGCCAAGGCAATAAGGTGCCGCTTCTGGCCGCCGAGGGCGTGACGATGTGCGATCGCGCCGTGGTGGGCAAAACCGGCGAGCACATGCGCTTTGTGGCGACCGATGGCGCCGCGAGTGTGCCGGCCATCATGTTCCGCGTGCCGCAGATCGATAGGCTCATCAATTGCGACAGCGCCGTCGACTTGGTGTTCGAGGCCGTGGCCGAGCATTGGCAGGGACGTGTAAAGCCCAAGCTCATGATCAAAGATGTCTTGGTGCGCGATACCGCGGCGCCCAATATCGACGATCCGGCATGTGAGCTTCGCCGCGGCGTGCAACCGGCGGATTCTGGCCCGCGCCTGGAGTCGCGTAGACGCGAGACGCTCGCCCAGCTTTCTTATACCGAGCTCACGCGCTCGCTTATCCATAGCTTTATCGGATCGAACCAACCGCACCGCGCACAGGTCGAGGCACTCGACGCGCTCGCCGACCACCAGAGCGTTTTGGCCGTTATGGGGACGGGGCGTGGCAAGTCGCTCATCTTCCATGTTCACGCCGCGCGCGAGGCGGTCCTTCGCGGGCGCGCGAGCATCTTTGTCTATCCGCTGCGCGCGCTCGTTGCCGACCAGGCCTATCACCTCTCGTCGACGATGGCCGCGCTCGGCATTGGTGTGGGCGTGTTGACCGGCGAGACCGTGGAGGCAGCGCGCGATGACGTGTTTGCCGGCCTGGCTTCGGGCCGCACCGGCATCGTGCTCACGACGCCTGAGTTCCTGTCTATCCATCGCGATCGCTTTGCACGTTCTGGACGTATTGGCTTTGTCGTTATCGATGAGGCGCACCATGCCGGTCTTGCCAAAGGCGGCGACCGAAGCGCATACCTCGACATGCCCGATATCCTCAAGGCCCTGGGCGATCCGGTCGTTCTGGCCACGACTGCCACCGCGACGGCTCCGGTTGTTGCGGAGCTTGCCCGCGTGCTGCCGATTACCCGTACGGTGGTCGACGAGACCGTGCGCGAGAACTTGCAGCTCGAGGACGACCGCGATCTTGCGAGCCGCGAAAACCGCCTGGTGTCCATCGTCGCGACGGGGGAGAAGACCGTCATCTACGTCAACTCGCGTGATCAGTCCGTGGCGCTTGCCAAGACGCTACGCAAACGCGTTCCCGACTGTGCGACCCGTATCGCGTTCTACAACGCGGGCCTTACGCGCACCGACCGCCATCGCGTAGAGGAGGCGTTTCGAGACGGCAGCCTCAGCTGCATTGTCTCGACATCTGCCTTTGGCGAGGGCGTCAACCTTCCCGATATTCGCCATGTCGTACTCTATCACATGCCGTTTGGCGGCATTGAGTTTAACCAGATGAGCGGCCGCGCCGGTCGCGATGGCCAGCCCGCCGTGATTCATCTGCTCTATTCGTCGCGCGACGCCCGCATTAACGAGCGCCTGCTCGACTGCTATGCGCCCGAGCGCGACGAACTTGTCACGCTCTATCGCGCGCTGCAGACCATGTGGCGCTCCAACCGCGGCAAGACCGGGGACGATTCCTTTAGCGCGAGCGATATCGACATCGCGCAGATGTGCCTTGCCATCGATGCGCGCACGCCGGTCGACGAGCGCTCGGTGGAAAGCGGCTTGGGAATCTTCGAAGAGCTTGGTTTCTGTCGCGTTTCGGGGTTTGACGACACCCGTCGTATCGCGATGGCCGAAAACCCCGGCCGCGTGCAATTGAGCAGGTCGATTCGCTATTTGGAGGGCTTACGCTCGCGCATGGAGTTCTCGGCTTTTCGGAGCTGGGCACTCGATTCGTGCGCTTCTGATATGCTAGCCAAAGTTAACCGCCCGATCGTTCCGCGGGCCTAGGGGAAGGGGACCTCGATGGATGCCGCAGCCCGTACCGCCCATGATTCCACCCTCCAGCCTTTTTCGGAGATGGAGCACTATAAGCATGCCGATGAGCTGCCGCCCGAGATTATGGCGGACAGCTACGACAAGCTGGAGCGCCTGTGCCTCAAATATATGAATGAGGACGACTTCTCTAAGGTGGAGCAGGCCTACTGCTTTGCCGCCGAGAAGCACTGCAACCAAAAGCGCCGTTCGGGCGAGATGTACATTAACCATCCCGTCGAGGTTGCCATCATTTTGGCCGATCTCAAGATGGACTGCGATGTGGTGTGCGCCGCACTGCTGCACGATACCGTCGAGGATACCGAGACCTCGCTTGCCGATGTTTCCGGCCTGTTTGGCAATACAGTGGCCGAGCTCGTCGATGGCGTGACCAAGCTCACCAACATCGAAGTCGACAGCATGGACGAGAAGCAGGCCCTCACGCTGCGCAAGATGTTCCTCGCCATGTCCAAGGACATCCGCGTCATCATCGTTAAGCTTGCCGACCGTCTGCACAACATGCGCACCCTTGCAGCCCTGCGCGAGGACCGTCGCCTGTTTAAGGCTCGCGAGACCATGGACGTGTATGCGCCCCTGGCCGACCGTCTGGGCATGAGCTCCATTAAATGGGAGCTCGAGGACCTGTCCTTCTTCTACCTTGAGCCCGACGCCTACCAGCGCATCGCGCGCATGGTGGCGGAGTCACGCGAGGTCCGTGAGCGCTATCTGGCCGAGACCATCAAGACGCTCACCGACGAGCTCAACCGCATTGGCCTGGAGGACTTTCAGATCAACGGCCGTTCCAAGCACTACTGGTCCATCTACCAAAAGATGAAGCGCAAGGGCAAGGAGTTCTCCGAGATCTACGACCTGGTGGCACTGCGCGTCATCACGCATTCGGTGCGCGATTGCTACTCCACGCTCGGCGCGGTGCATACGCTGTGGCACCCCATGCCTGGTCGCTTTAAAGACTATATCGCCATGCCCAAGGTCAATAACTACCAGTCGCTCCATACGACGGTTATCGGCCCCACAGCCCGCCCGCTCGAGATTCAGATTCGAACCTATGAGATGCATGAGCAGGCCGAGTACGGCATTGCCGCCCACTGGCTCTATAAGAAGTCGGGCGGTTCGTCTGCGTCTAAGACCAATGATGCCCAGCGTCTGGACGACCAGATTAACTGGCTCAAACATTCGCTCGATTGGGCTGCGTCTGATGAGATCACCGACGCCAAGGAATACCTGCATTCGCTGAAGGTCGACCTCTTCGATCAGGAGATCTTCGTCTTTACGCCCAAGGGCGAGGTCATGGCGCTCCGTGCCGGCTCCACGCCGCTCGACTTTGCCTACGCCGTTCATACCGAGGTGGGAAACCACTGCGTCGGCGCTAAAATCAACGGTGCGGTGGCCCCGCTCACGCACGAGATCAAGACGGGCGACCGCGTTGAAATCCTGACCAACAAGAGTTCCAAGCCGTCGCGTGATTGGCTCAAGATCGTTAAGACGCCTTCCGCCAAGTCAAAGATCCGCCGCTATTTTGCCGCCGCGACCAAGGACGACGACGCTGCCGCCGGTCGCGATATACTGGCCAAGGACCTGCGCAAGCGTGGCTATGGCATTTCTACACCGCGTTCGACGCGTGCGCTCAACGCCGTGGCGGAGCAGTTTAACTACAAGCAGCTCGAGGACTTGTTTGCCGCCGTCGGCGCCGGCAAAGTTGCCCCGCGCGCTGTGGGTAACAAGGTCGAGCAGATTTTGGACCCCAAGCCCGAGGAGCAGCTCACCAAGGCCGATGCTATCGCCGAGGTCGTGAAGCAGCCGGCCCGAGGCTCCAACCGCAAGCCGCAAAAGCGCGGCAAGAGCGCCAGCAACGGCATTATCGTCAAGGGCGAGAGCAACAGCGGCCTGCTGGTTCGTCTGGCCCATTGCTGCAATCCCGTGACGGGCGACGACATCGTCGGCTTCATCACGCGCGGTCGTGGCGTTTCGGTGCATCGCGCCAACTGCCCCAACGTCAAGGGTCTTATGGAGCATCCCGAGCGCATGATCGATGTGGAGTGGGACGGTGCTGCCGACACTCTCTTCCAGGTCGAGATCGTGGTCGAGTGCCTGGACCGCATGGGCCTGCTCAAGGATGTCACCATTGCCATTGGCGATGCGGGCGGCAATATCCTTTCTGCCGCTACGTCGACCAACCGCGAGGGTATTGCAACCCTGCGCTTTATGGTCGAGATCTCGGACGCGAGCGGTCTGGATCCGCTGCTGGCCTCTATCAGCAGCGTTGACTCGGTCTACGACGCGCGCCGCCTGATGCCCGGCGAGGGTGGAGCCCAGCTTAAGCGCCGCGTTTAGTCGCGACGAACGTGCCACATTATCGATATTCGCTACACTCGAGGCATCGTTTGATGCCTCGAATTCTATAGAGAGGAGAGGGACATGGGTGCTGTGTCCTTGGATTTAACTCCCAAGGGATCGGTCGAGATCGAGACGCTCGTAAACGGTCCCATTCAGACCAATAGCTATGCAGTTATTTCGAACAATGAGTGCGTGATCATCGACCCTGCGTGGGAAGGCGAGCGCTTGGTGGAGCATGTTCGAGCCGAGCATCCCGGCGTACGCGTGCTTGGCGCCGTATGCACTCATGGCCATGCCGATCATGTTGGTGGTGTTGCCGGCGTGCGAACCACCGTTGGCGAGGGCTGCCAGTATGAGCTGTGTACTAAGGATGTGGCGGTGCCGCATACGAACATCGAGGAACAGCGAGCTATGTGGTGCATTGAGACGCCCGATCCCGGGGAGCCGACGCGCCTGCTCGCCGAGGGCGATACCATTGAGGTGGGCAATATCTGCCTGCAGGTGATCGAGACGCCAGGGCATACGCCGGGCGGCATTGTCTTGTTCGCCGCTACCGAGCAGGGAAGCATCGCCTTTGTTGGCGACACGCTGTTCCCGGGTAGCCACGGCCGCACCGATCTTTCTGGAGGAGACGAGACGGCGATTCTGCGCTCGCTCTCCAAGCTCGCCCGGCTTCTCCCGCCCGATACCGTTTGCCTAACCGGCCATGGCGATTCGACCACCATGGCACGCGAACTCATGCAGAACCCTTTCATGTAGGTGTAGCTTTATCGTCAGCTTCTGAAGCACGAGAAGCGTCCAAACGTCAAGCTATTTTTCCCCAACGGGTCGATTCCGTAGGGCAAACGGTCAAAAAAAGTCTGTTTGGACGATATTCGTGAACAAACGAACGTTTATGCTCGGGTGCGCCGTGGTAAAATCTCAGGCGTTATCGGAGCAACCTTACAGGAGGTTTCTTTTATGCTCGTCAACGCAGCAGACATGCT
This sequence comes from uncultured Collinsella sp., assembly GCA_958349325.1. Taxonomy (GTDB): domain Bacteria; phylum Actinomycetota; class Coriobacteriia; order Coriobacteriales; family Coriobacteriaceae; genus Collinsella. The sequence continues at coordinate 114,265 of CATWCP010000001.1, forward strand.
CAAGAAGGCCGAGGCCGGCAAGTACGGTCTCGGTGCCTTCAACACCAACAACCTCGAGTGGACCCTGGCTATTCTCCAGGCCGCCGAGGAGGCCAAGTCTCCGCTGATCCTTCAGTGCACCGCTGGTGCCGCTAAGTGGATGGGCGGTTTCAAGGTCTGCGCCGACATGGTCAAGGCTGCCGTCGAGGCCACGGGCGTTACCGTTCCCGTCGCCCTTCACCTCGATCACGGTTCTTACGAGGACTGCTTCAAGTGCATCGAGGCCGGCTTCACGTCCATCATGTATGACGGCTCTCACGAGGAGACCTTCCAGCTTAACCTCGACCGTACCAAGGAGCTCGTTGAGCTTGCCCACTCCAAGGGCATGTCCATCGAGGCCGAGGTCGGCGGCATCGGCGGCACCGAGGACGGCGTGACCTCCAGCGGCGAGCTCGCTGATCCTGCTGAGTGCAAGCAGATTGCTGACCTGGGCGTCGACTTCCTCGCCTGCGGCATCGGCAACATCCACGGCGTGTATCCCGCTGACTGGGCTGGCCTTTCCTTCGAGCGTCTGGGCGAGATCAAGGCTCAGACCGGCGACCTGCCCCTCGTTCTGCACGGTGGTACCGGCATCCCCGAGGATCAGATCAAGAAGGCCATTTCCCTGGGCATCTCCAAGATCAACGTCAACACCGACCTGCAGCTCGTCTTCGCCAAGGGCGTACGCGAGTACATCGAGGCTGGCAAGGATCAGCAGGGCAAGGGCTTCGACCCCCGCAAGCTCCTCAAGCCTGGTCGCGACAACATCGTTGCCCGCACCAAGGAACTCATGGAGGAGTTTGGCTCCGTCAACAAGGCGTAAGTAGCGGTTTAACTTTCCCGTCGGAGGCCCCGTTCACCCTACGCTTTTCCCTTGCGCTCACCTGGCTTTGCCAGAAGTCGCGCAATGGGAAAAGCTCCGGGTGAACGGGGCCTCCTTCGTTAACTCGCTACAGGGTTACTGGGCAAAATTTAAATGGCTACTGGCTTCGCCAGAAGTCGCGCCAAGGAAACAGCTCCGGGGGACGGGGCTTCCTTCGTTTAACGCCGCAGGGTTACGAGTCTGAATTCATTTTCATAGGTACCGTTTATCGGTGTTGAGGGTTCCTTTATTGGGGCTTTCTTTTTTATCTCGCTACAATGGGCTTCAAGCGTTCTAGTGACTTGGAGTTTGGTATGGCTGTTGTTGATGTGCTGCCTTCGGATGGGAAGGTTATTGACGAGGGTCCTGTTGGTTGTTCTGTTGATGTTTGCTGTGATGACTTTCGTCATCTCGATGTTGGACTGCCGCCCGAGATTCTTCGTCTTAAGGATGCCGGGTATTTGACGCAGGCTGTTGCTGCCTGCAATCGCCTTTTGGAACAGAACCTCGAGCCTTCGCTGGCCGCCTGCGTTCGCGCCGAGCGGTATCGCATGCTCGAGACGCCGCTTCATTTTTCGGTGTCGCGTGATCGAGCCATTGCGATGATTCGCGAGGAGTGGCCAGAATTTACCGAAGAACAGTTTGACGACCTGATTGATCGTAAGCGTATTGACTGGCGCTTTATCGATGGCGAGCTGTTCGTTCTCGACAACTTCCTCAATTCGCTTCGCGTTTATCCCAAAGAGGTCCCCGGCATGCGTCCCGATCCTGTGGACGGAATTGCGCTACGCAACCAGATGCTCAAGGAGATGGAATCGCAGAATGGGCTGTCTCGCGTCATCACCCTAAAGGCATCCGTGTCTGTCCCCGGAGCTCTTGAGGGGGAGGCCGTTCGCGCGTGGCTTCCCGTTGCCGCCGACTGCCGTCAACAGTCTCAGGTCGAAGTTCTCGATATGGCGCCGGAGGGGTCCATTGCTCCTGTGAACGCCTCGGCGCGTACTGCCTCGTGGGCCTCCTCAACCGACCGATCGTTCTCGGTGACCTATCGTTACCAAATCGATGCCGCTTATCGTGATATCTATGGAGGGGCGCTTCCGGCGCATCCGTGCATGGACGCGCCGCTGCCCGAGGACACCTCCGAGGACCGTCCGCACATTGCGTTCACGCCGTATTTACAGCAACTGACCGAACATGTCGTTGATGGCCTCGAGGATCCGCTCGATCGCGCTCGCGCCATCTATGATTATCTGACGCAACATATCGACTATCGCTATCAGCCACCATATCTGCTTTTGGGCTCTATTGCCGATGGCTGTGCACACTCGCTCCGCGGCGATTGCGGCGTTATGGCGCTCACGTTTATCACCATGTGCCGCATCGCGGGTGTGCCTGCTCGTTGGCAGAGTGGACTGTATGTCGCGCCCGACTCGGTGGGACCGCACGACTGGGCCGAGTTTTACACACCCCAGACCGGTTGGCTTAACGCCGATGTTTCGTTTGGTTCCTCTGCGCGCAGAATGGGGGAGGAGTGGCGTCGCCAGCACTACTTTGGTAACCTCGATCCGTGGCGCATGGTGGCAAACTCCCAGTTCCAGGCTGAGTTTGTGCCTGCTTTCGACGGCATGCGCGAGGATCCCTATGACAACCAGATGGGCGAGGCCTCGGTTGACGGACGTGGATGTCGTCAGCGGGAGATGTTGCGTAAGATTGAGCTTATCGAAATGCTTGAAGTTCCATTTTCGGACTAATCAACAGAAAGCTGTGATAAACTAACTCACGCATTACGTGCCCGAGTGGCGGAATTGGCAGACGCAGTGGACTCAAAATCCACCGTTGGCAACAACGTGCGAGTTCGAGTCTCGCCTCGGGCACCAAACATGCAAGTGAGCGTTCAAGGGGGTCAAGGCCCCCTTTTTCGTGCCGAACTCGCGTGAGCGCGCGGAGCGTTAAACAAACAGGCCAGCGGCCTGTTTGTAGCGGAGCGTGGCGAGGGCGCCGCGCGCCCGAAGCCCGGGGCTTCGCGAAGCGAAGGCCCTTCGAGTCTCGCCTCGGGCACCAAACATGCAAGTGAGCGTTCAAGGGGGTCAAGGCCCCCTTTTTCGTGTACGTAATGTGATAACGCGCGGTACGTGTTATTATTCGCAAGGCGTTGTTCCCGCAATGCCCTAAAGAGGAACCCGAGGGTTCCCACCTTTTGGCGCTAATCAGCAGCTGACTGGTCATACAACTTAGATTCCCTTCCTCATACCGAGGATGTCTATGTGTACGACCTGGTTGCAAAGAAGCGCCGGGTTATTTTTTTATGAATGGAGGTAGGGAAAATAGCTAAGTCTGATGACACCCGCATCAACGACGAGATCACTGCATCTTCGTGCCGTTTGATTGGCGTCGATGGCTCTCAGCTCGGCCTGTTCGCCATCCGCGATGCCCAGCGCGTCGCCGACGATCAGGGTCTCGACCTGGTCGAGATCGCTCCCAACGCGGAGCCGCCGGTCTGCAAGGTCATGGACTACGGTAAGTTCAAGTACCAGCAGGCCATGAAGGCCAAGGCTGCTCGTAAGAACCAGTCCAAGGTCGAGGTTAAGGAAATGAAGTTCCGACCCAAGATCGACGTTGGCGACTACGAGACCAAGAAGGGCCATGTTCTGCGTTTCCTCAAGAAGGGCGCACGCGTTAAGATCACCATCATGTTCCGCGGCCGTGAGATGGCTCACCCGGAGCAGGGTCTTAACGTTCTCGAGCGTCTCGCCGAGGATCTTAAGCCTTACGCTACGGTCGAATCCAAGCCTAAGATGGAAGGCCGTAACATGCTTATGCTGCTCGCCCCGATTAAGGGCGCCTTTGATGAGGATAAAGCGGCAAGCGATACTAAGTAACTAGTGTTCTGTAACCGATTAAGGAGTATTTCATGCCTAAGATGAAGTCCCACAGCGGCACCAAGAAGCGTTTCCGCAAGACTGGTACCGGCAAGCTTATGCGCGCCAAGGCTTTCAAGAGCCACATCCTGAGCAAGAAGTCCACCAAGCGTAAGCGTGGCTTCCGTCAGGAGACCGAGATCGCCGCTGCCGACCGCAAGGTCATCAAGTCGCGTCTCGCCTAAGTTCGCGTTCCCGTTTTTCGTTTTACCGTCTAGGAGTTGATAGAACATGGCACGTATTAAGCGCGCTGTTGCCGCCAAGAAGAAGCGCCGTACCGTTATGCACCGTGCGAAGGGTTACTACGGTGCCGCTTCGCGTACTTACAAGCATGCTAAAGAGCAGGTCCAGCACTCCCTGCAGTATCAGTATCGTGATCGCCGCAACAAGAAGCGCGAGATCCGCTCTCTCTGGATCACCCGTATCAACGCTGCTGCTCGCCTGAACGACATTTCTTACTCTCAGTTCATGCACGGCCTGAAGGTTGCCGGTATCGAGCTCGACCGCAAGGTTCTGGCTCAGATGGCTTACGAGGACATCGAGTCCTTCAACGAGCTGGCCACCATCGCCAAGAAGGCCCTCGAGGCCTAATAGATTCTCTTGAATCGCTAGGGGAGTGTCGCGCTGTGCGCGGCGCTCCCTCTTTTTATCTAAAGCGCTGGTTTACATAGTCAAAAGCGCGGGTAGATAGACACTTACAGGTGACCGATCTTTATATATCTCTTAACCGAAGGGTCATCATCTGATATGTGCAGTATCGCTGCACCTGACTTTCTAGTTCATATATAGAAAGTGATATGTTGTGTAGGACTTGTGAAGAGTGGAATTGACGTCCCACATCGCTTCGCGGTCTGGCAATATATCTCCTTGCCGCGCGGCCCGGTCGAACCGGGAACCAGCGCAGGCGTGCACCTTGAGAACCGGATACTGCGAGGATGGA
>CATWCP010000002.1 GCA_958349325.1 uncultured Collinsella sp.
TTGCGTTTAGCGGTCAGCCGTCGGCGCGCTTACACCAACATTTCCGACGCGATCTTCTGGCCATGCCCGACGATTGAAAGGTAGATTGCCGCTTAGGGGCGTTTGCAGCGTCGACCGGTTACGCGGTTTGGTAAAACCGCGTAACTAACAAACCTGGGTTTTACCGATCATGATGTTGAGGATCTCGATGTCGGTGTCTTTCATGCCCACGCGGCCTACGTAGCCCATACTAGCGATCGTCTGTTCAACGGTATCCTGGATCAGACCCTCGCCGGCACGGAAGCCGCGGCCCTGCATGGCCATATCGTGGCCCAGAATCGCCGCATCGACGGCAGCGGAAATCTTGGCGGCACAGCTTGCCTTGGCGCCGTCGCACACGATGCCGCCCACGTTGCCAAGCGTATTCGAGACCGTCGCGCCAATCTGCTCGCGCGTGCCACCGCACAGCCAGGTAATCGCAGCGCCGGCGCCGCACGCGGCGCAAATAGCACCGCAAAACGCCGAGAGCGCGCCAATATAGCTCTTGATATGCACGGCGATAAGATCGGACAGCATCACGGCGCGCACCAGGCGCTCGTGGTCGCAGCGCAGGTACTCGGCATACTCCATGACGGGCAATGCGCAGGTAATGCCCTGATTGCCCGAGCCGCACACAATGGCGACCGGCAGTGCGCAGCCGTTCATGCGGGCGTCGGACCCGGCGGCCGCACGGGCACGGGCACGGCAGGCGACGTCATCGGCACGAGCACCCAGCAGCGTACGACCCACCTCGGCGCCCCAAGCGTGCGCGAGGCCCTCGGCACTGATCGCGCCATTCAGCTCAATCTGACGCTCAACGGCAGCGCGGGCTTCCTCAATGTCGCCGTCCTCGATAAAGTCGATGATGGACTCAATCGACATGGGCGTGTCGGCCTTATCCGCCGCCCGCTCGGCCACCACGCGCTCGGCGCATGCGGCACACTCCCCCGCTGACTTGCCGCATACCGGAATACCGTCGAGCGTATGGCACGTGACGTTGGTGTGGTGATCGGTAATCTCGACGACCGCGGTATGGCCCCCGGCCGTCGCAGTCACCTTGATGTAGAGGTTGGGCACGCCCTCGACAAGCGACACATCGCAGTAGTCGGCGTCGGCGAGGAGCTCGGCCACGCGTGCACGGTCTTCATCGTCAACGCTCTCGAGCACCTCGAGCGCGCTCTTAGCGTCGCCGCCCACGGCACCCAGCACGGCTGCGGCCTCAATACCGTGCATACCGCCCGAGTTGGGCACGGTCACGCTCTTGACGTTCTTGATGATGTTGCCCGAGCAGGCAACATCCATATGATCGGGCTCGCAACCGAGCGTCTGGCTCGCCAGCGCTGCTGCATAGGCAACGGCAATAGGCTCGGTACAGCCGAGCGCGCAGACAAGCTCGCGGTTCAAAACAACGCAAAACGCGGCATCACGGATGGAATCGATAGGCATAGGTATCTCCTGCTTGCATAACGGGCTGGGCTCTCAAAATAGTTAGCTCCTTTATTTGATAACAATGCATCAAAAACCGCAACCATGGTTCCGGCGGACGGCGCTCGAGCACAAACTGGTGGCATTATTCATGAGAAGCCGATCTTGTTGCATGCTAAAGCGTTTGACCAAAAAACGCCCGAGCGTTTACGCAAGAGTCGCGCTATCATGCAGTCGAACGCAGTAAACACCTTTAGCATTTGCGCCGCACAGACCAGAGAGGAACCATCCATGAAGATCGGTATCGGTAACGACCACGCCGCCGTCGAGCTCAAGAACATCATCTCCGAGCACCTGAAGGAGCGCGGCTGCGAGGTCGTGAACTTTGGCACCGACACCTCCGAGAGCTTTGACTACCCCATCGCCGGCTATAAGGTGGGTAAGGCCGTTGCCAACGGCGACGTCGACCTGGGCATCCTGATCTGCGGCACCGGCGTCGGGATTAGCCTGGCTGCTAACAAGGTAGAGGGCGTGCGCGCCGTCGTGTGCTCCGAGCCCTTCAGCGCCAAGCTCTCCCGCATGCACAACAATACCAACGTGCTCGCTTTTGGCGCCCGCGTCGTGGGCTCCGAGCTCGCCAAGATGATCGTCGACGAGTGGCTCGTCGCCGAGTTTGAGGGTGGTCGTCACGAGCGTCGCGTTAACCTCCTCAACGAGATCGATCACACGCGCGCCCTTAAGATCGTCGACGAAGCCTAAACTATTCAGTGCCACAAGCTAACAGCAGGGGCCCGCTCGGAACACATGTCCGAGCGGGCCCCTGCATAGATTTTGGAATAAAAGGGCGCCGCGGATGGAGTTCCGCGGCGCACAAGCCACACGCTAACAGCTTTAAGGAGTCAAAGCTGGTTTAGCCAAAGAAGCGCTTGATCTCAATCTCGGCGTTCTCCAGGCAGTCGGAGCCGTGGATTACGTTGGCGTTGACATCGACGGCAAAGTCGCCGCGGATGGTACCAGGAGCAGCCTCAAGCGGGTTGGTAGCGCCCATGAGGGTGCGCATCTTAGCAACAGCGGAGAGACCGGAAACGACCATCTTGACGACCGGACCGCTCGTCATAAAGTCGCAGAGACCGCCAAAGAAGGGCTTGTCGGCCAGATGGGCGTAGTGCTCCTCGACGGTAGCGCGCTCGAGCGTGGTCATCTCCATGCGCTCGATGACAAGGCCGCTGCGCTCAATGCGAGCAACGATCTCGCCGATCTTACGGTCGCGCACGGCGTCGGGCTTAATCATGATGAAGGTCTTCTCGATAGCCATAAAAGTAGCCTTTCAAGTAGGTTCGCGCGTGCCCAAGTCCCATTCCGGCACACGCCTGGACTGCATCGTAACAGAGTTTTAGCCGCAGTTAAACAAAAAGCTGTTTATTGAAACGTTGCAATTTATTAAAGCGCTCCATATGTGTCACTTCTGTTTCGAAGCCCGATTAGAGTACCATCCGACCGCCCATCAACCGCATCGAGCAGAGCAGGCGGTCGGTTGCCGCCCGCGAACGTATCCCCTTCACAACCTGCCCAAAGGTCCTACAGAAGTTCTCGACAAGCCCCTCCCCCATAGCAACAAAATACGGGCGCCCACATCAGCAGGCGCCCGTAAAGTGAAAACGATTTATCAATACATGGCCAAAACGGCTTCAGCCAAATCCCTACTTTACCCCGTGGCCCATCTCGACGACCTTAGTCAGCGATCCAAACACGCCCTCGTCGGCCACGAGCTGCGCCTCGGCACGCTGCAGCTGCACGGCAACGGCGGCAGGAGCGGTACCGCCCTCGGTCGTACGCGCGGCGACAATCGACGGGATGTCGAGCGCCTCGGTAATATCGCGTTCAAAGAGCGGGCTTGCCCCCTGAAACACCTCAAACGGCAGGTCCTCAAGATTGCAGCCGCGCTTCTCACACATCAGAACCAGATGCCCCACCACGGCATGTGCCTCGCGGAACGGCAGGCCACGCTTGGCCAGGTAATCGGCAACATCGGTAGCGGCAAGGTGCCCCACGCCGCACTCGCGCGCCATGGCATCCTCGTTGACGGTCCAAGTCGAAATCATTCCGGCCATAACGGACAGGCACTGCATGAGCGTATGGGCGGTATCGAGCGCGCCCTCCTTGTCCTCCTGCAAGTCCTTGTTATAAGCAAGCGGCAAGCCCTTCATGGTTACCAGCAGCTGCACCAGGTTGCCGTACACGCGACCGCTCTTGCCGCGGATAAGCTCGGCAAAGTCGGGGTTCTTCTTCTGCGGCATGATAGACGAGCCGGTGGAGTACGAGTCGGAAAGCGTGATAAAGCCAAATTCGGAGCTCGACCACAGCACGATCTCCTCGGAAAGACGCGACAGGTGCATGGCCATGACGGAACCGGCGTAATGCAAATCGAGCAGGAAATCACGGTCGGAAACAGCATCGAGCGAATTGGGGATCACGCCCGCAAAGCCAAGTTCGGCAGCCGTCATCTGACGATCGAGCGGATAGCTCGTACCGGCAAGCGCGGCAGCACCCAGCGGGCAGTTGTCGGCGGCATCAAAGGCGGCCTTCAGGCGTGTAAAGTCGCGCGCGAACATCCAGGAATACGCCAGCAGATGATGCGAGAGCAGCACGGGCTGAGCGTGCTGCATATGCGTGTAGCCCGGCAGAATCACCTTGTCGTACTTCTTGGCCGCATCCACCAGCACATGGCGCAGCTCAAGATTGGCCTCCATGAGCTCCTTGGCCAGCGCCTTGACGCCCAGGCGCGTATCGGTCGCCACCTGGTCGTTGCGCGAACGCCCAGTATGCAAGCGCTTGCCAGCCTCGCCGATGCGACGCGTCAGCTCGCTCTCGATGGACATATGAATGTCCTCATCGTTGATATCGAAGGTGAAGTTGCCGGCATCGATATCCTGTTCGATTCCGGTCAGGCCCTTGGCAATCGCCTGCTCGTCCTCGGCACTGATGATGCCCTGGGCGGCCAACATCTTGGCATGCGCCTTAGAGCCGGCGATATCCTGCTTATAGAGATGTTTGTCGACCGGCAGCGACGCGCCAAACTCCTGCGTGACCTCGGCCACGCCCGCCTCAAAACGACCGCCCCAAAGAGCCATGGAACCGTCTCCTTTCTCCAAATACCAAAACAAGCGTCCAAAGCAATGTGCCCTGTCGCTAAAGCGATCTATCAACCGCTAGTTTTACACACTCCCTGCCGCGCGCGGGGCCATGTGGCTAATTTGCAAAGAAGTGACGCACCATGCACTTGGCGCCCAACGTCTCCCTCCGGATGTTGCCCTGCGAACCATCGATCCAGGCCTTCAGGCTCATAGGAACGTCCTCGACCTTTACAGCATCGAACTCGGGCGCGAGGGCAAGCAAAGCATGCGCGATAGCATTGAACATAATGGATACTCCTCATATATAGGCACAGAGCCGCCAAATTGATAGAAGGAGCCCCGCCGGACAACCCCGGCGGGGCTCGGACTCAGCCGCAGACGCGGCATCATATATGCGGGCGGAACGTAGGGGCCACCGATGTTAAGAAGTGTCAGCAAGCATAACGAAAGGTAGGGACCCCGTGCGCCCGTTATGTATCACGCGGATGGGCCGCGCGGATACCAAGGGAAGGAGGCGCTAGGCCTGGGCGGCAGCAGAGCTGGGGCCCTGGACCTTTGCCCACGTCTTGAGCGACAGCGTATCGATCTCGATAAAGCCGGCGCTGGCCTTCTCGTCAAACGTGGTGTCGCGGTCGTAGGTAGCCAGACCGTAGTCGTAGAGGCTGAAGGGGCTCTTGCGGCCGACGACATGGCAGTTGCCCTTAAAGAACTTCAGACGGACAGTGCCGGTCACGAACTTTTGCGTGTCGGCCATAAAGGCATCGAGCGCGTTTTTGAGCGGGCTGTACCACTGGCCGTTGTACACGGCGGTGGCCCAATCCTGCTCGAGCTTGATCTTGGTCTTGAGCAGGTCGCCCTCGACGCAGATGTCCTCGAGCGCCTTGTGGGCGGTGATGAGCGTCAGGGCACCGGGAACCTCGTAGCACTCGCGGCTCTTAAGGCCCACCAGGCGATCCTCGACCAGATCGAGACGGCCAAAGCCATTGTCGCCGGAGATCTTGTTGAGGGCGATGACGATCTCGGAGAGTTTCATCTTCTTGCCGTCGACGGCGACGGGCTTGCCGGCCTCAAACTCAATCTCGGTGTAGGTCGGGGTGTCCGGGGTGTCCTCGGGATTCTTGGTCATAACCCAAGCGTCGTCGAGCGGCTCGTTCCAGGGATCCTCCAGGTGACCGCACTCAATGGCACGACCCCACAGGTTGTCGTCGATGGAGTAGGGGTTGTCGTTGGCACCCTCGGGAACCGGCACGTTGTGGGCGTGGGCATAGGCGACCTCGTCGGGACGGCACTTCAGGTCCCACTCGCGAACCGGGGCGATAACCTTGAGCTCGGGGTCGAGGGCCTTGACGGCGGCCTCAAAACGGACCTGGTCGTTACCCTTGCCGGTGCAGCCGTGGGCGACGTAGGTCGCGCCAAACTCGTGAGCGACCTCGACGAGCTTCTTGGCGAGCAGCGGGCGAGAAAGAGCCGAGAGCAGCGGATACTTGTTCTCGTACATGGAGTTTGCGGCGATGGCCTTAGTCAGGAACTCATCAGAGAACTCGTCGCGCAGGTCGAGCACCTGGCAATCGAGAACGCCCAGGTCGAGTGCCTTCTGCTTCTTGGCATCCAGTCCGGTCTCTTCCTGGCCCACGTTGCCGCAGACACAAACGACATCGAGATTCTTCTCGTCCTGGAGCCACTTGACACATACGGATGTATCAAGACCACCGGAATATGCGAGAACGACTTTTTCCTTGCTCATGGCTGTTTCCTTTCGCCCTTGGTAGCTAGTTAGAACATCGGTCAGTTGCAAGTCACCTTGAGGTCAAAAACCGTGCAATATCAGGTTATTCAGCAGAATGCATCACAGGCATGCCCTAGAAACATGCGGCTATGTCGTGCTTAAAACCCAACGACCTCAAAATGACTCTGTTGAGGCATTGCGCCCCATGCGGACAGAGACGATTGTTATCGTCGTCGGGAAATTGCGCGCTGGCGTCGGATGGCATTGTCTGCAGTGGTGATGATCTTTACGAACTGCATCTGCCTCTCCTTTCACCTATCGCCGGGCGCAATTCAAATATCGCAAACGGTACCTTTTCCTCGGTAAGCGGTTGTTTTTCCGTCTCCGTTTTCGATGGTCGCTATATTACGCTAAAGTGCCCGCAGCACAAGCGACAAATTCAAATTTCTGAAAAGTTTTTTCATTACTTTGTGAAGCGTGGTGCAAATATGCTCCGTTCCTGCGAAAATACGCCCGACTACGAATTGATGGTTATAACGTCTGAAACAATCTCGAAACGAAAGGCTCGCTTTTATGCAAACTTACGAATCGGACGCCAATATCGGAAACATTAAGATTCTCGCCGTCGACATGGACAAGACGCTACTCACCGACGAGCGCGTGTTACCGCAGGGTCTTGATGAACGCCTGGACAAGCTCGCCGACGCCGGCATCGTATTCTGCCCTGCCAGCGGACGTCCCGCCCCCAAGCTCGAGGAGATGTTCGAGGGCATCAAAAACAGTCTTGCTTTTTGTCCCGATAACGGAGCCTGCGTCATCTATCGCGGCAACTATATCTATAAGAGCAATATTGACGTGGAGCTGTATCAGCAGGTCTTGAGCCGTGCCTCGGAGGATCCGCGCGCTGTCCCCGTCCTGTGCTGCTTCGACGAGTTCTACGTGCTTGCCCGCGACCATCAGTACCACGACGAGATCAGCGTCTACTACAACACAATCAACTACGTCGACAGCTTTGAGGGCATTGATTTCGAGTCCAACAAGATTTCGGTCTTCTTCCCTGGCTACGATGCCGAGCCCGCATTCCGCGAGACCTATAGCCCCGAGTTCTCGGACAAACTCTACGTCACCAACGCCGGGCGCGAGTGGATCGACTTTATGAACCTGGGCGTTGACAAGGGCGCCGGCGTCGCGCACCTGTGCGAGCACCTGGGCATCGATATCGCCGATGCTGCCGCCGTGGGCGATACCTACAACGACATCCCCATGCTGGAGCGCGTCGGTCACAGCTTTATCGTGGACAATGCCGAGGAGCACATGAACGCGCATGCCAAGTGGCGCATTCCGAGCAACAACGACGGGGGCGTACTGACGCTCATCGACGCCATCTTGGCGGCTCGTTAAACTCGCCGCCATGCCCGGGGCCGGCCGTTTGATTTTTGTTCGGTCAGGTCCTGGGCTCGCTCGGAAAGCACATTAAGTGCTTTCCGGCTCGTGCGGAATCTACAAAAATCAAACGGCCGGCCCCGGGCATGGCTACGTTAACTTGCTTGCCTAGATGGTGTCTTGGCGTCTAGATACTTAGCTGAATAATGGATGAAGGGAGTTCCTTACTGAAAGGAACTCCCTTCTGGTTTGGCTGCTTTGGATCTGTGGCTGCTTTCCTATTTGGCGTCTGCCCAGGTCACTCCAGTCGAAGCTTCGGCGATTAGGGGGACGCGGAGGTCTACTACGTGTTCCATGACGTCGCGGACCATGGTGGTTAGGCGCTCGGCTTCGTCGACGGGGCACTCAAAGTCCAGTTCGTCGTGCACTTGCAGGATCATGTGGGCGGCAAAGCCTTCTTCTTCCAGGCGACGGCTTACGCGGGCCATGGCGATCTTGATGATGTCGGCGGCGGTTCCCTGCATGGGGTGGTTCATAGCCGTGCGCTCGCCAAAGCCGCGGAGTTGCGGGTTTTTGGCCTTGAGCTCAGGAATATGACGACGGCGGCCATACATGGTCTCGGCGTAGCCCGTCTGCTTGGCGCGCGCCACCACGTTGTCGAGGAACGTACGCACGCCCGGGTAGGCCTCGTAGTAGCGGTCGATCATGTCGCGCGCCTCGGCCATCGAGATATGCAGCGACTGCGACAGACCGTAGGCCTGCTGGCCGTACACGATGCCAAAGTTCACGGCCTTGGCGCGACTGCGCAGGTCGGGCGTTACCTCGGACACCGGCACACCAAACACGCGCGCCGCCGTCTCGGCATGGAAGTCCTCGCCCTCGTTAAAGGCGCGCACCAAGTGCTCGTCACCTGAGAGATGCGCCAGCAGACGCAGCTCGATCTGCGAGTAGTCCACCGCCAAAAAGACGCTTCCCTCGCCTGCCGAAAACGCCGTCTTGACGGTACGACCCAGCTCCGAGCGCGTCGGGATGTTCTGCAGGTTCGGGTCGCTCGAGGACAGACGCCCCGTTGCCGTGATGGTCTGGTTGTACGTAGTGTGTACGCGACCGTCACCACGGCGTAGCGGGCCCAGCGTGTCCAGATAGGTGGACTTGATCTTAGACTTCTCACGCCAGTCCAAGATCAGACGCACGATTTCGTGGTCACGCGCAAGGTCGCTCAGCACCTTGGCGTTGGTCGAATAATAGCCGCGCTTAGTCTTCTTGAGGCCCTTGGTCGGAAGCCCCATCACATCAAAGAGCACGTGCGACAGCTGCATGGGACTGCCGATGTTAAAGGTCTCGTCACCCGCCAGGTCGCGAATACTGCGCTCAACCTCGGTAATCTGGGTCGCCAGGCCCTCGGACAGGCTGCGCAGCCGATCGGGATCCACGAGCATGCCCGCGCGCTCCATCTTGGCAAGCACCGGCACAAGCGGCATCTCGATACCGTCGAACACGTTGGCGGCGTTCTCACGGGCCATGCGATCGCGCAGCGGTGCGACCAGCGCCAGCGTCAAGGCCGCCGTGCGAGCGGCAGGCGCGGGGGCGTCCTCGCCGATACCCTCTGCACCACGCGCCGCAGGCAGCGCCATCTGCAGATACGTATCGGCAAGATATGCCTCATCGAACTCGGAACGATCGGAATCCAGCAGATAGGCAGCGACCACGGTATCGAAGATACGCGTGGAATCGGCAGCAAGCGGATCCATGAGCTCGGGCTCAGAAGAATCGATGGGCGAAAGCTCGTGCAACAGCGCCTTCATATCCGGGCTCGCCACGCGACCCTCCATAAACAGACGCGCGAGCACGCCGGCAATCACGCCGTGGACGAAGTTGAAGCCCTCAACCTCAGCCACCGCACAGCTGTCGCCCTCCTCGAGCGCGAACAGGCCCTTAGACGTCGCCAACCACAGCGTGCGCGTCAGTCCAAAGAGCGCGCCCTCTTCCTTGTCGTCGTCCACCACGGCGGCGACCCACTCGTCGGCATCAATCGCGCGGGAGACCTCAACCGCAACGGCACCAAGCGCGTCGGCATCGCCGGCGGCCGCGCGAACCATAGCAGGTATCTCAAACACACTGGAGGCAGCAGCCCCGCCCTCGCCGCCGATCAGCGCCAAGAAACGGTTCTGCATGGCGGTGATACCAAGCGTGCCCAGCGCCGCGGACACTTCATCGGCAGAAAACGCCGGGAAGGACGTTTCGTCAAAGTCGAGCTCGACGGGCGCATCGGTGCGAATGGTTGCGACCTTGCGGCTCAGCAGCGCATCGTCGATGTGCGCACGCAGGTTCTCGCCCATCTTGCCCTTGACCTCGTCGGCATGCGCGATGACCTCGTCCAAGCTGCCGTACTGTGCGATGAGCGCGCTCGCCTTTTTGGGGCCGATGCCCGGTACGCCGGGAATGTTGTCCGACGTATCGCCCTTCAGACCGTAAAAATCGGGCACGAGCGCCGGCGTAATGCCGTGATACAGGTCGTCCACGCTCTCGGGCGTCATGATCGCAACGTCGGACAGGCCCTTGCGGGTCGAGACCACGTTGACGTGCTCGGTCACGAGCTGATACATATCGCGATCACCGGTCACCAGCAGCATGTCACAGCCGGCCTGCTCGCCCAGGCGCGCCATAGTGCCCAGGATGTCATCGCCTTCCCAGCCCTCGGACTGCAGAATCGGCACGTTGAGTGCGGCGAGCAGCTCCTTAATCATAGGAAACTGCGCATGCAGGTCGGGATCCATGGGCGGACGCTGCGCCTTGTACTGCGGCAGCATCTCCATACGCACGCGCGGCTTGCCCTTGTCAAACGCCACGACGACGCCGTCGGGGTTAAAGGCGTCGATCATCTTAAGAAACATGTTCAGAAAGCCAAAGATCGCGTTGGTGGGACGACCGTCCGGCGCGTTCATGGTGGGCGGCACGGCGTGGAAGGCGCGGTGCATGAGCGAGTTGCCGTCGATGACGGCAAAGGTACGGCGCTTGTCAGACATATTGAATACCTCGCTTTGGGCTGGGCACGGTTTGCTCACTCCAGTTTACACGCTCCCCGCCCCGCGGCCACCGCACATCAAGCTCCCCCGCCACCGTGAGCCCGCGCGTGATACGATGGCTCACGACACATCAACCAGCACGATCGATCCGAAAGGAGCCTGCGTCATGGAGCGTCCCTGCGCATGGAAAAAGTACACGCCACAGCAAGTCGAGGAGCTCGAGGAGCTTTGCCGCGGCTATAAGCAGTTTTTGAGTGAGAACAAGACCGAGCGCCTGTGCGTCAAGGCCGGCATCAAGATGGCCGAGGAGGCGGGATACGTCGACCTGGAGACCGTAATCGACGAAGGCCGCGAGCTCAAGGCAGGCGACAAGGTGTATACCGCTAACCACGGCAAGGACCTTATGCTCGTCAACCTGGGCACCGCCCCGCTCGAGCAGGGCTTTAACATCCTGGGCGCCCACGTGGACTCGCCGCGCCTGGACCTTAAGCAGAACCCCGCTTTCGAGGCCGGCGACATGGCTTATCTCGACACGCACTACTATGGCGGCGTCAAGAGCTACCACTGGGTCGCTTCCCCGCTCGCGCTCGTAGGCGTCATCTGCAAAAAGGACGGCACCACCGTCGACATTAATATCGGCGACAAGGCCGACGACCCGGTCTTTACCATCTCCGACCTGCTGATCCATCTCTCGAGCGAGCAGATGGCCAAGCCCGCCAAGGACGCCGTCGACGCCGAGATCCTCGACGTGATCGTGGGCGGCCGTCCCGTCAAGTTCGATGAGGACGACAAGGACGCCCCCAAGGAGCCCGTCAAGCAGATGTTCCTGGACATCCTCAAGGAGCAGTACGACGTCGAGGAGGAGGACTTCCTCTCCGCCGAGATCGAGGTCGTGCCCGCCGGCCCCGCCCGCGACATGGGTCTCGACCGCTCCATGATTCTGGGCTATGGCCACGACGACCGCGTCTGCGCCTATCCGTCCATGCTCGCCCAGATCAATGTGGCCAATGTCGAGCGCACGAGCATCACGCTCATCGTCGACAAGGAGGAGATTGGCTCCGTGGGTGCCACCGGCATGACAAGTCGCTTCTTCGAGAACACCGTCGCCGAGATCATGACGCTCGCCGGCGAGGGCAGCCCGCTGGCCCTGCGCCGCGCGCTCGCCCGCAGCCGTATGCTCTCCTCTGACGTGTCCGCCGGCTTCGACCCGGGCTATGCCGGCAAGTTCGAGACCAAAAACGCCGCCTTTATGGGTCGCGGCCTGTGCTTTAACAAGTACACGGGCAGCCGCGGCAAGGGCGGTTCCAACGACGCTGATGCCGAGTACGTGGCCCTCGTCCGCGACATCATGGACGAGGCCGGCGTGGACTTCCAGACCTGTGAGCTCGGCCGCGTCAACGCGGGCGGCGGCGGCACCATCGCCTACATCATGGCCAAGTACGGCATGAACGTCATCGATTCCGGTGTTGCCGTCCTGTCCATGCACGCCCTGTGGGAGGTCGCCAACAAGGCCGACATCTACGAGGCCTATCGCGGCTACAAGGCCTTCATCGAGCGCGCCTAACCAACCCTTCATCAGTTGCGGTGAAATACGGACTAAACTGGCCCATAAACGGCCAAAACAGACCGTATTCCACCGCAATTTCTTTTTTGGCAGAGGAGAGTTCATGCTGCAGGTCATCATTTCGCCCGCCAAGCAGATGCGCGCGGCCCAAGATGCTTTTGAAGTCCTGGGCATCCCACCCTTTGTGCGCGAGACGGCTCGCCTCCACCGCGCACTGCTAGATATCGAGCGGAATGAAGGCAGCGGCGGCCTGCAGGCGCTGTGGAACGTGAGTGACAAACTGCTGGGGCCTTGCCTCAACACCCTGCATGAGTTCGGGCCCATCCTGAAAAGCGGCGATCTCGACAATCCCGCACTCGCTCGCCACCTCTCCCCTGCCGTCATGTCCTATCACGGCATTCAATACCAGAGCATGGCACCCGAGGTGATGGATTCCGCGCAGCTCGCATGGCTGCAAGACCATCTGTGGATCCTCTCCGGCCTCTACGGGTGCGTTCGTCCCTTTCATGCCGTCGAACCGTATCGGCTGGAGATGGGCGCGAAGCTCGCCGTTGACGATGCCCGAGACCTCTACGCGTTTTGGAGCGACAAGCTCGCGCGGGCTATCGCCCCGGCAGGCTCAAACACCACGATCGTCAACCTCGCCAGCGTAGAGTATGCCAAAGCCGTTCTGCCCCACCTCGCGGGCGACGCCACGGCCGTCACATGCCTCTTTGGCGAGGGTATCCGCAACGGGAAGCCCATCCAACGGTCGACCGCCAGCAAAAAGGCGCGCGGCTCCATGGCGCGGTGGATGGCAGAAAACAAGCTCGAGGATGCAAGCGAACTTACCGCATTCAACATCGGCTATCGACACATCCCCGAGCTTTCAGACAAAAACACCCTGGTTTTCATGAACGCGCAGGCACAATAGACCCGCCGTTTCCAAACACCCCGTTACTCCGCCAAGCCATCGGCCTTTGTAATCTCGCTCGTCGAGCCATCTTGGTAGGTAATCTTAACGTGCTCCACCTCGGATACCGCAGCGCCCGCCGGGGGCTCCAAGCGCCATTCCGTCAGCGCAATGTCCATGGTCGTGGGCACGTCCCCTTGATCTTTGAGCTTCACCGTCAGCGTTTTGAGCGTCGCATCAAACGTCACGCGTTCGATTTCTTCGCCCGGAATAGACCCGCCGCTCAGCTGCAGCTGCACAAACTCGTCGCACGGATACCAATAGTCGCCCGGTGCGGCAACCGTGTTGCCACCAGAATCTTTCATGGTCATAATCGGCAGGCCCTCGTCGGCTTCAAACCCCCAGGTGGCGCCGCCAGGACCGCCGAACGTCCAAATACAAAAGGCAATCACCAGTACGGCAAGCACCGCAAAACCAATCGCGACCAACCCATGGTGCGCACGGCTTTCCTCGGCCGATACATCCCATTGCGTCTCTCGATATAGATGCTTGTCTTCCATGTACGCCTCCCCACAGGCACGCTCGTTAGGCCAATCGTACCCATTCGAGCTATACTTGAGCCCATTACATAAACGGGGAGCTTGCAGGACAAGACGGCAGGCTGAGACTGGGCGCGCCCGCCCTGACCCGCAAACCTGATATGGGTAATGCCAACGAAGGGAGCCGTGCCAATGAGCACACAGACCGAGCCCAAGCTCGTCACGCAAATCGACTTCGCCCGTGCCGGGCAGATCACGCCGCAGATGAAGGAAGTCGCCGAACGCGAGCATCGCGACCCCGAGTACATCCGCGAGCGCGTGGCCGACGGCCGCATCGCCATTCCCGCCAACATCGTGCACATCAAAAAGGGCATGCGCGCCTTTGGCGTCGGTGAGGGCCTGTCCACCAAGGTCAACGTGAACCTGGGTATCTCGGGCGACAAGGCCGATGCCGCCGAGGAATGGAAGAAGGTCAAGATCGCCGAGGACTTTGGCGCCGACGCCATCATGGACCTTTCCAACTCGGGCAAGACGCGCCAGTTCCGCCAGCAGCTCATCGACGAGACGCCGCTCATGGTAGGCACCGTCCCCATGTACGACGCCATCGGCTACATGGAAAAGCCGCTGGTCAAGCTTACCAAGGACGACCTGTTCGAAGTCGTGCGCGCGCATGCCGAGGACGGCGTGGACTTTATGACCATTCACTGCGGCATCAACAAGTCGGTCACCAAGACCTTTAAGGAGACCGGCCGCCTCATGAACATCGTGAGCCGCGGCGGCTCGCTGCTGTTTGGCTGGATGGAGGTCACCGGCAACGAGAACCCCTTCTATGAGTTCTACGATGAGTTGCTCGAGATTTGCCACGAGTACGACGTGACCATCTCGCTCGGCGACTCCTGCCGCCCGGGCTGCCTCTACGACTCCAACGACGCCACCGAGACCGCCGAGATGATCGAGCTGGGCAAGCTATGCAAGCGTGCTTGGGCCGCCGGCGTACAGGTCATGGTCGAGGGCCCGGGTCACATGGCGCTCGACGAGATCGCCGCCAACATGAAACTGCAGAAGCGCCTGTGCCACAACGCCCCGTTCTATGTGCTCGGGCCGCTGGTGACCGATATCGGCGTGGGCTACGACCACATCACCGCTGCCATCGGCGGCGCCATCTCCGCCAGCTCCGGTGCCGACTTCCTGTGCTACGTGACACCGGCCGAGCACCTATGCCTGCCTAACGCCCAGGATGTGCTCGACGGCCTCATGGCCACCAAGATCGCCGCACACGCCGCCGACATCGCCAAAAAGGTGCCCCACGCCCGCGACATGGACGACAAGATGGGCCAGGCACGCCGCAAGCTCGACTGGGACGCCATGTGGAAGTGCGCACTCGACCCGGTTACGGGCAAGAAGCGCTACGAGGAGTCCCCCGCCGCCACCGAGGGCACTTGCACCATGTGTGGCAAGATGTGCGCCGTCCGCACCGTCAACAAGATCTTCGAGGGCACCACGATCGACCTCGGCATGGAGGACTAGCCCTGTCGCTGCGGCCGCTTCTGGCGACGAGCTGGCGCCTGTCAATTGTTGACGTGTGAACATTTGCTTACATTTGCGTAAAGATTGCATCGCCCGCCCGGGTTCGGCATAGAGTCGGCCCGGGCATCTTTATAATGCTGGCTTAAAGACCCATTTGATTCCGACCGAACAAGGGAGCGAACATGGATCGCAGTAAGGTACCTGCCGTTCTATCCATCGCAGGATCCGACTCCAGCGGTGGCGCCGGCATTCAGGCCGACATCAAGACCATCACGGCGCACCGCCTGTATGCCGAGACGGCCATCACTGCTATCACCGCACAGAACACCTTGGGTGTCACCGCCGTGCAGAACATCTCCCCGGATATTGTCGCGGCGCAGATCGATGCCGTTTTTGACGATATTCGACCCAGCGCCGTCAAAATCGGCATGGTTTCCTCTGCCGAGATTATCGAGGTTATCGCCGACCGCTTGAGCGCCTGGGACGCACAAAATATCGTCGTCGACCCCGTCATGGTGGCCACCTCGGGCGCGCGGCTGATTGCCGAAGATGCCGCCGAGGCGCTCACCCGCCGCCTGTTCCCGCTGGCGACGGTTATCACGCCCAATATTCCCGAGGCCATGGCCCTGCTCGACTACGAGGTCGACTCCGAGCGCACGCAGCAAAATGCTGCCATGCTCCTCACCCGCCGCTTTGGTTGCGCATCCCTCGTTAAGGGTGGGCATCTTGTCAACGAGGCCAACGATGTACTGGCCGAACCCGCGCCACTCGATGATGAGGGCAACCATCTGGGAGATCCACTCACCACGTGGTTCCGCCACAAGCGCATCGAGACCGACAACACGCACGGCACCGGATGTACGCTCTCGTCCGCCATCGCCTGCGCGCTGGCCCAGGGCATGGATCTTGCCGATGCCGTCAACGCGGGCAAGGCATACCTGACAGGCGCTCTGGCCGCCGGCCTAAACATGGGCAAAGGCTCCGGCCCTGTCAACCACATGTGGCAGTATTAAGATTCGCAGCCCAAGCCACCGCAAAGGCGCCCGCCCCCTTTGCGGTGGTTTGGGGTCGCGCTACTCTCCGAGCATCTCTTGGAGCTTGGCCGCCACGGCGTGACCCAGGCTCTCATGGCTTTCGGGCATCATATGCAGATAGTCGATATCGCCCGGCTCGGCAAAATCAGCGGCATTCAAAAAGTCGCAGCCAAACTGTTTAGCAGCATACGCATAGTACTCGGCAAAATGCTCCGAGGCCTCGACGGAGCGCTCGTCAAAGTCGGTCATGTACACATCGGCGATCTGCGGTTTAATCTTGATAGGCGCCATCAGCAGAATACGCGGGCAGGGCGCGGCTTCGGTCCAGGGAAACGCGCGGACGGTGCGAATCAGCGCCATGGCACCGTCAGCGATATCGGCAGCCCCCACGCTAAAGACCGTCTTGCAGTCGTTGGTGCCCAGCATAATCACGATCGCATCCAACGGCTTATGAGTCTCGAGCAGCATCGGCAACGCGCGGATGCCGTTGAGATTAGTGTCCAGATGGCACATGTCGTCACGCACCGTCGTGCGGCCGTTGAGGCCTTCCTCAATCACGTGCCAGCCCTCGCCCAGGTCGCGCTGGGCCACGCCGCACCAGCGCACATCGTGCGCATAGCGTACCGCGGTGCCGTCGCGCATGCCCGCCGGATCATAGCCGTAGGTATTGCTGTCGCCAAAGCACAGAACGTTTTTCATCGTAAGCCCTTCCTCTAGTAAAAAGTCGGCGGGAGCAGTCTCTCCCGCCGAATCGACCTATCTGTCAGCACATACCGATTACAGGTACTTGCGCCAATCGTCATCGTCTTCATCGTCCTCGGCGGCAGCCTGGGCCTGCTCGGCGGCGCGGGCAGCCGCAGCGCGAGCGGCAACCTGGGCATAGGACTCCTCGTTGCGCTCGGGGAAGCTTGCCAGCACGTGCTCGAACTTAGCGAAGTCCTCGTCCCAGCGCGTAGAGGGCACGGCAAAAAAGACCTGCTTGACCTTAAAGTCGCCCGATGCGAGCTCCTTGCGGAAGAGCTCGGCCACGGCCTCGGCGTCAAAGCCGTTGTTGTCGCAGCCCCAAGCGCCCAGCACGAGCTTCTCGCGACCCAGCTCGTCGCAGATGGCAAGCACAAAGCGGATGCGATCGCGCAGGGCGTCCAGCAGGGCATCGTCACCCACGCGATACTCCTGGCGAGCGCGCTTGGCGTTGGGCGCGGCGGCCACGATCACGTCGGCATACGCATGCACGTGGTTGCGGTCGAAGCGCACCGCGGGCACCACCAGCGCACGGTTGCGGTAAAGCTCGCAGTTGATATTACGGCGACGGTTCTCGCCGTACCATTTGCGCTGCTTATCGAGAACGTTGTACAGATACGAATCGGCACAGAGCGTGGCCTCCTGACCCAGATAGCCCTGGATGTAGCCGCCGCCCGGGTTGGTGAACGAGGCAAAGGCGAGTACGGCCATGTCGCAGAATTGCGCGTAGCCTCGGCCGTTATCCAGAATGGCCTGCGTGGCAGAGGCGTCGAGCACGGTGACCTCGGGCAGGGCCGCAGCGGGCTCCTCGGCGGGCTCGGACTCGGCTTCGGCGGCCTCCTCGACGGGCTCGGGCGCCACCTCGGTATCGACTGCAGCCTCGACCTCGGCGGCCTCGGGCTCCTCGGCAACCTGCTCCTCGGCAGCAGCAGCCACCTGGGCCTTGACCTTCATCGCCGCGACAAAACCGGCAGGCATACCATCGAACTCGCACACGCCGGCAAGCGAACGCTCGATGTCCTTGGCGCAGGCCTCGGACATAGCCGCCACATGGCACTCGGCGGCCTTGGCACGCGCCTCGCGCTTGGGATTGGGCTGACCCGTTCGGTTGGACCTGCGGTTACGGTTCCTGTTGTCGACGTCTGCCATACGTGGCCACCTTTCCTGTCGCTGCCGCTATCGGCTTTTTCCCATCCATGATACCCCGCCGCGCACAAAAAAGACGGCCCCGAAGGACCGCCTTTCGCATCGTTTTACCGTGTCCGGCAGGAAGTGTCGCAATGCCGCGCTTCAATCGCGACGGCCGAGGATATTCAAAATGCGCAGGAACACGTTGATAATATCCACGAACAGGTTAGAGGCCATGAGCACGGCGTTGGGCAGCATAGGCGGCACCGTCGTGGCAACATAGGTGTCGTAGCCAATAAAGCCAGCGAACACCACAATCACGATCAGGTCGGTGATGGACTGCGAAACGCCCATGAACATCAGCACGATCTCAACCAGAATAGTGGCGAGCAGAATGCCAAAACCGATGCCATATACGCGCTGGAAAAACTTGGGGAACGTCACGCCCAAGGCGCCAAAGACAAAGGTGATGGCGGCCGTGGCGATAAAGGCAGTGTTGATGGTGGGCAGGTCGTAGTTGGCAAGGCCAAACGACGCGGTCAGGCCAAAGGTACTCGCAAAGATTACGTAGCCCACAAGGGACAGGCCCACGGACTGCTTGCTGGCGGCGGCCGACATCATGACCATGCCGACGATGGTCAAAATAAACGAGCCAAAGACCAGCGGCAGGGCGGCGCCGCTCATCATCATGCGGGCAAACGCCATGGTGCTCGTAAAGTAGGCGCCGGCGCCCATGGCGCAAAAGCCCAAAAAGATCAGGGCAGACATGACAAGGTTGTACGCACGCGGCGACATCTCCTTGGCACGGCCTGCGCCGGTCTCGATGGGGCCGTTCTGATAGCCCTGGATATCGTTCATAATTTCGTCCTTTCAAAAAGCGCCGCGACAGCGCCGTAGGCGACAAGATTCCTGCCATTGTACCCGAATGCCGCACGCTCTTACCTGCGACGCTCGCCCTCGAGCGTACGATCAAAGGCCCAGACCCACCAACGCATCACGTGCGCCTGCGAGCCGTCCGTCCGCTCGCGCGTCTGGTCCTCCAGATACAACTCGGTCGCGTGCCCGCCAAAACGCACCTTATAGGTTGCCGTACGGATGCCGTGAACCGTCAGGCCAAACCCAGTGGTCGAGACAATCTCGTCAATCGTAAAGCAACGACCGTCGACCCAGCAGACAGTGACCGGCACGACCTGTCCGCCCGCGAGGATGCGAGCCACGACGTCCACATACTGCTTGTGTACGCGCCGAGTTTTGCCGTCTGTCTGTCGATATTCCATGCCTCCTATTATCGAACGCATGTTTGCATGTTGTAAAGCGAACAGACTGTGGTTTTGGAGTGTCGTAGTAATCGCACGTGTCCGCATGGCGTGTTAGCAAAAAGAACACCCGCGGTCAACAGGGCTAATATTCAATTTTAGTGCCAAAAAGTTCACTTCTCCCATCAGAACTCGGTAAAGAAACCCACAGGAGGTGATACGATTTATCATGTTTTTGTAACGTGTCTGCAAACTTCGAGAAAGCCCATATATGGACGTAACGTTCTCAACCTTCCTCGGCCAAATTGTGTCGAACCCAGTCCTTGCCGTCACCGTGATCCTCGCGTTGGGCGCCATCTTCGTCAATGGATGGACCGACGCGCCCAACGCCATCGCGACCTGCGTCACTACGCGTTGCATGCCCGCCCGCGCCGCCATTCTCATGAGCGCCGCATTCAACTTCCTCGGCGTGCTCATCATGACGCACTTTAACGCGAGCGTCGCCAACACCATCTCACATATCGTCGACTTTGGCGGAAACAGCACCATGGCGCTCGCGTGCCTCTGCGCGGCGCTGTTCTCCATCGTCGTCTACGGCGCCACAGCGTCGCGTTTTGGTATCCCCACCTCGCAAAGCCACAGCCTTATCGCCGGCCTGACCGGTGCCGCTATCGCCCTCGGCGGCGCGAGCAGCGTCAACGTCCACGAATGGATGAAGGTCATCTACGGCCTGGCGCTCTCCATCGGTCTGGGCTTTGTCATGGGCTGGATCCTGTGCAAACTCGTCTCGATTCTGTTTGCCGCCGCCAACAGGCGACGTGCCAACGTCTTCTTTAAATACGCTCAGATCGCGAGTGCCGCGGCCATGAGCTTTATGCACGGCGCGCAGGATGGACAGAAGTTCATCGGCGTGCTCTTTTTAGGCGTGGCCTTCGCCAGCGGCCAGACGAGCGTCGGCGATGCCGGCATCCCCATCTGGATTATGCTGCTGTGCTCGGCAACCATGGGCATCGGCACCAGCGTGGGCGGCGAGCGCATCATCAAGTCCGTCGGCCAGAGCATGGTTAAGCTCGAGAAGTATCAGGGCTTCTCTGCCGACCTCGCAGGCGCCGCGAACCTGCTGCTTGCCACCCTTACCGGCATCCCCGTGTCCTCCACGCACATCAAAACCTGCGCCATCATGGGTGTCGGTGCCGTCAAGCGCCTCTCGGCCATCAACTTCGGCGTCGTCAAGGACATGATGTTCACCTGGTTCTTCACCTTCCCCGCCTGCGGACTCATCAGCTTTGTCATGGCCAAGCTGTTCATGATGTTCCTCTAGTCAAACCGAACGTCCATCCGGACTGCATTACCTCGCCCGCCCATCTTCACCTCGAAAGGACCACTCATGGCAAAGAAACCCGATTCGTTCTACTTTGACAACTACGTCGCCTGCGCCGACCTCGCCGTCCAGGCCGCAGAGCTGCTCACCAAGATTTTTGAGAACTTTGACCCCGCGCAGATCCACGACATGCTCGATAAGATGCATGCGATTGAGCATGCGGCAGACAAGAAGCACCACGAGCTCGAAGACGCCTTGCTCACCGCCTTTATCACCCCGCTTGAGCGCGAGGATCTGGACCTGATGAGCTGCTCGCTCGACACCGTGCTCGATCGTATCGAGGGCGTCGTGCAGCGCGTCTACTTCACCAACATTCAGAGTATCCATCCCGACGCCATCGTCATCGCCCACAAGGTAACCGATGCCTGCCGCGCCATGAAGGACCTGATGGTCGAGCTGCCCAACTACCGCAAGTCCAAGACCCTGCGCGAGCTCGTCATCCAGATCAACACCATCGAGTCCGAGGCCGACGAGCTCTACATCAACGCCATGCGCAACCTGCACGTTAACGGCAAGGACCCGCTCGAGGTCATCGCTTGGCGTGACGTGTACGCCTTCCTGGAGTACTGCGCCGACTGCTGCGAGAATGTGGCCGATGTCGTGGATTCGATTGTCATGAAGAACAGTTAATTGGGGGGTACGTGTCCCGGCGGCGAAGGGCCGGCCACGGTTTGCTTTCTCACTCCGGCTGCTTTGCAGAGTCGTTCGAAAGCAAACCGTGGCCGGCCCTTCGCCTTACGTACCACCATTGGGAACTTTGGCTGATACTTTGAAAGCGATGGGGCCTTTGTTGACAGAACCTTGGGGCCCGATTGGAAACTTTGGGACCGCCTTAAACGTTTGGGTGGATGGGGCTTTGGGTACCCTTTGGTTTACTTTGGATTGATTTGCTGACTTTGGAGGGTTTGGTTATGGGATATTTGGATCTGGCTCGGGCTCGGTATTCTTGTCGTGAGTTTGAAGATCGGGCTGTGGAGCAGGCTGTGGTGGATGCCATTGTTGAGGCTGGGCGTATTGCTCCTTCTGCTTGTAATAACCATCCAACCCGTGTGATGGTGTTGGATACGCCTGAGCTTCTGGAGAAGGCTGCTGCTTGTCAGCCTCGGTTTGCTCGTGATGGGTCTATCTTTGGGGCTCCGCTTGTTTTCCTTATTTGCAGCGTTACCGATGATGCTTGGGTGCGCCCGTATGACCAGATGAATTCCAGTGAAATCGATACGTCCATCGTGTGTGATCAGATGATGATGGAGGCCTCCGAGCAGGGCCTGGGAACGTGCTGGGTATGCCATTTTAAGCCTGAGGTGGCACAAGAGCAGTTCAATCTGTCCAAGGGCGTCTATCCCTATCACATGCTCGTCTGTGGCTATCCCGCCGACCACATCGCCGATCCCGAGCATCGCGAGGCCCGCACCATTCCCCTCTCCGACTTCCTCCTCAAGTAGATTTTTGGGACATGCCTTAAAACCTACCCTTGACCGCTCACCCGTTCGCCGAGTTCTGCGCCACTATGTGCAGGGCTCGGTTTTTATGTTACGCACCCCGGCACAGTCATAAAAAAGGACCCGCAAGCTGCGGGTCCTTTCTAGGCACTAAATTGTAGGCCGAATGTTAGTCCAGGTCGTCGGCAGCGAAGTTGTCGATCGGGGCGAAGGGATCGGCCACGGGGACAACCGGGTCAGCGACGGGCAGCGGCTCGGCGGGAACAGTCACCGCAGGAGAAGCGGCAGAACCGACCGGCGTGGAGGCCATGAGATCGGCCGGGAAGGAGTTCTGGGCATCGTCCATGAAGTGCTGGATGAGCTTGAGATACTCGGCCTTGAACTCCTCACGGGAAGCCTTGAGACGATCGATCTCCTCGAGCTCGGCCTGCTTCTCAGTCAGAGCCTGGCGGATAACCTCGCGGGCCTTGGCGTCAGCCTCGTTGCGGATACGCTCAGCGTTCTCGTTGGCATCGTTGACGATGGTCTCAGCGGTCTGCTGGGCAGCGATCAAGGCAGCGGAAATCTGGCGCTCCTGAGCGGAGAAGTCAGGGGCGGGAGCAGCCACGGGGGCGGCAGGAGCGGCCTGGGCGGTGACATCCTGAGCCTGGGCAAGCTGAGCCTGCGCATCGGCAAGCTGCTGCTCGGTAGCAGTCAGACGACCCTTAAGGTCGACGATCTTAGCGAGCATAGCGTCAACCTCGGAGGACAGCGTCTCCAAGAAGACGTCGACCTCAGCAGGATCGTAGCCACGCTTGGCCTCAGAGAAAGTCTGAGCCTGGATGTCTGCAGGGGTAATAGCCATAACAAGTCTCCTTTTTCATCGCCTCGGCGCTACACGCCCGACGTAAGTTACTAAGTCAGTTCTACACGAGTATACCTATAAGAAGCTGCAGAACCAGCCTCTGCACCAACTGCAACGCAATAATCGCAACGACCGGCGAAAAATCGATACCGCCCATCGGCGGGATGAAACGACGGAACAGGTTAAGCCACGGACCGCACACGCTATCAAGCACCGCGGCAATATCCTGAAGCAAACCACCCTGCTTCATGGGAATCCACGTCATAAAGCAGTAGACGATAATGAGCGTGGAATAGAAGTTGAACAGCGTGTTGACCAGCTGGACGATAGTGTAGATGTTGATGGGAATCTCCTCGTCTTGTCTTTACTTGAGGTAGCCGTCGGCACGAAGCTTCTTGAGATCGGAATCTTTGACCTCGCAACCGGCGGGCAGCACCATGAACACGCGGTCGCCCACCTCCTTGACCGTGGCACCCAGACCGCAGGCAAAGCCGTAAGAGAAGTCCAAAACGCGCTTGGCAACTTCGGTGCGTACGCCCACAAAAATCAGTGCGACAGGCTGCTTGGTGCGAACGCGGCGCACCACGGTCTCCACGTCATCATAGCTCTCGGGGCGCAGGACATAGGCCGGCAGCTGCGGCGTGGCGTTGATGATATTGCTCGCATAGGCCGAGGCATCGCTCGGTGCAGGCGCGGGCGCAGCGGCGGCACGGGTGCGGGTGTTCTCGGCGTAGCTCGACGGCGTGTCATAAGCACCAGGACGATAACCGCTCGCAACACTGTCCTGCGAGCGCGAAGGCGGGTTATACGTCGTGGCATGGCGAGAGTCATCGCCGACCAACTGTCCGGAGCGTGTATACACGGCAACCGACTCAGCTTCACCACGGCGCGTCTGACCAAGCAGGCCGTTGCTCGGCTCGTCTTGGGTGTAGAAGCCCTCGCCCGAAGCACCGCTGTAGCCGTTGCCCTGATAGCCATCGTCATAGCCATCATCGTAGCCGTAGTCGTCGTCCTGGCCATAACCCTGGTCGTAACCCTGCTGGCCGCCCAGGTGCATCTTATTTTTAATCTCGTCAAGGAAGCCCATGGTTGTGTCCTCTCGCGGTTTAGTGCAGGCGCCCCGATAATCAGTGCGCACTTCAGAGCCTTATTTTACTGCAAACTCCGGGCTAAATACTACCCTGCCCAGGCGAACGAGCGTAGAGCCCTCCTCAAGGGCAGGCTCAAAGTCCTCGCTCATACCGCAGGAAAGCTCAGGCAGGTTCAAATCGGGATGCGCCGCCTCCAGCTCATCCCTCAGCTCACGAAGCCCCGCAAAGGTGCGGCGTGCCACATCCTTATTCCCCCGGGGCGCCATAGTCATAAGCCCCTGTACGCAAATTCCCTCAAGTTCCGCAAGCTCACCCGCGGCGGCGCGAATCTCATCGGGCGAAAAGCCTCCCTTCGACTCCTCACCACTCACATTGACCTCAATGAGCACACGCTGGGGGCCGGCGAGCTCGCCTGCCTCAATCTTGCGGACAGCACGGCTCGAGATCGCCTGCGCCAGATGCAGCGAACCCACCGAGTGAATCAGCTCGGCTGAGCCCAGCACCGCATTGATCTTATTGGTCTGCAGGTTGCCGATCATATCGAAGCGCACCTCGGGCAGCTCCGGATGCTCCGCCAGACCCGTGAGCTTGCGAACCAGCTCCTGCGGGCGATTCTCGGCAAAATGGCGATACCCCGCCTGGATGGCGGCAACGGTCTCATCGACACCAACGGTCTTGGACACGGCAATGAGGCGCGCGGCGTCGTGGGGACGGCCTGCGCGATCGAGCGCCGCATAAAAACGTTCAAGAATCTGCTCGCGGCGAGCGCGCATCAAGTCCAAATAGTTATCCATTGCTAATCGCCTCCGCTGACAGCCAA
This sequence comes from uncultured Collinsella sp., assembly GCA_958349325.1. Classification (GTDB taxonomy): domain Bacteria; phylum Actinomycetota; class Coriobacteriia; order Coriobacteriales; family Coriobacteriaceae; genus Collinsella. Next base: position 24,969 of record CATWCP010000002.1, read on the forward strand.
ACAAGTAGTCCCATGCTAACGCAAGAGCGCGGCCCCGCATGTGCAAGGCCGCGCTCACTTAGGTATTTACAATCTTTCGACGAACGGGGTTACTTACTCCTCGTCGTCCTCGCCATCGTCCTCGTCCTCAAGATGATCGAGCAGATAGCGAAGACCCTCGCTGACCTCGTTAACGGGCACCTTGGCAACGTAGCGCGCGTCGACGGCGGGCCTCATGATAACACCCTCGCCCGAAGGCACGCGCATGCTCTCGAGCTCATCCTCATCAGTGCGGGCGATATCGCCGGCATTCATGCGCTGACCAGTCAACAGGAAGGTCAGACGGCAGGCGGCATCGATGGAAATCGAGGCGATGCGATCGAGGTAGCGCGAAACCATGATGGCGCGGCGCAGGTCGTCATAGTTGCTGCCGTCGTCCATAAAGTCGCCCGTATCCATACGGTTAAAGGTGCGGAAGAACTTCTCGTAGGCGGCGTGCACTGGCTCGTCCTCGACGGCCAAGTTGCAGATGATGGACATATCATTGGTGACGAGCGCGGAAAGCGAAGAGCCCAGCACCTGGTAGACAGCCTCAGCCTCGGCCTCAACCGTGCCGACAAGCTCCTTGGGCAGCGAGATGTCGGCCTTGACCATGTGGCGCGTGGCGCGGCAGATCTGACGGACCTTATCGGTCATGCGCTGCAGGTTAAAGTCGACGTAGATGATCGTCTGAAGCAGGCGGAAGTCGGAGGCGACCGGTGACTGCGTGGCGATCAGGTTGTAGCACACGGCCTCCAAGTTAGCGCAGCGCGCGTCAATCGAAAGCGTGCGCTTCTTGGTCTTGGTGGCGAGCTTGCGGTCGTCGGTCACATAGGCCTTCACGGCATCGTGGAGGGCCAGATCGACGGCCTCGTAGATGCTCAGCATCTCGTGACGGGCCTCGATGAGCTGACGGGAAAACAGTTTGCGCATGGTTCACTCCAATCAGTTGGGTGCGGTCATGCCGCCCGCACAGTGAATACGCACCGGACCAGGTCCGATCGGCTTGGGACTAGTCGCACCGATCAGCCAAAGCGGCCGGTGATATAGTCTTCCGTCCGCGAGTCCACCGGGCTGGTAAAGATCGCGTCGGTTTGACCATACTCGATAAGCGTGGCGGGCTCGCCGGCAACTTCCTGCAAGAAGAACGCGGTGTAGTCACTGATACGAGCTGCCTGCTGCATTGAATGCGTGACGATGATGATCGTCATCTCGGGCGCCAGCTCGGCCATCAGATCCTCGACCTTAGAGACGGACGTGGGGTCGATGGCGGAGCAGGGCTCGTCCATCAGAAGGACATCGGGCTGCACCGCAAGCACGCGCGCGATGCACAGACGCTGCTGCTGACCGCCCGAGAGCGCCAAACCATCCTTGTTGAGCTGATTGGATACCTCTTTCCAGAGGTTGGCGCGCTTGAGCGATTCTTCCACGATGTCATCGAGGTCGCTTTTGCTAGTCACGCCCTGCAGACGAGGGCCAAAGGCGACATTCTCGTAGATGGATTTGGGAAACGGGTTTGGCTGCTGAAAGATCATGCCCACGCGACGACGGAGATCGACCGGGTCGACACCCTCGGCATAGATATCGTTGCCGTCGAGCGTCATGGTGCCCTCGACGCGCGTGCCCTCGATCAGGTCATTCATGCGGTTGATGCAGCGCAAAAACGTCGACTTACCGCAGCCCGAAGGGCCAATGAAGGAGGTGATGGCGTTTTTGGCGATGTTGAGGTCAAGCCCCGTCAGCGCATGAAAGTCACCGTACCAAAAGTTGAAATCCTTGGCCGTAATGGCCGCTTGCTCCAGCGTGGGAGCGGACTGATAAACGGACATGGGACTCCTTTACTAGCGACGCCTGCGCGACAGGAAGCGCGCAAACAGGTTGAAGGCCAGAATGATCACCATCAGCAAGAGCGCGGTGCCGTAGGCTGCGTTCATGTTGATGCCGTCGTTGGCAAGCAGGTACAGGTGAACCGTCATGGGGCGGCCGGAATCGAGCGGCGAAATAGGTAGATTGATGGCCTGGCCCATGGTGTAGAGCACCACCGCGGTCTCGCCGATGGCACGGCCGATGGCAAGGACGATACCGGTGGCGATGCGACCAAAGGCAGAAGGAAGCACGATCTTGGAGACAACCTGCCACTTGGTAGCGCCCAGGCCGTACGCGCCCCAACGGATATAGCGCGGAACGGCGCGAATGGCCTCTTCGGTGGTGCGCATGACGATGGGAAGCATCAAGAGCGCGAGTGCCAGAGCGGCCGAGACCATCGAAAGGCCCAGGCCCATGGCCTCGACAAACAAGGCGTAGCCAAACAGACCCATAACGATGGAGGGCACCGAGGCCAAAGCGTCGGCAGCGTAGCGAATGAGCTCGACGACCTTGCCCTGCTTGGCGTACTCGGCCAGATAGACGGCTGCCAGCACAGCGATCGGCGTGCAGATAAGCATGGCGAGCGCCGTCACATAGACGGTCGAGACGATCGTGGGCCAAATTCCGCCCTCGGCGTTGACGCCCTGGGGCCAACCGAAGATAAAGTCGAGCGAGATGTGTGGCAGGCCGTTGATGACCACGTAGGCGATGATAGCGACCAGCACCAGCGTGGTGATGTAGGCAGCGGCACGGAACACGCCAAGCATGATCTTGTTGGACAGGTCCTTGTTGATGCGGCCCTTCTTGCCGTGGGAAAGGGCACGCTTGATGCGCTCGCGCGACGAGGTCGTATCGACCGTCGTGTCAACGGAATCGGACATAGCCTACCCCCTCTTCTTCTTGGAAATCAGACGGACGATGCCCACCAGCGTGGCGGAGATGATAAACAGGACCACACCCATGCCGAACAGCGCCGAGCGGTGCAGACCCGAGGAATAGCTCATGTCGAGCGCAATCTGGCTCGTGAGCGTCGAGATGGGGCTCGCAATGCTGTCGGGAATAACCGGGGCGTTACCTACGACCATGAGCACGGCCATGGTCTCGCCGATGGCACGGCCCATACCCAGCACGATGGCATCAACGATACCCAGCTTCGCGGCAGGTAGCACGACCTTATAGATGGTCTGCCACTTGGTGGCGCCCATGGCATACGATGCCTCGCGAATGCCCATGGGAATGGAATTGAGAGCATCGATGGTGAGCGTGGTGATGGTAGGGACGATCATGATGGCGAGCACAAACCACGCCGTCAGCGCACCAAAACCAAGGCCGCCGGTCAGTTGTGCGATAAACGGGCGGATGATGATCATGCCAAAGAAGCCGTAGATGATGGAGGGTATGCCCGCCAGCAGGTCAACGGCGGGGCTGATGAGCTTGCGCACGCGCTTGCTGGCAATCTCGACCAGGTAAACGGCCGTACCCACGCCCAGCGGCACGCCCATGGCGAGCGCACCGACGGTCACCAGACCCGAGCCGGCAAGCAGTGACAAGATGCCGTAGTGGCCCTCGGAAGGCGCCCACGTAAAGCTAAAGAAGTCCGCCAGACCGATGTCAGTAAAGACGGGCAGCGCCGAGTACGTGGTAAAGACAAAAATCAGGATGACGGTAACGACCGCCAAGAACGCGCAGGCAAAGAAGATCCACTGCAGCGCCTTCTCCTTGATATAGGTACTGTGCGATACGAGCGCCAGCTCGCGCTTCTTGGGCGTCTGAACATTCTGCTCAGTCTGGGAGTTTTCCTGTGCTTCCATGCTACTCACTCCCCTTCTCGTCGTTGGTGACGGGAATAAAGCCCGCCTCGCGAATCTGCTTGTCCATCTTTTCGGACGTCACATAGTCGATGTAATCCTGCGCCTGCTGCGAAGGCGCACCCTTCACAAAGAAGTAAAGGTCGCGTGAGATGGGATAGCCGCCGCTCGCGACCGTCTTCTCGGACGCCTCAACATGATTGACCGAGACGGCCTTGACCGAGGTCTTGGCGTTGAGGCTATCGACGAAGCCCAGCGAAATGTAGCCAATGGCACCGCGCGAACGAGATACCACGTCGCGCACCTGGCCCGTGCCCGAAAGAACGGCCGAGCGGCGATCGAACGGGGTGCCGTCCATCACGATGGTGCGGAAGGCCTCACGCGTGCCGGACGCCTCATCTCGATTGATGACCTGGATCCTCAGGTCCTCGCCACCGACTTCTTTCCAGTTGGTGATCTTGCCGGCGTAAATATCGCGGAGCTGCTCGGTCGAGAGGTTATCGACCGGGTTATCGTCGTTCACGATGACCGCGATACCGTCGTGGGCAATGACGATGGGAGTCAGGCCCAGATCCTGTTCGTCGGCATTGAGTCCACGGGAGGAGCTGGCGATATTGGCTGTGCCGGCGCTGACGGCCTCGATGCCAGCGGAAGAACCCAAACCGGAAACGAGCACGTCGATGCCGGTCTCCTCCTTAAAGCCCTCGGCCGCAATCTCGGCGATAGGAAGGCAGGTCGTGGAGCCGGCGACGGTAATGGAAGAGGTAGAAGATCCCGAAGAACAGGCGCACAGCGTAAGCGTAAGCACAGCGGCGCTCAGGACCGATACGATCTTTCTCATAGCATCACGCCGATCGCAGCATGGCGCCCACAGGTGCCGTCCTCGTTACGGTAGGAATAAAAGCGGTCGTTCTGACGCACAGTCGAAAGCTGGGTATCCACGATATTATCCGCGTCGACACCGACATCTACCAGCGCCTCGCGAATGGCAGCGGAAAGATCGAGCATGCGAGAGGCACTCGCATCGATGCAAGAGAACTCGGCGGCAAAGCGATCCATGAGTTCCTGGGATACCTCATATTCGTCACCCAAGATATGGGGGCCGATATAGGCGGAAACGTTGCTCGCATCGCAGCCGGCAGCATCGCAAAGCGCCTGGCACGCCTTGGCAGAAATACGTGCAATCGTGCCCTTCCAACCGGAGTGCACCACGGCAAATCCGCCAGGGGCCACCAGCACCACGGGAACGCAGTCGGCAAAGCAGAGCAGCACGGGCACGTTATGCGCCGTGCAGACGATGGCATCACAGCCCTCGGCAATCTGCTCGCGAACGTCCTCAAGGTCATCGGCGCCGTTCGAGGTCACCGCAACGATATGATCACCATGGACCTGATTGGGAACGAGCAGGTTGTGCTCGCACTCGGCGGCACCCATAGCTTCGAGCGCACGACGACGATTTTCTTGAACAGCAAAGGGGTCATCGCCAACATGCGAGCCCAAGTTGAGTGAGGAGTACGCATCTTCGGAAACGCCACCGGCGCGCTCGGTGAAGGCAAAGCGAACATCGGATGTCGCGCCCTCCACCAACGTAACTCCATCATGGTCGACACGCGAAACGTTGTCCGCACGTGCTGCCATACTAAAGCCTCCTAATAACACAAGTACCGCGGCATCGCCGCTACAGCCCGCGTTTATACGGCTGTCATACTTCTCTAAAAGGATACCTGCTGCGCTGGAGGCAATCGTAAAGGGAACGTAAAGAGATTGGAGGTTCTAGTTTACAAAGTCGAAATAAAAAGGGCGCGTCCATACGGACACGCCCCTGTGCACAACAATGCAAAGAACGACTTAGAAGCTACCGCGCTTCAGGAAGTCGGGAAGCTCGAACTGATCGTTGCCGAAGTTAGGAAGCTCGGTGCCACCGACGTTGCGGGTCGGAGCGGCCTGAGCCGGGCTCGTGGCAGGAGCGGTGCGCTGCGGCTCAGCGGAGGCAGCGGCCTTGCTCTGAGACTGCTGAGCAGCAAAGAGCTCGTCCTGACGGTTGACGTTGGAGTCGGAGAAGCCCGTAGCGATGACGGTGATACGCACCTGATCGCCCAGGGACTCGTCGACAACGGTACCGAAGATGATGTTGGCCTCGGGGTCGACGGCGTTGGCGACAACGTCGGCGGCGTCGCTGATCTCCTGGATGCCCAGGTCCTTGGAACCGGCGATGGAGAGCAGCACGCGCGTAGCGCCATCGATGGAGCTCTCGAGCAGCGGGCTGGAGATGGCCTGCTGGGCAGCGTCGACGGCACGGGTATCCCCAGAAGAGGTACCGATACCCATCATGGCGGTACCGGCCTGCTTCATGATGGTCTTAACATCGGCGAAGTCCAAGTTGATGATACCGGGGACGGTGATGAGGTCGGTGATGCCCTGGGTGCCCTGGGAAAGGACGCCATCGGCAATCGCGAAGGCCTCGAGCATGGTGGTCTTCTTCTCGGCGATGTCGAGCAGCTTATCGTTAGGGATGACGATCATGGTGTCGACGCAATCGGAGAGGGTCTTAATGCCCTCCTCGGCGCTCTTCTTGCGCTTGCGGCCCTCGAAGGTGAAGGGCTTGGTCACGACGGCGACGGTCAGCGCACCGACCTCGTTCATCGCGATATCGGCAACGATGGGAGCAGCGCCGGTACCGGTGCCACCGCCCTCGCCGCAGGTGATGAACACCATGTCAGCGCCAGCGAGCGCCTCGGCAATGTCGTCGCGGGACTCATCGGCAGCCTTGCGGCCAACCTCGGGGTTGGCGCCGGCGCCCAGGCCGCGGGTAAGGTCGGTGCCGATGTGCACCTTGATATCGGCATCAGAGATCGCGAGTGCCTGAGCATCGGTGTTGATGGCAACAAACTCGACGCCGCGGATGCCCTCTTCGATCATTCGATTGACCGCGTTGGTACCGCCGCCGCCGACGCCGACCACCTTAATGACGGCAAGGTAGTTGTTGATCTCTGTCTCGTGCATGTCGGTCCTCCGAACAAAGGTTATAGCCATAGCATGGGTCGACCCCGCGCACATTAACCTTCAGGTTGAAAGTAAATGCAAAGGTAAACCATATTATGGTTGCACATTATGAACGTATCAGTCAAATAATTGACCGTGAAAACCAAACAAACCAGATAAACGGCGTGGTATGACCCCTCAACAAAGCATCAACCAGCGCTACGAGGTCGGAGCGTTCCTAAATGTATAGTTACCCGGAGAGCGCACATTGATATACGTTACGCCCTCTACCTGCGAAAGCAGCTTGGTGACTACGCGCTCCTTCTTGACGATATCGTTCGAATCGCCCAGCGACACCTCAATGCCGTTATTGAGGTTTGCCGAGATGGCTTCGACCGAAGGCGTGGAAATATCCTTGACTTGTCCCAAGAACTCGCTCGAAAAACCACGCACATAATCCAAGCCAGCCTTAACGGCCTTGGAGCTCACCGCCTGGCCGGAAACCGGAGCGACATCCGCCGAGACATCAGTCAACAACACCGCGCCATAGTGCTTAGCGAGCGCCAGCGCGGCATCAATGCCGGTCAGGGTATTTGAGCCCTGCCCTGTCGTGATGACGTTGCCCTGGCCATCCACTTCGACCGACGTCGACAGCGGGGCGATCCAGGTGTCATCATCCCCGATGGCCCAGGCAAGGTCATCGGAGCTGATATAGGCAATTGCGATGACCTTGCGCTCCATAGGCGTAATGATGAGCGTATGCGGGAACTGACGCTGGACATCCACGCCCGAGACCCACGGGTTCTGCTTGAGGTCCTCGGTAATCTGGTCGGGATCGACGTTAAAAAGCGACGTTCCCTCGGGCAAATCGATCAGCTGGATAGCATCGTGCTTCGTCACATGCTCGCTGCCTTGAATCTGAATATCAGTGGCGGTAAACAATCCAGAGTTAATCACCACGATGGCAACGACGACGAGCACGGCCAAGACGGCCAAAACGCCGCCCACGATTTTGCCTTTGCCTGTAACGAGAGAAGCGGCGTCTGACGTTTTATTTGCCATCGCCCCAAGTGAAGACAACGGGTTGACGCCTTTTTTACCCGAAGGCTTCTTGGCGGTAGCCGGCACCGATGTCAGCGAGCGCGGTTTCGATGCGCTCAGCGTGCGACCCGGACGCGCCGCCTTAGTTCCCGTCGAGGGCTTAGGAGTTGCCATGGGACGGGCAGGCTTGGCGCCCATAACAGGCTTTGACGTCACCGAGGGACGCGAGGACTTTTTTGCGGCCGGACGATTACCGAGCTGAGAGCCGACGACCGGACGACTGGTCTGTCGAGCATGCCCGACAGACTTAGAGTGCGCGACGGTATTGCGTTGAGGTTTGGCAGGCGCGCCGGAACGCCCTCCGGCGCGGCGGAAGGTGGGTTTCGATGCTCTAGAAGCCGAGGAATTTAACTTCCGGTCTGAGCTCGATGCCATACGCCTCCCTCACCTTTCCGTGCACATGTCTGATAACCGCGGCAACGTCATCGGCCGAGGCGGTTCCGTTATTAACGATAAAATTAGCGTGAACGGGCGAAACTTCCGCGCCGCCAATCGAAAAACCCTTTAATCCACAATCCTCGATAAGCTTGCCCACGCTCGCATCGGGCGGATTGCGAAAGACCGACCCGCAGGATGCGCGACCCATGGGCTGTGTACGCTTGCGCCTCGTCAGGTACCGCTCCATGCGCTCGCGAATGTCGGCCTTGGGCGCCGGTTTAAGCTTGAGCACACACTCGAGGATGATCTCATTGCGGGGAAGGCTACATTCGCGGTAGCCCCAAGTGATCTCGGACCCCGCATAATGCTTGATACCGGATGCCGGGTCAAACGTTACGACATCCTCGACCAGCGAGCCAATCCACTCGGTCCGTGTGCCGGCATTCATAGATATCGCACCGCCGACCGAGCCAGGGATGCCAACGGCAAACTCAAGGCCCGAGAGGCTACGCGACAGGGCATCGTTGACCAGGCGCGCAAACATCACGCCCGCACCGACCGTCAGCGTACAACCGTCATCGGCAACAACCGTGCGCTGAAACTCACGTCCGAGCGAAATGACGGCACCGCGATAACCGCCATCGGCAACCAGCAGATTGGAGCCCTTGCCGATGATGACCCACGGCACCTGCTCGCGATCGAGCACCGCCACGGCGCGGCGGAGGGCATGATAGCTATGGCACGTCACAAAGAGGTCGGCCTTGCCGCCGATACGATAGCTCGTATGACGCGCAAGGCGCTCGTCCTCGATCACATCTGTGTCGATCATGCCCGAGAGCGCCATGACGGCGTTAAACAGACCCATTAGACTTAAGCGTCTTTCTTGGCAGTCAGATACTCAATGAACTCGGGGCCGACGGTCGTAACGTCACCGGCACCCATAGTGAGCAGCAGGTCGCCCTCGCCCACCATCTGCTCGAGCTCCTGGTTGAGCTCAAGACGGCTGGAGCAATACACGACCTCCTTGTCAGGATGCTTGGCGCGCACGGTATCGGCGAGCATCTTAGAGGTAACACCCGGAATGGGCATCTCGCCAGCCGAGAACACATCAATCAGCAGCAGTTTATCGGCATTGGCAAATGCATCGGCAAAGTCGTCGCACAGGGCCTGCAGGCGCGAATAGCGGTGCGGCTGGAACACGACGTCGACGTGCTTGTAGCCCAGCGACGAAGCGGCAGCAAGCGTCGCCTTGATCTCGGTGGGGTGATGGCCGTAATCATCGACTACGGTAATGCCATCGATATCGCCCACATGGGTAAAGCGACGGCGGACGCCCTCAAAGCTCGAAAGCGCCTTGGCAGCGGCGTCGATGTCAAGGCCCAGGACATGGGCGACGGTGAGCACCGCCGTGGCGTTGAGCATGTTGTGGCGACCGGGATTGCTCTTGATCTCCACAGCGTGCTCAGTGCCGTCCTCAAAGCGAACGATAAAGTCACTCTGGATGCCCTTGACATCCGGGTGCATGCAGACGATGTCGTTGCTCTCGGCAAAGCCGTAGGAAAGCACGTGACGGCCCGTCGACTTGGCGAGCTCGACCAGATGCGGGTCCTCACCGCAGACGATGGCGGTGCCCTCCTCGCCCACCAGGCTCATGAATTTGGCGAAAGTTGCCTCGATCTCCTCGATACCCGAGTAGTGATCGAGGTGGTCGGCCTCGACGTTGGTCACAATGACCACGTTGGGGTTCAGGAACAGGAAGGAGCTGTCGGACTCGTCGGCCTCGGCGACAAAGTAGTCGCCCGAGCCGTTCTTGCCGTTCGTGTCATAGCCCTCGACGATGCCACCGATCAGGAAGCTCGGATCCAGACCCATGCGGTCGAGCATGGTGGCGCACATCGAAGACGTGGTGGTCTTGCCATGCGTGCCGGCAACAGCGACGGTGGTGTAGCCGTGGCCCAAAGCAGAGAGCATCTTGGCACGGGGCCACACGGGAATACCAAGCTCGCGAGCGCGCACGAGCTCGGGGCTGGACTCCGGAATAGCGGTGGAGACAACAACCACGTCGGGCTTGACCTCGTCGATCGTGGCGGCCTCATGGCCCACATGCACCTTCACACCAGCGCGGGTAAGCTGGCGGATATAACGTGACGTCTTAAGGTCGGAGCCGGTAACGGCATAACCGCGCTCGTGCAGAACAAGGGCGATGCCGCTCATGCCGGCGCCGCCGATACCGATAAAGTGGGCGCTCTTAAACTCGGGCGCGGAGGTTGCAGTCTGGGAATCAGCCATGTGCTCGTGTACTCCTTGCGTAAACACTGCCTGTAACCCGTTAACTGTACCGCACCTACCGCATCAGCGCGAGGGCGACCGACGATATCCCGTCTAACTAACGCAAACCCTCTACCGCATCCGCCAGAAGAGCGGCGGCCCTATCCTGAGCCAGACCACGCGCCGCCTGACGCATGGCGTCGCGCGCCGCCGCGTCATCGACCAGGTGCAGCAGTTCATCGGCAAAGGCAGAACCGTCGATATCGGCATCGGCGCAGAGCACACCGGCCCCGGCGTCGACCAGATAACGGGCATTGGTGGTTTGGTGGTCGGCCGTCGCATGCGGGTACGGCACGAGCACCGAAGGCACGGCGAGTGCAGCGATCTCGGCCACGCTCGATGCGCCCGAACGCGAGAGCACCAAATCGGCAGCAGCCAGCATATCGCCCATGTTGTCGATGTAAGGCTGGACGCGGTAACGCTTCGCCTCCTCGGGCGTCAGCGCCAAAGCGCGCTCGGTCTCCTCAAAGCCGTCGGCACCCGTCGAATGCAACACATAGAGGTTCTTGCGCGAAAGCAGCTCGTTTTTGAGCGAGACCACGCGCTCGTTGAGGTGCTGGGCGCCAAGTGAACCGCCAAAGACGAGCAGCAGCGTAGCGTCCTCGGGAACGCCAAGTGCCTTGCGGCCGCGAGCGCGATCGCCCTCGATCACCGAGCGACGTACGGGGTTGCCGGTCATGAGCACGTGGTCAGGGTCACCTTCGCGTTCAAAGACCGAGCGCGCTGCCGGCACCGAGATGCACACGCGGGCGGCGTGGGAGTTCATCATCTTATTGGCCAGGCCCGGAACAGAGTTCTGCTCATGCAGCAGATACGGAACACCCGCGCCCTTGCACCACCCCAGCAGCGGAACCTCGACATAGGCACCAAAACCGATGGCGGCATCGGGCTTGCCGACCTTTGAGAAATGACTGGCGAGCGCACGCTTGGCCTTGTTGACACGCCATAGCGAGGTCAGCGCCGTCCAAGGACGGGAGCGGTCGAAGCCCGTGACCGTAATGGGCACAAAATCAAACCCAGCCTCAGGGACCAGACGACCCTCGAGTTTGCGCGACTGGCCCACGAACACAACGTGGTGGCCACGATCACGCAGCTCTTCGGCCAAGGCGAGCGCGGGGTTGATGTGTCCTGCCGTACCGCCGGCTGCAATAGCAACGGTCATCTTATCGGTCATGGTAGTCCCTTCGTACACGCGGTCCCTGGTCGTCGGTGCGCAGACGCGCCGACGGGTCCGAGTTCAAATCGATTCGATTATATCCGCCGCCCGCATTGCGAGGAGTGGAGCGCTGAGGACGACCTTGCAGCGCCGTTCGCTGACGCGGGCGGGCTGCCGGCTCGGTCGCAGAGCCATCCAGGACGGTAAAACCGTTACGCGTAGATCGCTCGCCGCGCACGTGGGGCACGCCGGCGGTGCTCTCATCCATAACGGCAAAGCTCTCACGGCGGCGGTCATACTCATCGCGGCGGGCGCTCTCGTACGAAACGCGCAGGATCAACCCGGCAAGCATAAGCGACACAATAATCGACGAACCGCCGTAGCTAATAAACGGCAACGGTTTGCCCGTCATGGGAAATACGTTGAGGATGCCCAACGCGTTAATCAAAAACTGCACCGCGAGAATGACTGCGGAGCCAGACGCCATGAGCGCGCCCCGACGATCGGTCGCCTGCTCGGCAATGCGAAACGCCGAGTAGATCAGCATCGCAAACACCAAGAAGAACAGCACGGTTCCGACAAAACCGACTTCCTCGCCAATGATGGCCAAGATGTAGTCGTTGTGTGCCTCGGGCAGATACGAGTACTTCATGGTTGAGTTGCCGATGCCACGGCCGAACAGACCGCCCGAGGCAAAGGCCATGATGGCAAGCGTGGCCTGATAGCCGTCACCATACTCGTCGGCCCAAGGGTTCAAGGCAACCTGAATACGCACCATACGGTACGGCTCTGCGACAAGCGCAATCACGATCACGAGAATGCCGAAGATTAGCACGCCGATGATAAATCTGGGGTCGAGACCCGCAAACAACGCCATGCACATGAGGGTCAACAGGATGATCAGGACAGTACCGAAATCGGGCTGGATAAAGATCAGAAAGAGCGAAATGCCAAGGTAGATGCCCATCTTGCGAAGGAATTCGTTGATGTTGCCACCGGGCGAAAAGAAGCGATCAAGCATGATGGCCGAATACGCAATGGCAAATGGCTTTAAAAACTCGGAAGGCTGGAACTGAATGCCGGCGATGTTGAGCCAGCGCGTGGCGCCACGGCTGCCGCTGCCCACCAAGAACACCAGAAGCAGTAGCCCTATCATGCCTATGAGGAAGATCCTGAGCACATCCTCCCCAAACCAGCTGTCTGGCAAAACGCGCACGATGGCAATCAGCGCCAAAACACCGACCACTGCAAACGCGGCCTGTCGGCCCAGAAAAAACGTCGCCGAGCCATTCTCGTGCAGCGCCTCGACCGAAGACGCCGAGTACACCATCAGCAGGCCAAAGCATACCAAGGTAAACAAGCAGGCCATGAATATCAAACGGGGGCGCATGATACGGGCGGGAACGCCGGCAATATAGCGTTCGCTAAACGACTGCCCGCCGCGGCTGGAACGCGGTGTGATGCGCCGTGAGGAAGCACGGTCCGAGTCGGGCCTCCTCATACCTTGTCGGGGGCTCTCCTCTCTCACCGCAACCCCTATTCCATTTGTGATTTCGCTGTAGCGGCAAGCTGAGCCACGTAGTCCTTAAACACGCGGCCGCGCTCCTCATAGCCCGAGAACTCATCGAACGAAGAGCAGGCAGGAGAAAGTAAGATCACGTCACCACGGCTCGAAAGCGAACGGGCAACGTCCACGGCGTCGCGCAGGTCATCCGCCTGGGCGATATCCACATCGCCATCGACATCAGCCTCGTCCATAGCGGCGGTGAAGCGCTCGCGCGCATCGCCAAAGCAGACGACCGAGCGCACGTTGTCCATAACGACGCGCGCGAAGTCCGTGAGCGGCGTGCCCTTATCGTGGCCGCCGAGCAGCAAGATCACGTCGTCATCGGGAAATGCCGTCAGCGCCTTCTCGACCGCATCGGTGTTGGTCGCCTTGGAATCGTTGACGTAGCGCACGCCGTCAATCTCGCCACACGGCTCCACGCGGTGCTCGAGCGGCTGGAACGAGGCAAGACCGCGGCAGACACCATCGACATCGGCACCGACCGCCAAGGCAGCCGTGGCAGCGCACAGGGCATTGATAACATTGTGATGGCCCGAGATCTTGAGCTCGGATGTAGCGATGAGCGGGGTCTCGACACCCTTCAGACGCACGATCATCTTGCCATCGCGCACAAAGGCGGCATCCTCGCCCTCAGGCTCGTCAAAGGCAACCTTGCAGATGCGACGACTCGGCGTGTAGATGTACTCATCGAACTCGTGAATGCCGGCGTCTTCGACGTCGACAACCACCAGATCGTCATCGACCATATTGTCAAACAGTTTGATCTTGGCAAGCGCATAGTTCTTATGGCTCTTATGCCAGCCCAAGTGGTCGGGAGTGATGTTGAGCAGCACCGCCACGCGGGGGTGGAGCTCGGTTGTCGTAGCAATCTGATAGCTCGAGAGCTCAGCCACAAACCACTCGTTGTGGGCTCGGCCGTCAATCTCGTTGACCGGCGGCTCGCCGATGTTGCCGACAGCAACGCTGGCCTCGCCGGCAGCCTTAAGCAGATAATCAGTCAGCGACGTGGTGGTCGTCTTGCCGTTGGTGCCCGTGATGGCAATCCAGTTATCGGGCGACAGGCGATAGGCAAACTCGGGCTCACCCATAATCTGGGCGGCATGCTCGCGCCCAGCCTTAAAGAAGCCCGAGAACTCCGAGATGCCCGGGCACGTCACGCATACGTCATAGGCGCCCTCGACCTGTTCGGTCCCATAGACAAACGACGCACCAGCAGCCTCGAGCGCACGCGTGGCGTCATTGGGCTCAGAGGTGCCACCGCCATACACGGTAACGGCACTTACGCGCTCGGGATGTGCCAGCGCCCAGCGGGCGACATCGAGACCGGATTTGCCCTGACCCAAAACGAGCAGGCTAAAGACATCAGCAAGAGGCATGAAAGACCACTATCCCAACTGGAAGAACAGAGCAAGGCCAACGGCACCAAAGGCCGCAGCGATAATCCAAAAACGGATGACGACCTTGGTCTCGGCCCAGCCCTTCTTTTCGAAATGATGATGGATGGGCGCCATAAGGAAGACGCGCTTGTGCGTAAAGTGGAAGTAGACAACCTGAATCATGACCGACAGGGTCTCAACGATAAACAGGCCGCCGATGATGAGGGAGACGACCTCGGTGTTGGTCATGATGGACGTGCAGGCAAACGCGGCGCCCAGGGCAAGCGAGCCGGTATCGCCCATAAAGATGCTCGCCGGATAGCAGTTGAACCACAGAAAGCCCAAGCAGGCACCGGCACACGCGGTGCAGAAGATGGACAGGTTCACGTCTCCGTGCAAAAACGCCATGGCAGCCATGGCGAGCATGGCAATCATAGAGGTGCCGCCAGCAAGACCATCAAGGCCATCGGTCAGGTTCACGGCATTAGAAAGACCGGCGATCATCAGCCAGCAAAAGACAATGTAGAGCCACGGGAACGAAAGGCCGCAGATGGTGGTCGAAAGCACGCCAAGGTCGATCGTCAACCCACCGGGAAAACGAATCTCGGGGGCGACGCCGCACCAGTTAACGGCAAGTACCGTAAAGGTGACACAGATAATGGTTAGGCCGATCATCTTGGCATGGGGCGTCAGACCGAGCGAGCGCCCATGCGTAACGGAGGTCAGGTCGTCGATCAGGCCCAGCACGCCGGTCGCCAGCGTGGCGAGCAGCACGAGCACGAGCTCGGTGGTGAGCTTGCCCATCAGCAGACAGGTCAGCGAGATCGCGACGAGGATGACAACGCCACCCATGGTGGGCGTTCCCTGCTTAACCAAATGACGCTTGGGGCCGTCGGCACGAACCTGCTGGCCGATACCCTCAACCTTGAGCAGCTTGATCCACCACGGCATGAGCAGCAGCGCAATGGCAGCGGCGATGCCAAGCCCCAAAAAAGCCTGATACGTTGGATACGAGGGATTGCCGAACATGGGCTAGCACACACCTTCCACAAAGCGGTCGAGCTCAACAAAGCGGGAACCCTTGACCAGTACAACATCATGTTTTTCAAGCGCGCCGCCCATGCGGTCGAGCACCTGCTGATAATCGGAGAACACCTGGATGCGGTCCTCGTCCATACCCATCATGCGCGCGGCATCGGCCATAAGCTGGGCCAGCTCACCACCCACGCACGCCAGCATGTCGAGCTTCTTGGCGGCGGCATAGGCGCCCACGAGCTCATGCATGCGAGGAGCCTCATCGCCCATCTCGCCCATCTCGCCCAGGATCGCCATGCGAGACCCCGTGCACGAAAGCGAGCACAGCAGGTCGAGACCGGCTGCCATCGATTCGGCGCTGGCGTTATAGGAATCGTCGATGACGCGGGCACCACTCTTGGCGCGCTTGATCTCCTGACGGTGACCGGTGATCGTAAGGCCCCTAAAGGCAGCATCAATCTGCTCGGGCGTCATGCCCAGACGATAGGCGACCGCGGCTGCCTTGACGGCATTGGGCACGGACTGCACGCCGGGAATGGCCAGCATGGTATCGACCGTGTCGCACCGACCAAAGTCGAGCGTAAAGACCGGATGGCCCTCGTCGTCGACGCGAATGTCGCGTGCGCGGACCTCGTCGTCGTCCGAGACACCGGCCAGCATCACATCGATACCAGCAGGCTGGGCGAACGTATCGCGAATGAACGGCGTAAAGTCGTCCTCACCGCCCAAAACCAGCAGCGGCAAGAAGTCGCCGGCGGCGCACATACCCTGGACAATCTCGGCCTTAGCGCGGGCGATGTTCTCGCGGCTGCCCAAAATGCCGATGTGAGAGGTACCAATCTTGCTCACGATGGCAAGGTTGGGATTGGCGGACTGGGACAGGCGCTCAATCTCGTGGAAATGGTTCATGCCCATCTCGAGCACCAGGACCTCGGTATCGGCCGGAGCGGAAAGCACCGTGAGCGGCATGCCGATCAGGTTATTGAAATTGCCCTTGGTGGCCCAGACACGATAGCGCTTGGCGAGCACGGCGGCGAGCACGTCCTTGGTCGTCGTCTTGCCGATGGAACCGGTAATGCCAACGACCAGGCAGCCAAGCTCCAGGCGATACGTGTGCGCCAAACGCAGCAGAAACTCCTCGGGATCATCGGTCAGCAGGATGGCGCACCCCTTGTCCTGCGCCAGCGAGACCAGCTCGGCCTCGGGCTCACGCGTCATCACGACGGCGCCGGCACCCGACTGGACGGCACGGGAAGCAAAATCATTGCCGTCGACGTTTTCACCGGGAAAGGCGACGAAAATCGTCCCTTCCTCGACCTGGCGCGAGTCGATAACGCACCCGCGGCATACCCGATCGGCTTCTCCCGTCACGGTTCGGGCCCCTGTTGCGGCCGCGAGGTTGTTGACGGCGATCTCTATCATTGCAGCTCCCCTGTAAACCTAATAATGCTATCGGCGTATTGTATCCCAGCGCCGCACATGCGTGGTGCAGGGCATGTGAACACCCTCATATGGGACAACAAACCACGCCCCAAAGATTGTAACCCCCTACTTCGTGTGCGGGATACCCAGCACGTCGAGCGCGTTGGCCATAATGGACTGGAACGGCACCGCAGCGGCATCTGAGCCGCTCGGCGTTCCGTCGAGCGTGATATAGCACAGCACCTTGGGCGATTGTGCCGGTGCAAAGCCCATAAAGGACGACATGTAGTTCTCCTTGAGGTAGCCGCCGTTCTCGTCGGCACGTTCGGCCGTACCGGTCTTACCCGCCACGTCATAGCCGTCAACCGCGCCGCCAACGCCCGTTCCCTCGGACACGACCGTCTGCATGCACGATGTCACCTGGGATGCGGCGTCCTCCGAAATCGCGCGCTCGCCTTCGCCCCAGTCCTTCTCGTCGCCTTTGCTGGACTTATAGAAGTGCGGTGTCATCATCACACCGCCGTTGGCGATGCCGCCCACGGCACGTGCGATCTCAATCGGCGAGACGGACAGTGCCTGTCCAAAGCTCATCGAGCCCAGCGTGGCGCCGTCATACTGGTCACGCTCCTTGACGATACCCAGGCTCTCTCCCGGAAAATCGACACCCGAGCTGTGACCGATGCCCCACTTGTCCACATAGGCGGCAAAGTCGTCGGCACCGATCTTGCGCCCCACTAGGACAAAGCCCACGTTGGACGAACGGCGCATCATCTCGCGCACATCCATGGTCATGGCATAGTCGCGCTTGTCGGCATCGGTGACGGTATCGTCGCCCACCTTGATGCTCGCCGGCACCTCAAACGACGTACTCGATCGCACGACGCCCAAGTCGAAGCCGGCGCCCGCCACGAGCGTCTTAAAGACCGAGCCGGGCTCGTAGGCGTCGGTGACCAGGCGCAGATTCATATCCTCGGTCTTGGCATTCTCCAGATCGGTCTGGTCGTAGGTCGGGTACGAGCAGGCTGCCAAAATCTCGCCTGTCGTAGGATCGGTGACCAGCGCCGAGCCGTTCTTGGCCTTAGTCTTCTCAACTGCCTCTGCCAGGGCATCCTCGGCCGCACGCTGGATATTGACGTCGAGCGTCGTCACGATATCAACGCCGTCGACCGCAGCCACCTTTTTATAGGCACCGCCCGCGATATAGCTGCCGTCCCTCGCGCGCTCGCGTACGAGAGAACCGTTCGTGCCGGTCAGAAGCTTGTTGTATTGCTTTTCGAGACCCGTCAAGCCGTCGTTGTCTACATTCACTACACCCAGCACCTGCGATGCCAGATTGCCGTATGGATATACGCGCTTCATGGCCTGCTCAAAAAGCACGCCGGGCAGGTTCTTCTTCTCCAGCGCCGCAACATCGTCTTCGTCCACCTGGCGCTTGATATACACCCAGGTTCCATCGGACTCAACGAGCTTGCGGCAGGTCTTTTTATCGATTCCAGTTGCCTTGACCAGCGCCGACACCGTCTTGTCAACATCCTCGACAAGCTGCGGGTTCACGGCGATGTTGCGACATTCGACCGACGACGCCAACACGTTGCCGTTGCGGTCGTAGATGGTGCCGCGTTTGGCATAGAGGGTCTGCGCAAGCAGGCGGCGCGCATCGGCACGCTCGCGCAGTTTATCGGCTTCGACAATTTGATAGTCGGCAAGGCGAAAGACGCCCAAGCCCAAGCCAAGCCCGATGAAGCCCATGACGGCTTTGCGGCGAGGCAGAGGTGCGCCTGTGAGCCATTCGGTCGACGAACTCTTGCGCGACCTGGTGTTATGCACTTGAGGGCCGCCCAAGCCGCGAAGTCGCGACGCCGGGTCGTTGCCACGGGACTGCCCGGCGTTGTAAGATTGCCGACCCGTTCCTTGATAACCAGAACGTCCCCGCGACGAGGGACGTCCAGAACCGCGGCCCCCATCGGAACCGCGGCGATAGTCATTTGTCATACTCAGCTACCGTCTTGCTACTGAGCGGTCGCGGTCGCGTTGGCGCCCGCGGCTGCATCCTGCGAAAAGTCAAGTGTAACGCTCTCGCTGGGCTCCACCATGCCATAAGCGCCCGCAAGGTCGCGAATGCGCGTGTCGGCGCCATAGACCGAATGCATGACCTCCAGGTCGGAGCTCTCATCGGTCGCCTTTTCGAGCGTGCTGGTAAGCTCGGCGTTGCTGTTGAGCACCTGGGCCGTAACGCCGGCGAGCGCCACGCGGGCGACGCCGATCGTCATGAAGATAGCCGCAATGATGCAAAACGTTTTAAGAACGCTCATGAAAACCGGGCTTACCGCCTGGTTTGCCTGACGGCCCGCGCCCGTGTAGACATCAAAGCGCGGCGCGCGCTGCTCACGGGGAGCAACGGGGGCCTGCGGCGTCTCACGATAGGCGGGCATGGCGTTCATATCATAGGCGAGTGCTGCGCTTGAAGTGTTGTAGCCCATGATATGCCGCCTCCCATCCCGAGTACGTTGGTAGTGTGTTTAAGCTTCGTTTATGGTGCGAGCGGGAGGTCCAATATCGCGCGGTCGCGCCTACAGACGCTGCGCCACGCGGATTTTGGCTGATCTCGCCCGAGGGTTGCGCTCAACCTCATCAGGCTGGGCAACCAAGGGTTTGCGGGTGATGACCTTGAGTATCGGCACGTTGCCGCACACGCACACCGGAATCTCCGGCGGACACGTGCACCCCTGGCCCATCTCCTTAAAGTGGTTCTTTACGATACGGTCCTCGAGCGAGTGATACGAGATGACGCAGATACGTCCGCCCGGGTTGAGCCACCTGGTGGCGGCATCAAGCCCTCGTTCGAGCACATCGAGCTCGTGATTGACCTCGATGCGAATGGCCTGGAAACTTTTCTTGGCCGGGTGTCCACCATGCCGACGAGCGGCAGCTGGGATACCCGCCTTGATGATCTCGACAAATTGGCCGGTGGTTTCGATCGGTTCTTGCTCGCGGCGGCGCACGATCTCGCGCGCGATCTGCGAGGCGAACTTCTCTTCGCCGTAGACGCGTAGAATCCGGGCGAGGTCGTGTTCGTTATAGGTGTTGATGACCTCAGCTGCGTTTAAGGTGTTATTGCCCGGATCCATCCGCATGTCCAATGGGGCGTCCTCGTTATACGAAAAGCCCCTGCCAGGGATATCGAGTTGCGGTGACGAAACGCCCAAATCGAACAGGAAGCCATCGACCCCGGGCACCTCGGCCGAGCAAAGCAGCTCGTCCAAGTCGCCGAAGTTGCCCTTCAGCAGCCGGTGCGGAACGCCGGGAACCTCGCGGTCCAGACGGGCGCCAGCGGCCTCGAGGGCCATGTCGTCCTGATCGACGCCGAGCAAAAGGCCCGTCTCCCCCACCTGCGCGGCCATCTTTACCGAATGGCCGGCACCGCCAAGGGTGCAATCGCAGACAACGGAGCCGCTCTTTAGCCGCAGCGACTCAAGCACTTCGCCGAGCATGACAGGTTCATGCCGATATTCTTGTGTCAAAATCCCACGCTCCATCCGTTACCCGTGCCTTGCCCTTACGAGAAGAAGAGGTCCAGCAGGGCCTCATCGTCATCGTCCTCATCGGCCGCGGCGCGATCCCAAACCTCAAGGTGGTCGTAGTTGCCCACAACCGTGACCTCGCGGTCGAGGTTCGCCTGCTTGCGGAGAGACTCGGAAAGACCGATACGACCGGCGCTGTCCACGTCCATCGACGTGGTGCGCTTGTTGATCGCCCTCATGAGCTTCTGGTCATTAATGTCACGCGGGTTAAAACCCTCGTGGCCCTCACGACCCGCGAAGAGTCCTTCGACCCACTTATCGAAGGCCTCGGCAGAGAACACGTACAGAGCATCGACATCCAGGGCTTTGAACACGCGAACGTGCTCTCCAAGCTCCTCGCGAAGGGGTGCAGGCAGGGACAGACGACCTTTTGCATCGAGATTGCGCTCGTATGCACCAGTCATTCCCATGTGCGCCCTCCCCTCGGTTACTCAGATGGCACGTACGCGGGGAACCACCCCGCCTGTCGACGTCATCAATAATATGGGGAACTGCCCCATTTTTCAACACCTTTCCCCACCCCTTCCCCCACCCCGCCCCACCACTCCACGCCTAATATGCTGTAAAACACCCCCGAGCATATGTTCGAAAACACAATATGTTGTGTTTGCAGCAAAGACGGGATGCCACCTGTAGAACCACGCCCGCGAACCTCAACCTTCAAGTTGACCTTGAGGCGATTTTTACGTCCCTTTACACGCCGTTCACATCGCCCCCAAACTCCCCCACCCACGACACACACGGCCCACCGCCGCGTCGGTGTCTGGCGAAAAATGGGGCGGGCCCCAGATTGCCCATGCGCGCAAAAGTGCGTATCGGCAATCTGGGGCCCGCCCCCCTTAATATTTATAAATATGCAGGTCAGCGAGGTGCTAGCGATGTGCCAGCGGATGCGCCGCCAGATAGACCTCGGTCAGTTGCGTGCGGTCGACATGTGTGTAGACCTGCGTGGTCGAAATATCGGCATGGCCCAAAATCTCCTGCAGCACACGCAGGTCGGCACCGCCCGCGAGCATGTGGGTGGCAAAGGAGTGGCGCAAGGTGTGGGGATGGAGCCCCACCAGCCCCACTTGGCGCCCATACCGCTCGCATATCGCATGCACGGCCTGGCGCGACAGGCGACGTCCGTTCTTATTTAAAAAGACCGCCAAGGTCTCCGTCCCGTGAGCATGGGCGGCCAGGAGAGTGCGCCCGTCACCTAGATAGTGTGTCAGGGCGCGAGCCGCGTTTCCCACCAACGGGGCCAGACGCTCCTTGGAGCCCTTACCGCGCACCAGGACAAACCCGTCATCGATATGGATATCGCCCACATCGAGCCCAACCAGCTCACTCACGCGCAAGCCGCAACCGTAAAGCACTTCCAAGATGGCATGATCGCGCAGCCCCATCTCGCCCTCGGGAAAGTCTTGATCGAGCAGCGCCGAGACATCCTCCACCGAAAGGTATTCCGGCAGGCGATCTGCCTTTTTGGGCAGGCGCAACGCCGCCGTCGGGTTTTGGGCCACGGCCCCATCGCGCACCAAAAAGGCATGCAGACCCTTCACGGCAGCAAGCGCGCGCTCCACCGAGGCGTCGGAATAGCCTCCGTCGCGGCGATCGGCAACGAAGCCCTCCACGACCTGACGGCTCACATCTTCAAACGTCGCAATGTCAGCCCGCTCCAGATAGGCGCAGTACGTCGTCAGGTCACGACGGTAGGCCGCAATCGTATTGCGCGCCAAGCCCCGCTCGACCGCGAGGTAATCGAGATACTCCCCCGCCGCCACAGCGAGCGACGAGGGAGTAGCTTCGGTATGTTCCTGGTTCGCCGGCACCCTTAGTCCGTAGCAAGGTTCATGGGCGTCACCTGTAGACGGTCGACACCCTCGTGCTGGCCGATCGAAGCGCGCACGAACTCGCGGAACAGCGGCTGCGGGTTGGTCGGGCGGCTCTTGAACTCGGGATGGGCCTGGGTTGCCACATACCACGGATGCACGTCGCGCGGCAGCTCGACCATCTCGACCAGGCGCTCGTCGGGCGACAGACCCGAGATAACCAAGCCGGCGTCCTCGAGCTGGTCACGGAAGGCGTTGTTGAACTCAAAGCGATGACGGTGACGCTCGTAGACGAGCTCCTCGCCATATGCCTCGCGAGCAAGGGTATCGGCGGCGAGCTTGCACGGATAGGCGCCCAGGCGCATGGTGCCGCCCTTCTCGGTCACGTCCTCCTGCGAGCTCATCAGATCGATGACGCTAAACGGGCCGTCCGGATCGAACTCGGAGGAGCTGGCGCCGGCAAGGCCGACGACGTTGCGCGCAAATTCGCACACGGCCACCTGCATACCCAGGCAAATGCCCAGATACGGAATCTTGTGCTCACGGGCAAACTCGGCCGCGAGGATCTTGCCCTCCAGGGCGCGCTTGCCAAAGCCGCCGGGGACCAGGATGCCCGAGGCGTCGCCCAGAACCTCGGAGACATTCTGCTCGTCGAGGCTCTCGCCGTCGACCAGCTGGACGTCCACATGGCGATCGTAGAAGACGCCCGCATGGTGCAGGGCCTCGATAACCGACAGGTACGCATCGGGCAGCTGCGTGTACTTGCCCACGACGGCGATCTTCACCTTGTCGGCGTGATGGTTGGCGTGATTCTGTTTGCGCAGGAACTCATTCCACTCGCTCATGTCGCGCTCACGCGGGTCCAGACCCAGGCGCTCGCAAATGCGCAGGTCAAAGTCCTGCTCGGCAAGCAGCTGCGGAACATCGTAAATGCTCGCGCAGTCCTCGTTGGTAAAGACACAATCGGTGTCGACGTCGCAGAAGCTTGCGATCTTTCCGCGGATAGCGTCATCGATATGGTGGTCGGAGCGCAGCACGATGATATCGGGCTGGATGCCAAAGCTGCGGAGCTCCTTGACGGAATGCTGCGTGGGCTTGGTCTTGACCTCGTGGGCGGCGGCGATATAGGGAACGAGCGACACGTGGATGTAGCAGACGTTCTCGGGGCCGGCCTCCTTGCGGTACTGACGGATGGCCTCGACAAACGGTTGGGACTCGATGTCGCCGATCGTGCCGCCCAGCTCGGTGATGACTACATCGGAGCCGGTCTGCTCCTCGATGCGGCGGAACTTGTCCTTAATGGCATTGGTGACGTGAGGAATCACCTGCACGGTACCGCCCAAAAAGTCGCCGCGACGCTCGCGGGCGATCAAGCTCTTATAGATGGCGCCGGTCGTAAAGTTGGAATCGCGGGTCAGGTTCTCATCAATAAAGCGCTCGTAATGACCCAGGTCCAGGTCGGACTCGTAACCATCCTCGGTAACGAAGACCTCACCATGCTGGAAGGGGCTCATGGTACCGGGGTCGACGTTCAGATACGGATCGGCCTTCTGCATCGTTACTTTGTAGCCACGCGACTTGAGCAGACGGCCCAGCGAGGCCGCGGTGATACCCTTGCCCAGAGACGAAACCACGCCACCGGTTACGAACACATGCTTGGTCATATTGAGTTACCTGCGCTTCCCGTAGAAGTTGTTTATCCACATCTTACGGGTCTTCATTGTAATACTCGCGCCGCGGACCGTTCGCAATTTTTCTCGCGTGAGATTGCATTTCTCAATCTTGAAACAAAACGCCGCCCGGTTTCCCAGGCGGCGTCGCTATGGCAAGGGTTACATGCTGCTATCGATCAGCAACCTCGTCCTCAAGCATTTCTTGAACGAGCATGCCGGTACGGACGCCCTCAAGATACCACTCGCCACGTTCGGTGAGGCAAATGCCATTTGCAAGCTGACCGCCGTCGTCGCTATAACGCGAGACGACATCAATCATGCCTTCGGACTCCAAGCGATCGATTGCGGCGCGGGCACGATACGGCGAAACCCCCACGCGCTCGGCAAGCGTTTTGCGCGAGAAACCATACGGCCCGCCATTGTCTTCGGTTTGCTGGTCGATCTCCATCAACACCAGCACTTCGACACGCTTCATATCGTTGACACTCGCACGACCCTTGCCCGCCATAGCAGCCTCCTCAAACCGAGCACGAGCATCTAACGCGCCGTGCGCGACCGACACACCTCACGATGGCAGGTAATATCCATCATGCGGCATCCCGCTAAGGATGAAACAGTTACGGTTATTGTATACCGCTCAAATTGTTTCTAGGCAGGTAAACAGCTATTTTTCGCCGAAATAGGCGCTTTATTGATCAAAAAGCCGTACCGGGCGCTAACCCGATACGGCCAAAATGCAATGCAATTACCGCGGTGCTTCAAACTTAGCGATGGAAGAAACCGCGGCGCTCAAACTTGGGCTCGCAGCACACGTTGATACCCAGTTTGCGCAGTACCGTCTCGTCCGTCGGCGAGATAATCACGCTAAAGAAGGCATCGCAACCGCGCAGCTGCTCCAGGCCCGAAAGGACGCGAGCGGCCGTCTCACTCGTGGCCGAGGTGATCGACAGCGCCATAAGCGTCTCGTCGGTGTGGAGGCGCGGGTTTTTGCTGCCCAGGAAATGCGTCTTGAGCTTGCTGATGGGCTCGATCGCTTCATCGCTAATGACCTCGAGCTCAAGGTCGACGCCCGAGACATGCTTAAGTGCATTCATGATGAGCGAGCTCGCGGCGCCCAGGCGCGTGGAAGTCTTGCCGGTCACCACGGAGCCATCGGGCATGACCATGGCACCCACGGGACCACCCGTCAGCTGCTCCCTGGTGAGGGCTGCCGAGCGCGCCGGTGAGTAGTTCTTATCGATGCCGGCTTTCTTCATAATAATCTTGAGACGGTCGACTTGCTCATCGCCCACGCCGGTACGGCGCACATTTTCGACCGCGGTAAAGTAGCGGCGGACGATCTCCATCTTGGAAGCATCGCGGCAGGCATCGTCATCGGTGATGGCAAAGCCGACCATATTGACGCCCATGTCCGTAGGGCTCTGGTAGGGGCTCTTGCCCAGGATCTTTTCCATCAGGGCACGGACTACCGGGAAGGCCTCGACGTCGCGGTTGTAGTTGACCGTGGTCTTGTTGTAGGCCTCAAGGTGGAACGAATCGATGATATTGGCGTCGTCGAGGTCAGCCGTGGCGGCCTCGTAGGCAATATTGACCGGATGCGTCAGAGGAAGATTCCAGACAGGGAAGGTCTCGAACTTGGCATAGCCGGCGGCCGTGCCATGCTTGTGCTCGTGATAGAGCTGAGACAGGCAGGTGGCAAGCTTGCCCGAGCCAGGACCGGGGGCAGTGACCACGACGAGCGGTCGGGTGGTCTCGACAAACTCGTTCTTGCCGTAGCCATCGTCGGACACGATCAGATCGACATCGTGCGGATACCCCTCGATGGGATAGTGCAGCTTGGCGGGAATACCGAGCGCGTTCAGACGGTTGCGGAACACATCGGCAGCGGGCTGGCCGGCGTACTGGGTGATGACCACAGCCGCGACGGCAAAGCCGTTGCCGCGGAACAGGTCAACCAGGCGCAGCACATCCTCGTCATAGGTAATACCGAGGTCACCACGAGCCTTGTTTTTCTCGATGTGGTTCGCGTTGATCGCGATGATAACCTCGACATCGTCGGCGATGCTCTTGAGCATGCGGAACTTGCTGTCCGGTTCAAAACCCGGCAGCACGCGGCTCGCATGATAGTCATCGAACAGCTTACCGCCAAACTCCAAATAGAGCTTGCCACCAAACTGCGAGATGCGCTCCTTAATGTGAGCAGCCTGCAGCTCGATATACTTCGCGTTGTCGAAACCCTGGCGCATATATGGCTCCCATCCCGTTTCCATTTAATGTTCTAGGCGATTATAACGGAGCAGACCCTCCCCAACGCCCAAGCAATCAACTGGCACCAACCAAACACGCCATCGATAAGTTGCGGTGAAATAGTTCCCGTTTAACCCCTCAAGACGGCCAAACAGGAACTATTCCACCGCAACTTCCCCTTTTGGCGCAAAGTAATCTGACCCCTTTGCACCAACAGCAGAAACGTTGCGGGCAGAGAACGGACAGCGAACAGGCACCAGAGCGAGCAAGCTGTCCCCCTGCAGCAACAATGGCAGCGCCGCAGGTGGAGCAAAAGTCAGCGAAAGCCCGCCAGAGCGAGCAAGGTGACGTGAAAGAGGAGGGCATAGGCCTTTTGGCCATGCCCGACGATTGAACGTCAGATTGCCGCTCTGGCGGGCTTGCAGCGTCGAGTGGTTCCGGCGTTTGGTAAAACGCCGGAACACAAGAGCGCCCCCTCCCGCGCACGGAACGGGAGGGGGCTAAAGGTAGGAGTCTACCGGTGGGTTTACCCCACCGGACAGACGATGACCAGGTGATCCTCTACAGGATCGTCAAGGTTTCCGTGGGGTACCCGTTGGGTACTTAGATCAACACGCAGGCGACGGTCAGGATGATGGCGCAGACGACAGAGAGCGCGACGATGAGCTTAAGGGCAAACTTGAGCCAGGTCGTCCACTCGATCTTGGCCAGGGCGAGACCGCCCATGATGGCGCCGGAGGTCGGGGTGAAAAGGTTCACGACACCGATGGCGGCGGAGAAGATCATGACCATGACCTCAGGCGAGAAGCCGAGCTTAACAGCCAGCGGTCCCATGATGGGCATGGAGACGGTGGCCATACCGGAGGTCGAGGGGATCAGGAAGGACAGGCCGAAGTAGACCAGGAAGCTCATGGGAGCGAAGATCACGCCGGACAGGCCAGCCAGGGCATTGGCGGCAGCGTCGAGGACGAAGACATCGAGGCCGGTGTTAGCCATGAGGACGGAGATACCACGGGCGAGGGCGATGACGAGAACAACGGACATCATGTCGGCAGCGCCGGTGATGAAGGTGTTAACGATCTGCTTCTCGGACAGGCCACCGATGATACCGATCAGGACGGCCATGAGGAAGAACCAGGTGGAAGCCTCGTCGAAGTACCACTGGCCAATGGGCAGGCCGGTGATCAGGGCAGACCAGCCCTGGACGACGGCGTTACCGTCGGCGTCGTAGACAGCGCCAGCGTCGAAGAAGTTGGCGACGCCCTCGTTGAGGTCGGCCAGCGGAATGAAGCCGACGATCATGACGACGAAGGTGAAGGCGAAGGCGATCAGAACACCCTTCTGACGACCGGTGAGCTTGACCTCCTTGTGGACCTCGGAAGCAGCCTTGCCGTGAGCCTCTTCGGCGTCCTTGAGCTCCTGCATCGACAGGATGGTGGAACCCTTGTCAGCCTTGACCTTCTTGGCGTAGCTCATCACGAAGAAGATGGACATAGCGGTAGTGACAATCCACAGGACGGCACCGAGGCCGATGATGATGGACTGGTTGACCTCAATGCCAACGCCGGTCAGAGCGTCGACGGCAGCGCCGACGGCGAACGGGTTAACCGTGGAGCCCAGGCAGCCGCAGCCAGCGCCGAGCAGGACGGTAGCGGCACCGACCATGGGGTCGAAGCCAGCAGCCATCATGGTAGCGGCGAGCAGGGCGTAGAAGGGAACGGTCTCCTCGCACATACCATAGGTGGTACCACCGAGGGAGAAGATGAGCATCAGCACGGGAATGAGCATAATCTCGTTGCCCTTAAGCTTCTGCACCAGAACGGCGATGCCGTTGTCCAGAGCGCCGGTCTCGGTCATCATGCCGAGGAAGCCGCCCAGGATCATAACGAAGAGGCAGACGGGCAGAGCGTCAGCGAAGCCCTTAATCGGGGCGGTGCAGAAATCGCTCAGACGGGCGGCAGTAACCGCGCCGCCGGACGTGCCGGAGACGATAACGGTAATCACTGCGACAATTGCCAGCAGAGCAAGAAGAATGGTGAACGATGAAGGCATACCGCGCTTTTTCTTAGCGGTCTCAGTCATAGTTCTCATCCCCCCTTCATAAATCATTTACTGATCTCGCCAGAAGCGGCTCTTCCGTGCCGTGCCTGCCGCTTGATGCGAGATTATTACCAGATAAAACCGCTCGGGGTGTGCAGCAATACACCCCGAGCGAGATGCTAGATGCTCTTACTTGAGCGTGGCGTACATGACAGCCTTAATGGTGTGCATGCGGTTCTCGGCCTCGTCGAAGACCTTGGAAGCGGGGCTCTCGAAGACCTCGTCGGTGACCTCCTGCTCGGTGATGCCGAACTGCTCGCACTTCTCGGCGCCAATGGTGGTGTTGGTGTCGTGGAAGCTGGGCAGGCAGTGCAGGAAGATAGCACCCGGGTTGGCCATAGCCATGACCTCGGAGGTAACACGATACGGGGTGAGCTGAGCGATGCGCTCGGCCCAGACCTCGTCGGGCTCGCCCATGGAGACCCACACGTCGGTGTAGATAACGTCGGCACCCGTGACGCCGTCCTTGACATCGGTGGTCAGCTTGATGGTGCAGCCGTTAGCCTCGGCGATGGGCTTGCAGGCCTCGATGACGTCGTCAGCGGGCATGCACTCCTCGGGGCCGCAGGCCACGAAGTTCATGCCGAGCTTGGAGCAGACGACCATGAGGGAGCGAGCGACATTGTTCTTGCAGTCGCCCATGAAGACGAGGGTCTTGCCCTTGATGTCGTAGTTGAAGTTCTCCTGGACGGTCAGGATATCGGCGAGCATCTGGGTGGGATGCCACTCAGTGGTCAGGCCGTTCCACACGGGCACGCCGGACTTAGCAGCGAGCTCCTCGACGTCATCCTGGGCAAAGCCACGGAACTCGATGCCGTCATACATGCGGCCGAGAACGCGGGCGGTGTCCTCGATGGACTCCTTCTTGCCCATCTGCGACGAACCGGGATCGAGATAGGTCACGCCCATGCCCAGGTCCATGCCGCCGACCTCGAAGGCGCAGCGGGTACGAGTGGAGGTCTTCTGGAAGAGCAGAACGATGTTCTTGCCCTCGAGATAGCGATGCGGAACGCCAGCGCGCTTCATATCCTTGAAGTTCTTGGAGAGCTTGAGCAGGTACTCGATCTCCTCGGTGGTGAGGTCGAGAAGCTTGAGGAAGCTACGGCCGGAGAGGTTAACACCCATGGTTCGATTCCTTTCGAAGAAATGAATTACGTAAGTATCAGTGTTGCCCGTTTAACGGGCGAAGCCGGTGCGGTTGTAGGGGGACCGCACCGGGAACGGAAAGACTTAGAGGTCCTCGCGCCAGAAGGGCATGCTCATGCAGCGCGGGCCGCCGCGGCCGCGGGAGAGCTCGGCGGAGGGCACGACGAGAAGGTCCAGGCCCTCCTTGTACAGCACGTCGTTGGTGACGGTGTTGCGGGCGTAGACGCAGATCTTGCCGGGCTCGACGCACAGGGTGTTGGAGCCGTCGTTCCACTGCTCGCGGGAGGCCGCGATCGGGTCGCCGCCGCCGCAGGGGATCAGCTTGACCTGGTCGACGCCGGTGGCGTCCTCCAGGACGTGCTCGAGGGTGTCCTCGATCAGGCGGATGTTCACGTCGCCCGGGTTCTTGCCGGCGGTCAGCTCGTAGACGCGCAGGGTGCCCATGATGGCGGGGTGGATCGTGAACTTATCGACGTCGATCTGGGTGAAGACCGTGTCGAGGTGCATGAAGGCGCGCGAGACCGGGATATCGAAGGCCAGGATGCGCTCGACCTTGGAGTCGGAGTTCCAGAAGATGTTCTGGGCCATGACGTCGATCGCGGCGGCCTGGGTGCGCTGGGAGATGCCGACGGCGAGGGTCTTCTCGTTGATGTTCAGCACGTCGCCGCCCTCGGTGTGGAACTGGCAGTCGCGGCGGAAGTACAGCGAGACGTCCTTGTAGTCGGGGTGGTACTTGAAGATGTACTTGCCGTACAGGGTCTCGCGGTTGCGGGTGACCGAGTACATGCGGTTGAGGTTGACGCCCTCGCCGACGACCGCGAACGGGTCGCGGGTGAAGTAGAGGTTGGGCATCGGGTCGATGATCAGGTCGGACTCGGACTCGGAGTTGACCAGGGAGTCGAGGGTCGTGGACGCCGTGAGGGGCATGTCGATCTCGGACTTGGTCATGCCGGCCATGGTCTTCTTGACGAACTCGAGGTTGTCCTCGATGGAGTCCAGCTTCTCGCGGACGATCTGCGGCATGTGCTGGCCGCGGATGCCGGCCTCGGCGATGTACTGGTCGGTGAACTCGGCGCGGGCGCCGGGGACCTGGTCGAACACCTCGGCGACGAGGTTCTCGAGATAGAGGACCTCCACGCCCTGGTCCCTCAGGATCTGGGCGAAGGTGTCGTGCTCCTGCTGCGCGACCTCCAGGAACGGGACGTCGTCGAACAGGAGTCGCTCGAGCTCGTCGGGCGGCAGGTTGAGGAGCTCGTCGCCGGGACGGTGCAGGCAGACCTTCCTGAGCTTGCCGATCTCGGAAGGCACGTGCAGACCTTTCGTCATGGCCTCCTACCTTTCTTTCGGGCCCTTGTCAGGGCCGATTCGTTAGCGCCCCTCCGTGTGAGGCGTTATTGCTGACGACATATTTATATCCAAAATCAGCTCATACTTCCACCTTGCCCCCGAACGGTTTTTTATAGGGGGTGAACGGCATACACATATACTTCACGCATGGCACACTTCATCTTAATAAAGCGTATTTACGTGCTTAAACGCGTTTTAATCCTAAAATCAAATGGAACTAAACTTTGTTAAACCATCCTCAAATTGCATATTTCCAATAAAGCTATGAATAGAATTAGCGGTTCACACCGCGTCTCAACCATTTTCATTTTTATTCAGAAAAAAGTTTTTCCTATTCATTTCTGTTAAATAAATTACCGTTTACCAGACGCTTGATACCGTTCACCGGAAACTCAGTATAAGGCCCAGCGGATACCGGCTCGCTTTACGGCCCCATTTGTAACAACTTGACTTCTCGGTATAGAAAAACGGACCCGCTTCCCCTAGGGAAACGGGTCCGTTTTCGATTATCTTCGGCTAATTTGGATAAGGCCCCCGAAGACCATCGGAATCCTAGCGATCGAACTCCGCCAGTGCCTCGCCCAAAAGCCTCAGGCCCTCGCGCAGAACGTCCTCGCTCGCGCAGTAGCCCAGGCGTGCGCCACAGGGAAGCTCAAAGCGGCTGCCGGGTACCAGCAGCACTCCCCTCTCGGACAGCAGGCGCCTGCAGAACTCCTCGTCATCCTCGGGAATATCCAGCTGGATAAACGAGGTGGACACGCCCTGCGGGGCCGTCCAGGAAACGCGATGCTGCGTATCGATCCAAGCCTGCGCGATATCGCGGTTGCCAAACACGATCTTGCGATTGCGCTCGAGAATCTTATCCTTGTGCTCAAGCACATAGGTCGCCAGGGCATCGTTGAACACGCCGCCGCAGATCATGGTGTAATCGCGATAGGTACGGATGCGGTTGGACACCTCTTCGTCGGCCAGGACCCAGCCCACGCGGGCCGCAGGCGTCGAATAGGTCTTCGACAACGAGTTGGTGACAATGGCCCTCTCGTACACGTCGACCATCGACATAAAGGACTCAGTGTTTTCGAGCGGCAGATACACCTCGTCGCACAGCACGTAGGCGCCCACCGAGCGGGCGATCTCGGCAATCTGGCCGAGCATATCGGCATCGAGCACCGTACCGATGGGGTTAGATGCGTTGTTTATGCAGATAAGCTTGGTGTTGGGACGCACCAAGCGCTTGAGTTCCTCGATATCGGGCTTCCAGCCGAGTTCCTCGCGAAGCTCCCAATACTCGACCTCGGCGCCCAGCGTGCGCGGAATCTCGTAGAGCGGCGCGTAGGTGGGCCACTCGGCGATAACATGGTCGCCGGGCTCGACCACAGCCATGATGGCGTTGAGGTTAGCGCCCGTGCAGCCATTGGTCTGCAGAATGTGATCGGGATTGACCTCCCGACGATACAGCTTGGCAACCTCGGCCTTAAACTCCGGCGAGCCCTCGATCCAGCCGTAGTTCATCTTCTCGCGGTCCAGGCGCTCGTAGAACGTGGCGCCGTCCTGTTCATCGAGCGCGCGCAGCTCGCCCATGGTGAGCGACGAGATCGTCGACTGGGCGATGTCCCACGTGGCGCTCTTCTCCCAAACGTTGAGCCATTCCTCAACGCCAATCGTCTTGATGTCCATGGCCAAGCTCCTTACAAAAGCAGTCATCCAATCGTGTTGACGTTCCTCATACAAGATTGGGGCGGTGCGAAAACCCGCACCGCCCCAATGGGAGACATCTAATGGCAGCTAGATGTATGTATTATCACCTGTACGGGTCCTTGAAGACCTTAGAGGTCCTCGCGCCAGAAGGGCATGCTCATGCAGCGCGGGCCGCCGCGGCCGCGGGAGAGCTCGGCGGAGGGCACGACGAGAAGGTCCAGGCCCTCCTTGTACAGCACGTCGTTGGTGACGGTGTTGCGGGCGTAGACGCAGATCTTGCCGGGCTCGACGCACAGGGTGTTGGAGCCGTCGTTCCACTGCTCGCGGGAGGCCGCGATCGGGTCGCCGCCGCCGCAGGGGATCAGCTTGACCTGGTCGACGCCGGTGGCGTCCTCCAGGACGTGCTCGAGGGTGTCCTCGATCAGGCGGATGTTCACGTCGCCCGGGTTCTTGCCGGCGGTCAGCTCGTAGACGCGCAGGGTGCCCATGATGGCGGGGTGGATCGTGAACTTATCGACGTCGATCTGGGTGAAGACCGTGTCGAGGTGCATGAAGGCGCGCGAGACCGGGATATCGAAGGCCAGGATGCGCTCGACCTTGGAGTCGGAGTTCCAGAAGATGTTCTGGGCCATGACGTCGATCGCGGCGGCCTGGGTGCGCTGGGAGATGCCGACGGCGAGGGTCTTCTCGTTGATGTTCAGCACGTCGCCGCCCTCGGTGTGGAACTGGCAGTCGCGGCGGAAGTACAGCGAGACGTCCTTGTAGTCGGGGTGGTACTTGAAGATGTACTTGCCGTACAGGGTCTCGCGGTTGCGGGTGACCGAGTACATGCGGTTGAGGTTGACGCCCTCGCCGACGACCGCGAACGGGTCGCGGGTGAAGTAGAGGTTGGGCATCGGGTCGATGATCAGGTCGGACTCGGACTCGGAGTTGACCAGGGAGTCGAGGGTCGTGGACGCCGTGAGGGGCATGTCGATCTCGGACTTGGTCATGCCGGCCATGGTCTTCTTGACGAACTCGAGGTTGTCCTCGATGGAGTCCAGCTTCTCGCGGACGATCTGCGGCATGTGCTGGCCGCGGATGCCGGCCTCGGCGATGTACTGGTCGGTGAACTCGGCGCGGGCGCCGGGGACCTGGTCGAACACCTCGGCGACGAGGTTCTCGAGATAGAGGACCTCCACGCCCTGGTCCCTCAGGATCTGGGCGAAGGTGTCGTGCTCCTGCTGCGCGACCTCCAGGAACGGGACGTCGTCGAACAGGAGTCGCTCGAGCTCGTCGGGCGGCAGGTTGAGGAGCTCGTCGCCGGGACGGTGCAGGCAGACCTTCCTGAGCTTGCCGATCTCGGAAGGCACGTGCAGACCTTTCGTCATGGCCTCCTACCTTTCTTTCGGGCCCTTGTCAGGGCCGATTCGTTAGCGCCCCTCCGTATGGGACGCTGCTTGCTGACAGCCCTAGTTATATCCAAAAACCACCTGCAATTCCACCTCGCCCCCGAACGGTCAGCAAAGTGCGATGAACGGTATATCGCATATGATTCCCCCATGATGCACTTCGGTTCTCTAAAGCAGGTTTTCAAAGGTAAATGTTCTTTTTTCTAAGGAATTAAGCTAGATTGCACAAATATTTTCATGTTTAGGAATTGCATAGCTAAAACGGTTTTCTGCATATATATGTCGTTTGTCCATGATTCAATTTGGATTC
Source organism: uncultured Collinsella sp. (assembly GCA_958349325.1). GTDB lineage: Bacteria > Actinomycetota > Coriobacteriia > Coriobacteriales > Coriobacteriaceae > Collinsella. The sequence goes on from CATWCP010000002.1 coordinate 59,313, forward strand.
GATTATATTCAGCTCGCAATCATTCTTATTCATACATCCTCACCAGTTGAGTATGGATATAGATTGTTTCCAAACGAGTTGGACAGTTAGTTGCATGCCTTGTCAGCGTAAGAAGTAGGTAAAGATACCGTTCACGCGATACGTTCGTGCCAGCGGTCGACTAAATTGAGACAATAGTGAATTAGAGTTAGGCTACCGTCCCCTACGGGGACTGAACGGACAGATGCATATGCCGAGCAAAATCGAAAAGAAGCAAAAGGCCGCCAAGCTGCGCAAGCCGCCGCGCGACTTTTCGTATACGCAAAACCGAGAGCTTAGCTGGCTGCGCTTTGACAACCGCGTGCTTGACGAAGCCTTCGATGAGACCGTTCCGTTGTTCGAGCGTCTAAAGTTCGTGTCGATTTTCGAGTCTAACCTCGACGAGTTTCTCATGGTGCGCGTGGGCGGCCTGTCCGATCTGGCGGAGCTCAAAAAACAACCTGTCGACAACAAGAGCAATATGACCGCCTCCGAACAGGTCGATGCTGTCATGGCCGAAATGCCCGGACTCCTTACCCGTTGGGAGTCCATCTTTAAGAGCATCGAGGGCAAGCTCGATACCTTGGGCGTTCACCGCGCCCGCATCGATTCGCTTACGCCCGAGGAGCGCACCTTCGTAACCCGCTACTTCCAGGCCTACGTGTCGCCGGTCATCTCACCGCTGGTCATCGATCCGCGCCACCCCTTCCCCAACCTGCGCAACGGCGCGCTCTATCTGGCCTGTGGTCTGGACGGCGCCACCGACGAGGAGAGCCTGCTGGGCCTTATCGAGATTCCCGCCTCGATGAACCGCGTGGTCGAGATCCCCTCGCCCACCGGCACCTACTCCTACATCTTGCTCGAGGACGTCATCCTCGCCTGCCTGGACAGCTGCTTTGGCTCCTATAAGCCGCTGGATCGTGCGCTGATCCGCGTCACCCGCAACGCCGACATCGATCCGGACGGCGAGGGCGTCGAAGAGGAAGAGGACTACCGCCAGCACATGAAGCGTATTCTCAAGAAGCGCCTGCGCCTACAGCCGGTAGTGCTCGCGGTCTCGGGGTCGCTCGAGAAGGCGACGCTCAAGACCATCCGCAAGGCGCTCGAGCTTTCGCGCCGCTCTGTCTTTACCTGCGATATCCCGCTCGACCTGGGCTACGTCTTTGGCATTGAGGGCAAGATTCCCGAGCACCTGCGCAACGAGCTGCTCTTTACGCCGTTTAGGCCGCAGCCCAACCCCACCATCGACATGACCCGCTCCATCCGCGAGCAGGTGCTGCAGCACGACAAGCTGCTCTTTTATCCCTACGAGGCCATGAACCCCTTCCTGGATCTGGTGCACGAGGCCGCCTACGACCCCGAGTGCATCTCGCTGCGCATCACGCTCTACCGCGTGGCCAAGCAGAGCCGCCTGTGCGAGTCGCTGATCGATGCTGCCGAGAACGGCAAAGAGGTCACGGTGCTCATGGAACTTCGTGCCCGCTTTGACGAGCAGAACAACATCGAGTGGGCCGAGCGTCTGGAAGAGGCAGGCTGCACCGTCATCTATGGTTCCGAGGGCTTTAAATGCCACTCCAAGATCTGCCAGCTCACCTATCGCGAGGGCATGGCGCTAACGCGCCTGACGCTGCTGGGCACCGGCAACTTTAACGAGAAGACGGCCAAACTCTACAGCGACTTTATGCTCATGACCGCCCATCCCGGCATCGGCGAGGACGCCAACCTGTTCTTCCGCAACCTGTCGCTGGGCAACCTGCGCGGCGACTACCGCTTCCTGGGCGTGGCGCCGGTCGGACTGAAACCGCTCATCATGCGCGGGCTTGACCGCGAGATCCAGCGCGCCCTTGCCGGCGAGCCCGCCCGCGTGTTCTTTAAGCTCAACTCGCTGACCGACCGCGAGGTTATCGACAAGATCGCCGAGGCATCGTGCGCAGGAGTCCGCGTGGACATGATCATCCGCGGCATCTCGTGCCTCAAGCCCGGTGTTCCGGGCAAGACCGAGAACGTGCATGTCCGCTCTATCGTCGGACGCTTTTTGGAGCACGCGCGCGTTTACGCCTTTGGCGTGGACTCGGACATGATTTACCTGAGCTCGGCAGACATGATGACGCGCAACACCGAGCACCGCGTGGAGATCGCCTTCCCCGTGCTCGACCCCACCTGCCGCGCCCTGGTACACGAGTACATGGGCATGCAGCTGCGCGACAACGTGAAGGCCCGCAGCCTCACGAGCGACGGCACCTGGGTCCCCGTAGAGCGTGCAGAGGGTGAGAAACCCTTCAACTCGCAGGAAGCTCTGCTGGAGCGTGCCTATCGCAACGCCGAGGCCGCGCCCGAGCCCGTCATTGAGGCGGAACCTGCCTCCGAGGCCGAGCCGCAGCCAGTAGCACCCAAGGTCCAAGAGGTCCAGGCGACCGTCATTGAGCCCGAGCCTGCACCTGCACCTCAGCCCGATCCGCAGGTCACCAAGCCCGCACCCGAGACGAGCGCCCGTCGCGATAAGCCCGCTGGCAAGACCAAGGCCATCGAGCGCCATCGCCCCGGCCGCGTGCGCATGGGCCTGGGTCTGATCGGCCTGGGTCTTAAGACGCTCATTACCGGCAAGACGAAATAGTCGTTTGTAGAAGCAGTTTGTAGAAGCGCCCCGCATTTGAGGAAAGCCTCGGATGCGAGGCGCTTTTCCCTGCTACCATGGTGCGAACAACAACGCGAATGACAGGCAGGAATATGAAGCTCACTATAGAATCGATGACCTACGGCGCCGACGGGCTGGCGCACGCCGACAACGGCAAGGCCGTCTTTGTGCAGGGTGCCGTGGCAGGCGACACCGTCGAGGCCGAGGTCGTACAGGACGGCAAGTCATTCATGCGCGCCCGCACCACCGAGATTCTGGAGCCAAGCCCCAATCGCATTCAGCCTCCCTGCCCCTTCGTGGGCATCTGCGGCGGCTGCTCGTGGGGCAATCTCTCACGCACGGCACAGCTCGCCGCCAAGGAGCAAAACCTGCGCTCCACGCTCGAGCGCATCGGCAAGTTCGCTCCTGAGCTGGCAGATGAGTTGGTACAGCCCATCTGCCACACCAAGGACGACTGGGGCTACCGCAATAAAATCGAGCTCGAACCGACCGTCGTCAACGGTCGCGTGCGCCTTGGCATGCACGGTGTCGACCCCAGCAAAATCGTGACCGTCGATATGTGTCCGCTGTTCGATAAGCGCTTCCCGAAGGCACTCAAATCGGTCGTCGGCGCACTCAACTATCTAAGCGGCAGCCATGACTTGGGGCTCGAACGCGTGGGCATTCGCGCATCGCGCCGCACCAAGGCACTCGAGGTCGCACTCTGGACGCCCACAGGCTCTTTTCCGCGCTCGCAGGTCTCCCGCGTGCTGGCGGACGCCGCTCATCCTACGAGCATCGTACGCGTGATGAGCAAGGGCGAAAAGAAGGCCCGCCGTGTCTCCAAGGTCGAAATGCTCGCCGGAGAGGGCTCATGGACCGAGAATATCGCCGAGGATCAGATGCGCTTGTCTGCCCCGTCTTTTTTCCAGGTCAATACCAAGGGCGCCGAGATTTTGATCGAGCTCGTCATGGACGCGCTCGATCCTCAGGAAGACGAGCTGGCCGTGGACCTGTACTGTGGTGCCGGCACCTTTACCCTGCCGCTCGCCCGCCGCTGCGATTTTGTCGCCGCCGTCGAGGCTTACGGTCCGGCCGTGCGCGACCTGCGTCGTAACCTCGAGATCAACAAGCTTGATAACGTCGACGTCATTGGCGGAGACGCGGTGCGCGAGTTCCCCGACCAGGATGCCGACGTCTTGGTGGTCGACCCGCCGCGTGCGGGCCTCGCCCCCGAAGCCATCGACCTTATCGCCAGCACGAGCGCTCGCGATGTCGCCTACGTGAGCTGCGACCCGGCCACCCTGGCGCGCGACCTCAAGCGCTTTGTCGAGGAAGGCACCTTCTCCCCCGTAAAGATCACGCCAGTCGACCTGTTCCCACAAACCTTCCACTGCGAGACCGTCGTCCACCTTAGGCGCAACTAGCCACTTAATCATTGCTCAGAAAAATCATTGGGAAATCGAGCGTGGCAAGCGGAGGTCTTCGGGGTATAAGACGGCTAATTGTATGCCGCCTATGAAAGGAACCCTCATGCCCAGCGTTGCCGTTCTCGCCGCCGATGGCTTTGAAACGATTGAATGTCTGACCATGGTCGACGTCATGCGTCGCGGCGGCGTGCGTGCCACGCTCGTCTCGATTATGCCCACGCGTGAGGTCGTAAGCTCGCTGCAGATCCCCGTGACCTGCGATGCGCTCTTTGATGAGATCAACTTTGACGAGTACGACTGCGTCGTGCTGCCCGGCGGCCTGCCCGGTGCCACCAACCTGCGCGCAGATCAGCGCGTCTGCGACGTAGTCTGCGAGTTCGCCGCAACCAAGCACGTCGCCGCCATCTGCGCCGCCCCGTTTATCCTGGGCGAGCTCGACCTGCTCGAGGGGCGCCATGCCACGTGCTTCCCTGGCTTTGAGAAAAGCTTCCCCGAAGGTGCCTATACCGGCGAGAAGGTCACGCAAGACGGCAACATCATCACTGCCAGCGGCATGGCACAGTCACTCCCCTTTGCATTGGAGCTGCTGCGCACGCTCGCCGGCGACAAGGCCGTCGAGAAGGTCGCCGAGGGCATCCAACTATGATTTTGGCTTCGCAATCGCCGCGCCGCATAGAGCTGATGCGCGAGGCAGGCTACAACATTCGCGTGATTCCCGCGGATATCGACGAAACGCCCTTTGATGGCGAGGCCCCGCTCACGCTTGTCGAGCGCTTGGCACGCGCCAAGGCGGCTGCCGTTGCTGCCGAGTATGCCGAGCCCAATGAGCTGACGGTCGCGGCCGACACCATCGTCACCTTTGACGGCAAGATTCTGGGCAAGCCGGCAACCGAGGACGAGGCGCGCACCATGCTCCGTGAGCTTTCGGGCCGCACGCACCAGGTCGCAACCGGCGTCTGCATCGTTAAAGCCGGCGACGCTACAGCCCCGCATGCCGCCGAGAGCCTATCCTTTGTCGATGTGACCGACGTGACGTTCTACGAGCTCACCGACGAGCAGATCGAGCGCTACGTCGCCTCGGGTGAGCCCATGGACAAGGCCGGCGCCTACGGCATTCAGGGCACAGGCGGACGCATGCTCGTGCACGATATTTCGGGCGACTTCTATAACGTGGTGGGCCTACCCATCGCCCGCGTCGCGCGCGCGATTCAAAAACTCTCGTAATTGCATCTGGCGCTGGATATTCCCCAGCGCCTACAATTTTGGCGTACCGTACGGATCCCGACCGGGCACAAGGCGCGGCGGAAAACCGATAGGAGTTAAACATGGACACACTGCTCGAGGCCATTGACGTCTGCGATGTCGATGGCTTTTGCTATGGCAACTACACGGACGAGGAGGCCGGCACCGGTTGCACCGTAATCGTGGCACCCGAGGGCGCCACCGGCGGCGTTGACGTTCGCGGCGGTGCTCCCGCTTCGCGCGAGACCGACCTGCTACGACCCGAGAACACCGTCGACAAGGTCCACGCCGTCTGCCTTTCGGGCGGATCGGCCTTTGGCCTCGAGGCCGCAAGCGGCGTCGCTCGCGAGCTTGAGAGCCGCGGCATCGGCCTTCCCGTCGGCCCCACGCAGGTGCCCATCGTGTGCTCCAGCTGTATCTTCGACCTTGCCTTTGGCGACCCCACCGTGCGCCCCGACATTGAGGCCGGCATCGCCGCCGTGCGCGAAGCACTCGACAACACCCCCACCAAGCTCGAACAGGGCAATGTGGGCGCCGGCACCGGCGCCACTGTAGGCAAGCTCATGGGGCCTGCCACCTGCATGAAGGCCGGCCTTGGCGCTGCCGCCGTGGCGCTCGGCCCTGTTAAGGTGGGCGCCGTGGTCTCGGTCAACGCCTGCGGCAACGTTGTCGACCCCTTCACCGGCGAGTGGGTCGCCGGCATGCGCGCCGCAGCCGATAGTGACCAAATCGTCGACATGGAACTCGCAGCCTTTGCCGCCGCCGGATCCATGCAGATGCCGCTCGACCGCACCAACACCACCATCAGCTGCATCGTCACCAACGTGGAACTCACTAAGGCACAAGCCACCAAGGTCTCCCAGATGGCCGCAGACGCCTACGCACACGCCATCCGTCCCACGCACACCACCAACGACGGCGACACCATCTACACCCTCGCCAGCGGCAAACTGGGCGCCCAGGCAAGTGCCGCCGTTCCCCTAGACCTGCTGGGCATGCTCGCCGTAAGGACTTTGCAAACCGCCATCGCAAACGGAGCCAAAACCGCCAAAACCTCCCACGGCATCCCCGGCGCCGCGAAGTAACCCCACTCGACCGTCGGTCGGAGGCGGGCGGGCATTACGTTTGCTGCTCTACAGTCCTATGCAAGACGAAGGCCACATTAAGTGGCCTTCTTTGCATGCGGAACTCGCGACAAACGTAATGCCCGCCCGTCTCCGACCGACTACCAACTAAAATTTTTTCAGCCCAGGCCCCTGTGTACCGCGCGTCGAAGATCTTCAAATTCAGGCAGCCTGACAATCGATTCTTATAGCAGAAGCCCCTTGGCCTTTAGTTTGATACAAGTTCCGCACGAGCCGGAAAGCACTAAATGTGCTTTCCGTGCGAGCAGGACTGTTCGCAGTAGCAAACTAAAGGCCAAGGGGCCCAGTCAACCTATCAGCAACGAATACTCAGCAGCTAGTTGAATTTGAAGATCTTTGAGGCAAGACGGTATAGGCCGAGTGTGGTTTTGTCACCGGCACGACCGCGCAGATTGGTGAAGAACCCGACCACGCCGTAGCGGGCACGACGATACATGCGCTCGTCATAGGCCTTCAAATCATTCCACAGCGTCTTTAGGCGCTCGTCGGCGCAATCTTCCTCGGAAAGCTTGGTAAGCACCGAGCAGATCGCCATCATCATGGTGAAGTAGCCCATCATGTACGAACGCAGGCGCGACGACCCAACATCGCTGTACAAGTGGTACGACTCCATCATGATACGCGTAACACGGAACTGCTGGTCCAGACGCTTGACCATCGTTGCCTCGTTGACGCTCTGGCCCTCGCGACCGATAAAGTAGCGATAGAGGTCGATGTCGGCGTAGTACATGGTCTTGCAGCGCGGCAGCGGCACATATGCGTAGATATTATCCACGTAGAACGTGTGAGCCGGCATAGGCAGATTCGACTCGCGCAGTACATCGGTGCGATAGCACAGACTGTGCATGAGCAGATTCTGATCGGGACGGAAGTGCCCGATCTGGTCCCAAGAGAAAATCTTTTTGCGCGGCAGGGCAAACTTGTAGCCAATCGCGGTATGCGTGCCCTCGTAAACCTTCTCGTACACGTAGTTCGAGATAAACAGGTCTACGCGCTGGTCGCGCTCCTCAAAGCCACGCAGAATCGACAGCATGGTCGAAAGCGCCGCACCGTCGAGCCAGTCGTCCGAGTCAACGACCTTGTAGTAGGTGCCCTGCGCCTCGCGCAGGCCCGAGAGGACGGCAATACCGTGGCCACCGTTCTCCTGGTGCACCGCGCGGATGATACCGGGATAACGGGCCTCCCACTCGTCAGCCTTGGCGGCCGTCTCGTCCTTGGAGCCGTCGTCCACCACGATAATCTCGATATCGGTGGCGTAATTGCTCCCCTCCAAGATGGAGGTGATGCAATGGTCCATGTCCTTGGCGGCGTTATACGAGGGAATACCGAATGTTATGACTTTATGCATGGCAGGCGATAATCTCATCCGAAAGATCGAGGGCGGAATTGGTCACGGCGTCCATATCGTAGTAACGATACTCGGCCAGACGACCCACCGGGTGGAAGTTCGTCAGGTTCTGGACGCGCTCAAGATAGCGCTCATAGAGCTCACGGTTCTCGGGCTCAAGAATGGCGTAGTACGGCGTCTCGCCCGAGCCGGGCGTATAGGCCTTGGAATACTCCTTCATGATGGTGGTCTTGCCGGGCAGGATCTGACCGGTCATGTTCTTGAACTCGGTGATGCGCGTGTAGTCCTCGCTCGTGGTGTAGTTGACGGTGCCCACGGGCTGGAACTGGTCCATATCGAGCGTCTCGAACTTCATGTCGAGCGTGCGGTACGGTAGCGCGCCCAGATCGAGATTGAACAGCTCATCGAGCGGACCGGTGTAGACGATCTCGCCACCATAGACCTTGCCGTCGATCTTGACGGTAGTCTCGTCGATTTCAAAGAGGTCACGGGCGTCCACGTCGCAGAACACGTCGATCAGGTCGTGGTCGAGCATGTGCTCAAAGAGCGCCGTGTAGCCCTCCTGCGGCATGCCCTGGAAGGGAGCTTGCGGGAAGTAGCGGTCATCATCGCCCACAAAGACAGGAACGCGGCCGGTGATCGAGGGATCGATCTGATCGGGCGTCTGGCCCCACTGCTTCATGGTGTAATGCAAAAAGACGTTCTCGTAGACGTAATCGGCGACCTCGGCAAGATCCGGGTCGTTCTTCTTACGCAGCTCCATAATGGGCACCTTGACATCCTTGCCAAAGGTCTCCACGAGCTTCTGATACAGCTCCTCGCCGCGCTCGTCACCAAAGGCGAGCTTGAGACTCGCATGGTTGAAGGGCACGGGCATAAGGGTACCGTTGATGTTGGCGAGCACCTTGTGCTGATAATCCGTCCACTTGGTAAAGCGCGACAGGAAATTGTGCACGCGCTCGTTAAAGGTGTGATAGATATGCGGACCGTACTCGTGAATCAGGATTCCGGCCTCGTCAGTGCAGTCATAGGCATTGCCCGCAATGTGGCTACGGCGCTCCAAAACGGCAACACGATAGCCGATGGTCTCGGCAAGACGGCGGGCGCAAACGGCACCGGCATATCCAGCACCGACGACAATCATGTCGTACGCGCCGGCGTTAAAGCCTTCAGGCAGGCCTGAGGTAATCTGCATCGATACTCCTTGTCAAAAGCCACGGGCTCGTTAGCTGGGCTTTTCTCGAACATTCTTCGAGACATATTTATCAGAGCGATTATAGCGCTAATGCGTCCTATAATGAGCTTGCCACACAAGGAAAGCTCAAGCACCGCGGCGAACATAATTGAAAGGTAGACCCGCTAGCAGCGGGTTTATTCGTGAACAGCCGGGCGCCTGGAGCTTAGCGAAACGCTTGTAAGGAGTAACATGAGCGATTTCCTAAACCGTATGAAGTCTGCCGCCAAGGCCGACCTTAAGACGATCGTCCTGCCCGAGGGCGAGGATCCGCGCACTATCGTCGCGGCCACCAAAATCATCGAGGAGGGCCTGGCAAAGATCGTCATCCTGGGCAACCCCGACGAGATCAACGTCCCCGGCGCTACCGTCATCGACCCGCGCAATGCCGAGAAGCACGAGGAGTATGCGCAAAAGTTTGCCGAGCTCCGCGCCAAGAAGGGCGTTACCATCGAGCAGGCTCGCGCCCAGGTGATGGACGCCACCTACTTTGGCACCATGATGGTCAAGATGGGCGATGCCGACGGCCTGGTCTCCGGCGCCTGCCACTCCACCGCCGACACCCTGCGCCCCGCGCTGCAGATCCTCAAAACCGCCCCGGGCACCAAGCTGGTCTCGGCCTTCTTCGTGATGTGCACCGACACCCCGCAGTTCGGCACCGACGGCACGCTGATCTTCGCCGACTGCGGCCTCAACATCAACCCGTCCTCCGACGAACTCTCCGAGATCGCCATCGCCTCGGCCCACTCCTGGTCCACCTTCATGGGCAACGTTGAGCCGCACGTGGCCATGCTCTCCTACTCCACCATGGGCTCCGCTGGCGGCGAGGTCGCCAAGAAGGTCCAGGAGGCTGTGAAGTTCTGCAAGGAGAAGGCTCCCGAGCTCGCCATCGATGGTGACCTGCAGCTCGACGCCGCCATTGTCCCCACCGTCGCCCAGCTCAAGGCTCCCGGCTCCTCTGTCGCCGGTAAGGCCAACGTGCTCGTGTTCCCCGACCTCGAGGCAGGCAACATCGGCTACAAGCTGGTCCAGCGCTTCGCTGGCGCTGACGCCTACGGCCCCATCCTGCAGGGCATCGCCAAGCCGGTTAACGACCTTTCGCGCGGCTGCTCTGCCGACGACATCGTGGGTGTCGTGGCCATCACTGCCGTCCAGGCTCAGATGGCTGAGTAGCGTACATATCCCCTCGGGACAGGAATTTCCGCCCGCTAGCAAAAGGCCTCCGGAGCTGTTGCTCTGGAGGCCTTTCGTTTACTTGCAAATGCGCGCGTTAGTTGTTCTTGGTCAGACGCTCGACGTCGTGGGCGATCATGTATTCCTCGTCGGTGGGGATGACCATGACCGTGACGGCGGAACCGGCGGCGCTGATGACCTGCGGGCCGTTGCCCACGGCCTCGCGGTTCTTGTTGTTGTCGATGCGCACGCCCAGCCACTCAAAGCAGTCGCAGAAGGCCTTGCGGATCGACCAGTCGTTCTCGCCGATACCGGCGGTAAAGGTGATGGTGTCCACGCCCGCCATGGAAGCGATCATTGAGCCGGCCTGCTGCATGGCCTTGTAGGCAAACATATCGAAGGCGAGCAGGCAGCGCTCGTCGCCCTCGGAGGCGCGCGTGCGGATGTCGCGGGCGTCGTTGGAGATACCCGAAATGGCAAGCAGACCAGACTGCTTGTTCATCATGTCGTCGACTTCCTGGTAACTGTAACCGCCCTCGCGCTGAAGATAACACACGGTGGCCGGGTCGATGGAACCGCAACGGGTACCCATCATCAGGCCGTCAAGCGGCGTGAGGCCCATCGTGGTGTCGCGGCACACGCCGTCCTCAATGGCGGCAAGCGAGGCACCGTTGCCCAGATGGCACGAAAGCAGGCGGTGGCAGCGCGAGCCCAGGATCTCCTTGGCCATCATCCACTCGTAGCGGTGGCTCGTACCGTGTGCGCCGTACTTGCGCACGTGGTACTTGTCGCACACGTCCTTGGGCAGCGCGTAGGTGTAGGCGACCTCGGGCATGGTCATGTGGAACGAGGTGTCAAAGACGGCCACGTTGGGCAGCTCCGGATACTTCTCGCGGCAATATTCGATTGCCGCGGCCTCGCCGTAATTGTGCAGCGGAGCGAGCGGGGCCACCTCAAGGATCTTAGCCATAACCTCGTCGTCGACGACCGCGGAATCATCGAAGTGCCAGCCGCCCTGAACGATACGATGGCCAATGCCATCAATCGTAAAGTCGGTCTTCTCGAGCTCCTCGAGCACGCGAGCGATAGCAGAGCGATGATCGGGGAAAGGGACCTCCTCGGTCTGCTTGGCGCCACCGTTCTCGGAGTGGCCAAAGATGCCCATGTCCGAACCGATGCGTTCGCAGTTGCCCTTGGCGAAAACCTCGCGGGTATCGGTATCCAAAAGCTGATATTTAAGGCTTGAGCTGCCGGCGTTGACAACAAGTACGTTCATGAGACTCCTTTGCAGTGCAATACGGTCGACGCAGACCCCTTAAGGCGGCCGCATTTTAATAAGAAGTTATCACAACTTGATAAATAGCTATCAGGCATATCGCCCAACGAGCACAAAAGAGGGGCCGAACGGCGCTCGGTTGTCCAGCCCCTCCCCTCTTGCAATTACTTGCCGTTGACGATGCGCTCGACGTCGGAAGCGATCATGAACTCCTCGTCCGTGGGAATGACGAAGATCTTGACCTTGGAATCCTTGGCAGACAGGCACCAAGCGCCGTCACCACGCAGGGCGTTGCGGGCATGATCCATCTTGACGCCCATAAAGGCCAGACGATCGGCCACGCCAGCGCGAACGGCCGGAGCGTGCTCGCCGATGCCGGCAGTAAAGACCAGGGTGTCCATGCCGCACATGGAGGTGGCCATCTCGGCGGCCTTGGCGGCAATCTTGTAGACGAACATGTCGAAGGCGAGCTGAGCCTCGGGGTCGCCAGCGGCGGCGAGCTCCTCGACGTTGCGGCAGTCATTGGTCTTGCCGCCGGTCACAGCCAAAAGGCCAGACTTCTTGTTCATCATCTCGTCGACCTCGTCGAAGGTGTAGCCGCCTTCGCGCTGCAAGTAGCACACGGTAGCGGGGTCGATGGAACCGCAGCGGGTGCCCATCATGACACCGTCGAGCGGGGTGAGGCCCATGGTGGTGTCCATGCACTTGCCGTCCTCGATGGCGCACAGGGAAGCGCCGGAGCCGATATGGCACACGACGACCTTGCGGGCCTCGCCGTTGGTCATCTCGGCGACCTTCTTGGAGATGTAACGGTAGCTGGTGCCGTGGGCGCCGTACTTACGGATGTGCAGCTTGTCGCAAACATCCTTGGGCAGGGCGTAAGTCTTGGCGACCTCGGGCATGTTGAAGTGGAAAGCGGTGTCGTAGACCGTGACGTTGGGCAGGTCGGGATACTGCTCCAGGCAATACTCGATAACGTTGGCCTCGGGGTTGTTGTGCAGCGGCGCCAGCGGGGCGACCTCGCGGATCTTGGCGAGAACGTCCTCGTCGACGAGGGAGGAGTCGCCAAAGTACCAACCGCCCTGAACGATGCGATGGCCGATGCCCTCGATCTTGACGCCGTTGGCCTCGAGGTCCTTCAGGACGACCTCGATGGCGACCTTGTGGTCGGGGAACTCGATGTTCTCGGTCACCTTCTTGGAACCGTTGGCAGCGTGGGTGAAGGTACCGCCGGTAAAGCAGACGCGCTCGCAGGAGCCCTTTGCGGACACCTTGTGGGACTTGGTATCGATGACCTGATACTTAAGGGTCGAAGATCCCGCGTTGACGACCAGAACGTTCATGTGTCTCCCTACTAACAGGCGGTGTGGCGCCGCCAGGTTACATACGCTTTAATAATAAACCCAAACGCCCTCGCGCTCGGGTTTATTGCGTTGATATATAAGTTATCGGTGCTTGAGCTTCCGTTTCATTGCAAGGAAGAAGCGCCCTCAGATGAGGTTCTCGCCCAGGTTCTTGCCGCCGAGGACGTGCATGTGGAAGTGCATGACGGTCTGGCCGGCGTTGACGCCCTTGTTGGAGATGACGCGGAAACCGTCCTCCAAGCCCTTGACCTTGGCGACCTCCTGGATGGCGTGGGCCATGGCGCCCATGGTCTCGGCGGGCACGTTATCGGCGATGTCACTGTAGTGCTTCTTGGGGATCACGAGCGTGTGGACCGGCGCCTGGGGGTTGAGGTCGTCGAAGGCGATGACCTGGTCGTCCTCATAGACAACGGTCGAGGGGATCTCGTGGTTGGCAATTTTGCAGAAGATGCAATCACACATGGTTGGTTCCTTTCTCGCAGACCAAGGTAATTATATTTGGTCGGGGTGGTTAGAACGAAAGGTTGTCGTCGGTGTTGGCGGCTTCGCCGTCGGCGAGCACGTCGTTGCCGTCGACGTCCTTCAGGAGCACCGAGACCTTCTGCTCGGCATCGGACAAGCGGGTACGCAGGCTCTTGAGGAGCTCGACGCCGCGGGTATAGCTCTCAAGCGACTCCTCGAGCTCCATATCGCCCGATTCCAAGCTGCGGATGATGAGCTCCAGCTCCTGCGAGGCCTGCTTGTACGTAAGCTGCTCGACCGGGGTCTTCTCTGCCATATCTGTTTCCTTTCCTAAAGGTTTATCGCTATGAAACGCGGCCTACTCGACCGTATTGACCGTTGCTGCCACGTTGCCGTCTGCCATGCGCACGCGAATGGCGTCGCCAGGCTTAAAGGTCTTGGCGCTCGTAGCCACACCATCATCGCTGTACGCGATGGAATAGCCTCGGGCAAGCACCTTGAGCGGCGACAGGGCATCGAGCGACGCGGCAGCTCGGCCCAGGTCGGACGCGGGTTTGCTGAGCATCGTGCGCCCCTGATGCTCCAGACGGGAACTCGCAAGCGTGAGCGCATGGCGCTTGCCATCGAGTCCCGAGGTGCTTGTAGCCAGACGCTCGGGCAGGCGTTCAAAGCTGGATCGGAACGCCCCGACCGAGCGCGTTATGGCACCGGACAAACGATCGGCCGTCAAGGCAAGCTCTGACTCACGACGCTCGACCATAAATGTCGGATCGTTGAGACACGGGCGGCATGCGGCCGCATCGAGCGCGTCGCCCAAGCGAGCCGTATAGGTATCCCAGGAACGACGGCCACGCTGATCGAGCATCTCCAGGTCGACCTGGGCCGACCCAATCATCGATGCCATCGCGGCACCCAGACGCTGATGGCGCGCCTCGAGCACATCGGCCAACTCCGTCATGGCCGGCGCCACCGATTCGGCCGCCGCCGTGGGCGTGGAGGCGCGGCGGTCGCTCACCATGTCGCAAATCGAGGTATCGGGCTCATGGCCAATGCCGGTCACCACGGGCACAGGGCAAGCCGCCACCGCGCGGGCAAGCTCCTCGTCGTTAAAGGTCATGAGGTCCTCGAAGGAACCGCCACCACGCACGAGCAAAATACAGTCGGGCGCCGGCGTAATGGCAGCGGCGCGGCGCAAGCCTTCAATAAGCTCTGCCGGCGCACCCTCGCCCTGGACCTTTGCGCCCACGCAGACGAGCTCGACGAGCGGGTTGCGTCGGCGCAGCGTACGCTTGACGTCGTCGATTACCGCACCGGAAAGCGAGGTGACAACCGCCACGCGTGAGCAGAACACCGGGATGCGGCGTTTGCGCGCTTCGTCCATCAGGCCCTCGCGGCGTAGCTTTTCGGCCAGTTGCGCCACTTGTTGACGCAGCAGACCCTCCCCCGCCAGCGAAAACGAGCGAGCGACAAAGCTCATACGACCCGTGGGCTTATAGAGGTTGAAGCTGCCCTTAAAGCTCACCTGCATGCCGTCACGCAGATCGAAGGTACGCTTGAGATAGGCGCCCTTCCAGATGATGCAGTCGACGGCGGCCGAGTCGTCTTTAATCTGGAAGTAGCAGTGGCCGCTTCGGGCGTTGGGACCACGGAAACCCGTGACCTCGCCCAGGACACTCAGCTGCGGAATGGCATCGAGCGCACCAGCGGCGATCTCCACCGCCTGGCTCACGCTGAGCTCCTTGCGCTCCTGCTCATCCGAACCGTCAAACTCGGCGGAAACGGCATTGCCGGTTAGATTCCAGCCTGCCACGCAGCCTCCTTTCGTCATCGTGCACAAGGGCTTCGGCCCTGCGCAAATTCAAGTCCAACACATAGTACAGCGCCGCGGGGACACAAATCTCCGCGGCGCCTGTCAAGCCAATTTGTTATCGGTTGGAGTTTCTGTTGTAGCGAGCCATCAGGTAGAGCAGCTGAATGATCGAAGTGAGCGCTGCAGCAACATAGGTAAGTGCGGCTGCCGTCAGCACCTTCTTGGCGCCGTTGACCTGCTTGGAACTCATACCCGACTGCTCGATGTACGCCACAGCACGTCGGCTGGCGTCAATCTCAACAGGCAACGTAACGAGTTGGAACAGCACGCTAAACGAGAAGAAAATCAACGCGAGGGTCGTAAGCCCCGCGATGTTCATAAACAGGCCCATGAGTAGCACGATGGTCCAGGTGTTCTGGGTAAAGCTAACGACCGGGACCAGGGCGGTGCGCACCTTCATCATGGCGTAGCCGCTTTGACGCTGGGCGGCATGGCCCGCCTCATGGCAGGCCACGGCAACGCTTGCGACCGATCCGCCCGAACGGTTGGCATCAGAGAGGTACAGGTTGTTGTCCTGCGGGTTGTAATGGTCGGTGAGCTCGCCAGCGACACCCTTGATACCCACGGCGTTACAATCGTTGGCATCGAGCATGCGGCGAGCGACCGTGGCACCCGTATCGCCGTCCGAGCGAACCTTGGACCAGGTTTTGTACGTCGAGTTGATATAGTTCTGTGCGGCAAGGCCAAGCACCGTGCAGACAAGAACAACCAGCAGGTACAGCGGGTCGATGCCAAAGCCGTATCCATAGTAATAAGGCATGCGAATTCCTCCGAGTCGAGTTACACGTTGGAGGCATTTTACCCATTCAAGCGGCTAGGCTTCCCTACAGCAATTCGATTTTTCCGTCCTTCACCGTCAACCCCATATTGCCGGAAAGCAGATCGTCCAGGCGCGAGCCCACAAGCTCAAAGCGCCAGCCTTCGCGCAAGGGGCTCTGCTCGGGATGCTCAATATAGTCGGCCAGGTCATCGCGCGAGGCAATGACCGAAGTCGCCACGCCCGAGCGCTCGGCAACCAGGCGGATGAGCGCGTACATCAGGTCCGTCACGCTCTCCAACTCCGGCGAAATCTGACGGTGCCTGCGCACCATGAGCGGCAGGCGATCGTGCGGGCAGCTCGCGCCGCGCTTGATGGCCATGAGCGCACCGTCCACGTCGCGTTCCCCCAACTGATCGGTACCGCGAATGCTACGGAACTCCTCAACGCGCACGGGATTGCGCTTAACGAGCGCAAGCAGCGTGTCGTCGGACATGACCCACTTGCGCGGGATGTTACGGCGTTCGGCGCGGTCCTCACGCCAGGCGGCGAGCTCGCGCGCGATGCCCAACTGGTGACGGCTGCACAAATTGATGCGTTTGACCTTGCGGAACGCCTCGTGGCGATCGGCGCGATAGTGCGACTCGTCAGCCAGCGGGTGCAGCTCGTCGAGCACCCAGTCCACACGGCCCAGCTCGCGCAGGCGGCTCATCATCTCGGTATAGGCGACGATCAGGTACTTGACGTCATCGATCGCATACTCAATCTGCTTATCGGTCAGCGGGCGGCGCGACCAGTCGGTCAGCGACTCGGTCTTGGGCAGCGATACGCCGCAGAACGTCTGAACAAGCGCGCCATACGAAATCTGCTGGCGCTCGCCCAAAAAGGCGGCGGCGACCTGCGTATCGAAAATCGGTCGTGGCAGCACGCCCACGGTATGGAGCATGACCTCCATATCCTGCGAGCACGCGTGGAAGACCTTGGTCACGCTCTCGTCGGCCATAAGCTCGGCCAGCGGCGAGAGGTCGTCGATCACCAGAGGGTCGACCGCTACGCTCTCGGCAGGGGTGGCAATCTGAACCAAGCACAGGCGCGGGTGGAATGTGCGCTCGCGCAAAAACTCGGTATCGACGGCGATCGCGTCGAACTCGCGGGCGCGCTGGCAAAAGTCGACCAGAGCCTGATGTGTGGAAATGTACATATCAACCCATCAAATAAGGTTAGGCCCGAAAAACACGGGTAGGATATCGGCATTGCTCTACAACTATACTCGGTTAGTCACAGAACGGGAACGTAAGTATGCGCTGCCTTATCATCCACAACCCGGCATCGGGTCCCAGCTCCGATGAAATCTACGCATTCACGCACGCCCTTGCACAGGGCGGCGACGAGGTCGTGATGCGCTTCATCGGCGATGGCATGGAGCCCAAGGACGCGTTAGCGGACGTTCGCGAGTTCGATCGCGTGGTCGTTTCGGGCGGAGACGGCACCGTCTCCAACGTGCTCGACCAGATGCGCGGGTGCGGCGTCCCCACGCTCGTCTTCCCCTCCGGCACGGCCTGCCTGTTCTTTAACAACATCGGTAATGCCCCCGAGGCAGCGGCGCTTGCCAAGGCTTGCCGCGCCGGCCGCACGGTCAAAGTAGACATGGGCGAGCTCTTTTGGCTCGATGAGAACGGCAACGAGAAGCGCCACGGCTTCATCATCATCGCCGGCTCGGGCTTCGACGCCGAGATCATGATGAAGGCCGCTCCCACTAAAAACGACATTGGCGAGATCGCCTACTTCCTCTCCGCGCTCGCCACGCCCAACCCCACGGTGGCGCACTTTGCCATTGAGCACGACGGCATTGTCGAGGAGCTCGACGGCATCTGCTGCATGGCAGGCAATACCTCGGTCATCCAAAACGACATCAACCTGTTCCCCAACTGTCGTATGAACGACGGCATGGTCGACATCGTCGTTATTGAGCCCGTACGCACGGTGCAGCTGCTCCCCACGGTAATCACCGCCGCGCTCGATCCCGCCGGCAAAGTGCTCGGCCGTCCGCAGTTTAAGATCATCCAGACCAAGGAAGCCAAGATTACTTGCACGCCATCGCTAGGCATGCAGTTCGATGGCGAGATCATCTCCAGCAACTCCGGCGTCTTTGGCGCCCGCGCGCTTCCGCAATGTCTCGACCTCATCGTCGACGAATTCTCACCGCTCGGAAAATAGGAGGACCCCATGAACGACAATCCCCTGATTGGCTTTATCGTCATCGTCTTGGCTATGCTCGTCGGCTATGCCATCAATGTGATTCACCGCCGAAAGAAGTAAATCCACATTGGTATGATATTCATCCAGTTATCGACTCTCCCGTTGTTTATGCAAATCCCAAACAGCGGGAGAGGTTTATTTTTGAGCATTGTCTGATGCTTTATTTAGCTACAGTAAATGCAGGGTGTCTTTATTTAACTAAAGTCACAAAATGAGTATTATTATCCGCTCATCGTATATTTCTTCACGCTCATCGAGTAAAAGCTGTTGTCGAATGAATATTCTTTACACTTCCTTTAGGCTAGTAGATGTATTTATTAGCTGAAACTCCGTACGGTTTCGCGGGGTTTCAACAGTTGGGAGGGATCATGAGGTTTACTCATCCTGTCAACACGCTCAAGAAGCTCGGCTGCGGCCTTGCATTTGGAGCAGCGGCCATTATGGCCATGCCGACTTCGGCGCTCGCTTGCACCCAGATCTACATGGGCAGCCAGCTCACGGCAGACGGCAACACGTACTACGGCCGTTCCGAGGACTTCGGCCCGCGTTACATCAAGCACTTTGGCATCGAGCCCGCACACAAGGACGGCAGCAAGTACACCTCGCTCGAGTCTGGCTTTGAATACAAGTCCAAGGGCGCAACCTACCGCTACACTTTCGTTCGCGACAACCCCTCTCAGTGGGAAGATCGTTACGACGCATATTCCGAGGCTGGCATCAACGAAAAGGGCGTTTCCTGCTCTGCCACGCTGAGCACCTCCTATAACGAGAAGGCAGAGGAAGCCGACCCCGTCACCGAGGAGACCGGCATCGGCGAGTACAACTACGCCAGCGTCATTCTGGGCGAGAACGCCACGGCCCGCGAGGGTGTCGAGCTCCTCGGCAGCCTGATTGACGAGCAGGGCGTCTGCTCCAACGACCAGATCATCATTGCCGACAACAACGAGACCTGGCTGTTTGCCGCACTTTCCGGCCATCAGTGGATCGCCATGAGGCTCACCGACAACATCGCCTCGCTCAACCCCAACATCGGCAACCTCACCTATGACGTCGACCTCGACGACACCGAGAACTGCCTCCACTCCGAGGGCATCGAGTCCATGCCTAAGGAGAAGGGCTTTGCCGAGTACACCGACGGCAAGTTCGACGTCGCCAAGACCTACGGCGAGGAGATTAGCGAGGCCGGTATGCACCAGTGGTCGCGCTATGTCCAGGGCCGCGACTACTTCATGGCTCCGCTTGCCGAGGGCACCGACTACGAGATCGTCAAGGACGAGCGCGAAGACGCTCGTGCCACGACCGGCGCCCTGGTCCACGAGATGCAGCCACTGTTCTTCCAGCCCGGCAAGTCCGACTGGAACACCTTTGAGATGATTCGTTCCTTCGCCGCCCGCGGCGAGAATGTCGCCGGCCTCAACGCCAACACCGACGGCGCCTATGCCATCGGCTCCAACCGCAACACCGAGATCCACACCTTCCAGATCCGTCACGGCATGGACCCCGAGATCGCGACCATCCAGTGGGAGATGCTCTCCAACGCCGAGTTCTCCGTCGCTATCCCCCTCTATTCCGCACTGCTCACCGAGGTTAGCCCCTACTTCAGCGATCAGGATGTCTCCTTCGATCACTGTGAAGAGGAAGACGTCGTGAACAACGAGGAGCCCAAGAACTCCATCAACTACGTACTCATGGACATCAATACGCTCGCCTATGAGAACCGCGACAATTGCGCCACCGGCGTCCGCGCCTATCTCGACGCCCTGCAGAAGGAGCTCATTGAGCAGAATCTGACCGTCGACGAGGCCATGCAGGCCGCCGAGGACACCGAGGCCCGCACCGCCCTGGCCAACAAAGCCGGCAAGGCTGCCACCAAGAACACCTATCTCAAGTGCAAGGCTATGCTCGAGGAGATGCGTGACTACCTCAAGGAGGGCGACTTCTCCGAGGAGTTCGTCCCGAGTGACTACGATGCCGACAACGACTGCCTGGTCGAGTCCATCACCTACGCCGACGAGGCCCTCTCCGATGAGGACGTTGCCGGCCCCGAGGTTAAGGAAGAGGCGACCGAGGAGAAGTCCGAGGGCAACAACATGGCTGCCATGGCCGTTGGCGCCATCGTCATCATCGGTGTCTGCGGCTTCGCACTCTATCGTCGCAAGAAGGCCTAGGGCCCTGAAGCCCTAAGGCGCGGGCGGGATGGCGCAGGTCGCCCCCGCCCGCTCAGCCCGCCCCTTCGACCGGCGGGAAACGTCACTGATATCTTTTTCAAAAAAAGATTTCCTGCAAACACTTTGCTGTGCTATAGTGCAGCGCAACAGCAACAAGGTGCGACCGCGCCACGGCATCATGAAAGGAGCCACCGACATGAAGAACACGATGAAGTCTCTCAACAACTGGTGGTGGCGTGATGCGAATACGATCGGTCGACAGTGAGTCCCTCACGCCTGCTTTTGCGCTCTAGGTGATTGGAAGGCCTCCGGTTTCGACCGGGGGCCTTTTTCTATCTCGAGCCCGATCGCATTCGCATCACGCGCCTCCGTTTTTCTCTTACACTCCCCTTTTTGAAAGGACTTTCACCATGTCTCAGAACACCACCGCTACCGCCCAGCCCCGAACCGTCCAGACCGCCGACCGCGGTAAACTCGATATCCGCGCCCTTGTCCTGCTCGCCATCCTGCTTGCCGCCGGCTTCATCCTCAACTTCACCGTCGGCAAGGCCATCTCCGGCATCTCGGGCGGCATGATCAGCCCCGAGTTCATTATCTCGGCCTTCTGCCTCACCATCCTGGTCGTTCGCCCCAACATCAGTCAGGCACTCGTCATCGGCCTGATCTCAGCCGCCGTGATCCAGATCACCACCACATCGCCGTTTGTCGATTTTGCCGCCGAGGGCATCGCCGCCATGCTCATGGCCGTCATTGTCAACGCCGCCGCCAAGGACGGCCAGGTTAAGCCTGTCGTCGCCATCGTCGCAACATTCGTGACCACCTTTGTCTCGGGCGTCATCTTCATGGTCATCAAGATGGCCATGCTCGGCGTGGTGGGCGAGCTCGCCGCAGCCATGCTGCCCGTCGTCGCCATGACCGCCGTATTTAACGCCATTCTGGTCGGCGCCCTCTACATGCCCATCCAGAAGGCCCTTAAGCTCAACTAACCCACAGTGCCCCATCGGTAAAGACTGTCCCAAACGGCTAGCTTTTGGGGACGTTCTTAAACGACTAGTCATTAAAGAACGTCCCCAATGACTATGAAAGGTATCCATGGAAACGATCATCAACGTCGACGATGTCTCGTTCTCCTATGGCACGCAGACCGAGCAGGCGCTCAGCCACATCTCGCTCAGCGTGAACAAGGGAGATTTCATCGGCATCATCGGGCCCTCGGGCGCCGGCAAGTCCACGCTTGCCGCCTGCCTGTCAGGTGCCGTGCCCCACCACTACACCGGCGCGTTCTTTGGGTCCGTCATGGTTGACGGCCATGACACCTGCGAGGTCTCGCTGACCGACGTGTCACAGATCGTCGGCAGCGTGCTGCAGGATATCGACACGCAGATGGTCGCCTCGGTCGTCGAGGACGAGATGCTCTTTGGCCTCGAGAACTTTGGCGTTCCCCACGACCTGATCGAGCAGCGCGTGAGCGAAACGCTCGAGACCGTCGGCATCAGCGACCTGCGCGACCGCGAGATCGCAACCCTCTCGGGCGGACAGAAGCAAAAGGTAGCCATCGCCGCCATCCTCGCCATGCGTCCGCGCGTCTTGGTTCTCGACGAGCCCACCGCGGCACTCGACCCCGCCAGCTCCACATTGGTCTTCGAGACGCTGCGTGAGGCAAACCGCGTACTTGGAATCACCATCGTCGTCGTTGAGCAAAAGGTCGCTCTGCTCTCGGAGTACTGCAACCGCGTGTTCGTGCTCAACCATGGCGAAATTGCGCTGCAGGGCGAGCCACACGAGGTCTTCGCGCATACCGACGAGCTCCGTGCCATCGGCGTCGACTGCCCTCGCGTCACGCGTATCTTCAATAGCCTCGAGGCCGATGGCCTGGTAAGCGGTACCCCCTGCTTGGATGTCGATGAGGCTGAGCGCCTGATTTCGGGCATCGTCGACCCCGCACACGCGGCCATCGAAGCCCAGGCGCCCACCGGTTCCCCGCATGCACCGTCGTTGCGTCCTCATGCCAAGGACGCCGAACCCGTACTCACCTTCGACCATGTTGAGTTTGCCTATCCCAATGGCGGCGCCGCCGTACACGACCTTAGCCTGACGCTCTATCCTGGCGAGCTCGTGGGCATCGTCGGCCAGAACGGTGCCGGCAAGACCACGCTCACCAAGCTGCTCACGGGCCTGCTTAAGCCCGCCTCGGGCAGCGTGCGCGTTACGGGCCTGGATACTGCCGCGGTCCCCACGAGCCGTATCGCCCGCGAGGTCGCAACGCTCTTCCAAAACCCCGACCGCCAGATCTGCAAGGATACCGTGCTCGACGAGGTCGCCTTTGGCTTGGAGCTGGGCGGCATGGACCGTGCCGAGGCTCTGCGTCGCGCCCAGCTGGTCATCGACCGCTTTGGTCTGCCCGCCGACGAGGCACCGTTCTCGCTTTCGCGTGGCCAGCGACAAATGGTGGCACTTGCCTCCGTCGTAGTGGTTGAGCCCAAGATCGTCGTGCTCGACGAGCCCACGAGCGGCTTGGACTACCGCGAGTGCATGACCGTGATGGAAACGGTACGCACCATGGCCGAGCGCGGTTGCGCCGTCATCATGGTCTGCCACGATATGGAAGTCGTCTCGGATTTTGCCGAGCGCATTGTGGTAATGGCCGACGGTCGCATCCTCGACCGCGGCCGCACGCACGAGCTGTTCTCGAACATCGAACTCATGCAGCATGCCTACGTTGAGCCGCCCCAGGTCATCGAACTCTCGCGACGTCTGGCATCTTCCGTCTCGCCCGCTTTTGCGCAGGTGAGCGAGGTCACCGATGTCGTTCGAATTACCAAGGAGATGGTCCACCGTGGTTAACGTCATCGACTACATGCCGGGCGATACGCTGCTGCATCGCCTGAATCCCGTCGTCAAACTGGGCCTCGCCGCCGCCATCATCGTCGGCATCTTCTTGTCCGACACCTACGTGGCGCTGCTGGGCTTTTTGGCACTCACCCTTGCGCTGGGTGCCTATGCCGGCGTCGTCGACCGTCTGTTCTCGCTGCTCAAGTTGCTGATTCCGCTCGCGCTTATCATGCTGGTGCTCCAGCTGGCCTTTATGCGCGATGGCAACGTGGTGTGGGGCTTTATCACCGACACGGGTCTCATCACAGGATCGAAGGCCTGTCTGCGCCTGCTGGGTGTGGCGTTACCACTCATCCTCATGCTCATGGTGACCAAGCTCAACGACCTTGCCAACGCCTGCGTCGAGGTGCTGCACGTACCGTATCGCTATGCCTTCACCTTTACCACGGCGCTGCGCTTTGTGCCGGTGTTTGGTCAGGAGATGAACGCCATCATGGAGGCGCAGACCGCACGCGGCGTCGAGTACGACACCAAGAACCCCATCAAAAAGCTTAAGCTCATGCTGCCACTGTGTGTGCCACTGCTCATCTCGAGCGTGGGCAAGACCGATGCCACAGCCTTGGCGGCAGAACAGCGCGGCTTCTATCTGCGTACGCGCGCCAGCTCGTACAAGCGCTACCCCATCAAGGGCCTGGACATCGCCGTGCTCATCGTCAGCATCGCCCTCATCGCCATCGGCTTCCTGTTCTAGTTCACCACCGACAGCAACAGCCCAACGCAAAAGGCCTCGGCTCGCACCAAACGAGCCGAGGCCTTTACTGTTTCACCAGATAAAACCTACCAAAATTAACCTGTCCCTTTTTGACAGGTCGGAAGCTAGAGGCGGTAGGGGGCGCCGCTGCGGATGATGGATTCGCGCACCAGGACATCCATGGCGTCGAGGGTGATCTCGGGCATCTCTCGGTACTTTTGCAGCACCGAGAGCTCGGTGCAGGCCAGAATGACGCGGTCGCAGCCGCTACGGGCGAACTCCCACATCACGCGGTCGAACTTATCCATATCGGGCTCACGTCCGGCCTTCACATCATCGTAGATAAGGGACATCACATCGTTCTGACGTTTCTCGCTGGGATAGACGACCTCAACACCCGCAGCCTTACATTCGCGGCCGTAGACACCCGCGCCCACGGTTCCGTCGGTGCCCATGATGCCAATCTTGTGCACCGGCTCGGCCGGCATACTCAGGTTGGGGTCGAACTCGCACTCCCCCATCACCGCACCGGCCAGAGCATAGCGCACCGACTCACGCGGCATGTGGATAATCGGCACCTTCGTAAACGACTGGATCTGGTCATAGAAGTAGTGTGACGTGTTGCAGGGAATGGCAATGTGTGCACAGCCCAGCGACTCGAGTGCCTGGGCGCACTCTTTCATGGTCGCCAGCAGTTTGGCATGCTCGCCGGTCTTAATGGCCAGCGTGCGGTCGGGCATGGTCGACTTGGAGAGTACCACCATGTCGATATGTTCCTGATCGCAGGCAGCAGCCGTATGACGCACCACCTGGTCGTAGTAATACGACGTGGCCTCGGCGCCCATGCCGCCGATAACTCCCAGCTTTTCCATCGCCGCCTCCTTGGTGACGCTTGCGCAATTGCGCGTATCATACCCGCGCCCGCCCGATGCAAACCGGACGGGCGCCGCGCTCATCTACTTGTAATACGTCTTGAACAGCTTAAAGTGGCGCAGCTTGGTGTGCCACATGCGCAGCCAGCGGTTAAAGACAAAGTCGCCCTTCATAAACGAAGGGTCGGCGCCCTTGCCTTCCTTGTCCAGGCGATGCACCTTAGCGCGCAGCTCGGGATCCTTGACGTACTTGTCGACGACGCCCATGGGGACGACCATCCACAGGGCCTCGTCCTGAGCCGTCACAAACTCCGGCTCAAACGGACGGTTGAACACATACTCGTCCACCACATACTTGGCAACGTTAAAGCCGCTGTTGGTAACGTAGTAGTTGCTGCGGCCCTGGCGCGTGTTGAAATCGAAGAACTTAAACGAGCCGTCGCGCTCGTCGTACTTAACGTCAAAGTTGGAATAGCCCACAAAGTGAAGGTCCTCGAGCAGCTTGCGCACGCCGCCCATGAGTTCGTCGTTAGGCTCGGTAATGATACAGGCATGGTTGCCGACACCGTGGGGCTGATGCTCCTCGAGCAGCACATGGCCCAGGCACATCATGCGGACCTTACCGTTGCGGTCGGAATAGCTGGTGAGCACGCGCATGTACTCGTCGTTGCCGGGCACGCGATCCTGCAAGATCAGATCGTCGGTGTAGCCGCTGGCATACGAATCGCGAATGACCTGTTCCAGCTCGGCGCGGTCGGCAATCTCATAGGCCTTCTTCTGGCCCTCGAACTCATGCTGCCACCACATGATGCCGTCAGAAGGCTTCAGAATCATCGGGTAAGGAAAATCGATCTGGTCGAGCACTTCGGCAGGCGCCTCACCCTGAGCATTGAGCATCGCCTTGGTAAAGGTAAACGTGTGTGGATAGGGCACGCCATGCTTCTCGCACAGCTCGTAGAAGATCTCCTTCTTCTGGCACTGCTCGAGCATGCTGTAGGGCGCGTAGGGAGCGACGATGTTATCCGCCAGCTCATGAGCATCCTTGGCTTGAGCCACGAGAGCGACATAGTTGTCGCCGCAGCCCACAAGGACAATAGTCTTGTCGGCATGCGCTTGGGCAATGCCGTTGACGGTTTTGAGCATCACGGGCATGGTGTCGATATCCACGTTGGGCGTGTAGTCGATAATCTGGCTGCGGTACGCGGGACCCGTCTGATACTTGCCAAAGACCAGACTCTTGACCTGGTACTCCTCGTAGAAGGCGCGCGCCACCGAATAGGCGTTGATGTCGCCACCGAGCAGCACGGGAATGAACTCGCGCTCTGTAAATTGCAATGCCATGGAAACTTCCTATCATGAACTGCCCACACAACGGGCGGTCTTTGCGCAACTGATTTATTCTAGCGTGCCAAGCCGCCGGCGCCCAAAGCTCCACCGTATCTATGGCAATCGACGCAATCGTCCAGCACGAAGGCCAGCACGAAGACGGCGCTCACTGTTGTATGACAATGGGCAATGAACCTACCGTTGTTGTAGGATTCAACATGTAGCCCGCCCCGTCGAAAGGTGCACCGTGCCCCAGGCTCATCCGATCAACAACCCCATCATTGACGCCGCCAGGCGCGAACTTGCAGATCGTGCCCAGACGGCAGCTCCCCTACGCACCGCAAACGATGCTTACAACGGACCCGCCCGCATCGTCTCGATCAACACGTCGGCACACAAGGGCACGCGCAAGTCGCCCGTCGCCGATGGACGCGACACCGTTATAGAGCAATTTGGTCTCGCCACCGATGCGCACGCCGGACATTGGCACCGCCAGGTCTCTTTTTTAGCCGCGGAGTCCATCCAGACGGCGCAGGCACGCGGGCTCGACGTTCACGAGGGTGACTTTGGAGAAAACTTCACAACCCGGGGCATCAACCTGTTCTCGCTCCCCTTGGGCACACAGCTCAAGCTTGGAAGCGACGTGCTCGTCGAAATCAGCCAAATCGGCAAGGTCTGCCACACCCGTTGCGCCATCTACTATCTCGCTGGCGACTGCATCTTTCCCCACGAGGGCGTTTTTGGCGTGGTACTAAAGGGCGGAGAGGTCCATACCGGCGACGATATCCGGGTAGTCAAACTCGGCGACGGCACCTGTTCGTTCACCCCCGCCGAGGCCCTCGAAGAGATTGAGCAGGCTCGCCAGAAGGGCGCGCTGTAGCTGTAAAACCCCATGTTGAGATGGCTTTTACAGCCCAAAACTCCTCTCAAACAGAGCTCCGTAACGTTAAAGTTGAACTCTATGGTTTCTCAACAATTCATCATAACTGCAGGTCAAAGCCAAAGCCTCAAGTTCAACTTGACCCTTTGGGACCTTTAAGGTTCAAGTTGAGGTCGAAAGCAGTAGTAGAATACCGTTCGAACCATAACCTACGATTGATTGCAGAGGGACTGGATGCAGCATTCGAATCATCGCACCGCAGCGCTCATTGCGTCGAAGCCGGCTCGTATCATCACGAGCGCCGCGCTCGCCGTTGCGCTGACGGCCACGCCGATGCTCTCCCCCGTTGCGGCGTATGCCGCCTCGCAGGCAACGCAGGACCAGCTTTCCGCAGCCCAGCAGAAGATCGAAGCCGCCACGAGCGCCTACAACGACGCCCGCACCAAACTCGATGACCTGCAAAAGCAGATTGACTCCAATGAGGCAAGCATCGAGGAAATCGAGGCTAAGCTTCCCGAGCAGCAGGCCAAGGCAAGCTCCGCCATGCGCGATCTGTATAAGTATCAGAAGGGCACCAACCCCATCGTGAGCTTCCTGGTCAACGCGCAGAGCCTGGGTGAGTTCATCACGACCTGCAAATACACCAACCAGATCACGAGCTCGAGCGTCGACGAGATCGAACAGCTCAATAACATGCAAACCGAACTCGAACAGAACAAGGCTGAGCTCCAGCAGGCCAAGTCTCAGCTTGAGGCAGAGCAGAAAAACGCCGAGGATGCGCTGGCGCAGGCCCAGCAGCTCCGCAGCGAGGCACAGGCAAAAGCCGAGCAGGAAAATGCCGCCGAGCTTGCCAAGCTTGAGGCCGATAAGGCCGCTGCCGCTGAGAAGCTCTCGGGCGAGGGCGTGAGCGGCAGCAATTCCAGCAGCCAGGCCACTAACACCAACACCACCATCGACACCACGGTGAACAACGCCAATACCGGTAGCTCCGATTACGATTCGTTCATTAATGAGTGGACGAGCCGCATCGACAATTATCTCGCCGGCTCCCCCATGGCAGGCCAGGGCTATAACTTTGCCGTCGCCGCTTGGAATACCGGTGTCGACCCCCGTTGGTCCCCCGCCATCGCCTGCATCGAGAGCACCAAGGGTGCTTATTGCGCCAATTCTTACAACGCCTGGGGCTGGAGTGCCCGCGGCGGCGGTTGGCGCAGCTTTGGCAGCTGGAGCGAGGGCATCTCCGCTCACGTTGCCTATCTGGGCGCCAACTACGGCTCCACCCTTACCCCGGCTGCGGCCAAAAAGTACTGCCCGCCCACGTGGCAGGACTGGTACAACAAAGTCGCCGCTCAGATGAACCGCATCTAAGTGCAACTGCAAAGGGCCCCAATGGGGCCCTTTTTCTTTTAGGTAGCGGAGGTATCGACGACGCCGGTCGCATTGGCAACCGCGACTATGACGATCATGCATAGGAGCAGCACACCCAATGCCTTGAGCCAGAGTTTCGCGAGCTTCTTGCCGCGATAGCTGTCGAGCAGTGCGAATCGCCGACGAAGACGGCGCTTATCGAGCAGCGCAAAATGCATAAGCACCATAAGGCCATCGACAAAGAAAAAATACTCGATTATGAGAAGCCACGTCGGGTAGCTTTGGTTTGCTCCCGTGGGGTGAAAGACGGCAAAGTGACTTCCGGCAAAGAACACAAGCAGCGAGAAGAAGACGAGCGTATTCCAAATGCGCCCCAGAGACTCCGGAACGCGAGAGAGCAGACCGCATGCAGTGGAGGCGGCAGGCCTAGGAAGCCCTGTGGGGTTCTGGAGCCCTTGGGGCGTCAACACCGTCTCCGAGGCCGGAGTACGGACAAGCACAGGCGCAGGAGGCCGCACGGGGCGACTTAGATCGTATGCCGCGCGCGTCGCCCGTCCCAACGCTTCCGCGCTCGCAAAACGCTTGGCCGGGTCGAGCGCCATCGACATGCAGACGGCATCGGCAAGTGGAGTGGGAATGCCGCATGCCTCACATTGCTCGCGCATGTCGAGCCCTGGTTTAGGGTCGACTCCCGTCAAGCAAAAGAACAACAGGGCCCCAAGTGCGTAGACATCGCTGCGCACACTCGTCTGCCCAAACCCATACTGCTCGGGCGGCGCATAGGGTCGCGTGCCAAACTTGACGGTGTCAGCATCGGCGCCATCGCGCCATACGCGCGCGATCCCCAGGTCGATAATCACCAGCGATGAAAATGTCAGGCCGTCATCAGGCGTATAGTTGGCACCTGTCACGATGATATTCGACGGCTTGAGGTCGCGATGGATCACCGGCGCCGACGTCTCCCCCACCATTGCAAAACCGGCATGGAGCTCGCCCACGGCATCGCATAGGGCAGGATACAATTCACGCGCATAATCGGGGGTGGCTCCCAGACGGTCCACCAGCGCCCCGAGTGTCTCCCCTTCGATGTATTCCATAACCACGTTGAGCTCGTCGCCCACACGACGACAATCGACGATTCTGGGCAGGTGCTCAAAACGCCTGCCTGCCCGCTGAGCGGCAAACAGACGCTCGTATGCCCCGCCGATTTGAGCCGAAGCATCGATGCGTTTACGGACAAAGGGGCCGAGCGAACCACCGCCGGTTCCTTCAAAGTACACGAGCTCGGTTGTTTCAACGGACGAGCGCTTAAGTACTCGCTCCACGCGATAGCTGTCGTCGCGATCGAGCGACGCCAGGTGCTCGGCAAGCGCTGCGGTCAGCTCGTCATCGGAATATGTTGGGGTCTGAGTATCCATAGGCTCCATCATAGCGCAGGGCGCAGACACCCCATGGCATCCGCGCCCCGTTCGTTTGCATCGTTGTTCGACAGCTTTACCGGCTCAGATATCAGCCGCTAACTCACCGTCTCCTCGCCAAAGCGATACAGTTCCTCGTTGACCTTTTGGAGACTGCACCCGCGATCGATGCAAAAGATGATAATCGCATCGCGGCGGTCCTTGCAGTTAAGGACGCTTACCCCGGCAGCCGTCAGCGCACGGTTGGTCTCTTTGAGCGTCAGCGCCATCGCAAAGGCAATCTGCAGCACCTTATTGCGACTCGGATGACGCGCACCGGTAAAGATCTGATAGCCAAAGGTCTCATTGAGATCAGCCATACGGACCACGCGCGAGCGCTCCAAGCCCTTTTCCTGCAGTAGCTGCTTCAGGTAGTCCGAAAGCGACGGGGCGGCAAAGTCGTGCTCCCTGATATAGCCATCGATGTTCGGCGCATCGAGAAGCTCATTGAGCAACTCCTCGGTCAGCTTTTTATCGGACATACGACTTCACCTCCCCCAGTGCATGCAACATGCTAGAAACCGCTTACGTCCGAACGCTCCCAGCTAGCAACCTGGTCGGGAGACACCGTACCCAGCGCCTCGAACTTCCAGGAGCCGCCCGCCTTCAGATGATTGGTGTTTGCAAGAGCCGTTCCAACCTGGTTGCCATCGGCATCATACAGAACATATTCAATCTGAATGTAGCTCTTTTCCTTGTCCGTGTTATTGGTCAGGGTGCCCGTGATCTTATAGGTAAACTGATTGGAAGTGTCTTCAGCCTCGTCAGCAATGGTATACGGTTCTTGCGGTTCTTTTTGCTCCTCAGCCTGCCGTGTCGTCTCGGCAGGTTTTGCCGAATCGCTCGCAGACGAATCGGTTGAGTTGCCGCCCATAGAGCCCACGGCACCGACAATAACCAGCACCACGATGATGCCTAGGACAATCTTGCCGATTGGCTTCTTTCCCTCTTTTGCCATTATTCATCCTTCCTACGATCCGGCTACCGTGCCGGTACACAGCACATCGTAGGAAGGATTGAACTTGAATTCATTAGCTGAGAGCTAAGGCTGCGGTAAACGACCAATGCAGTTATCCAAACGCCGAGCAAACGCACTGCGCGCGACCGTCTGCTGGCAGTGCATCAACCCACCGTGACGGATTCCCCGGTAAAGGCACTGATCATCAACAGGACAAAGAAAACAAGGTAGCTGGCACTCAGCAGGTACGCAATGATCAGAAAGACGACCCAGCCGACATTGGTTTTACCGTCGGCACGGCGTTGCTCGCGATTGCGGCAGAGCCAAATCGTCACGCCGATGGCAGTGATAAACAGCACGAGCGCCGCCGCGGCAAGCCCGGCAAGCGCAAACATCACGCCAATGCTCACAGCAATAACCGGAAGCAGCAGCAAACCGCACCCGCATCCACCCGGACTATATACGGCAGACTGTCGGCGTCGCCTCATCGCCGCGCCACCCCCATCATCTTTGAGCACTACAGTGCGATAGCCTGCTGAACAGGAACGATCTTGTCGAGTTCCGGTTCGATCCGCCTTTTCTCGGCCTCAAGGTCAAACGCCACCTGAGCGCGCAGCCAATAACCATCCGTCAGGCCAAAATAACGGCAAAGACGGAGGTCGGTGTCGGCCGTCACGCGACGTTTTCCCAAGACAATCTGCCCGATACGCTGAGCCGGAATCCCAGTCTCTTTCGCAAGGCGATATTGAGAAATGCCCATGGGAACAAGAAACTCCTCTTTGAGAAGCTCACCAGGAGTCACCGGCGACAGCAAATCGGCCGAAGTCTCATCACTTGTGATAATCGACGATTTCGACATTCCAAGCCATCTCCTGTCTCCACTCAAAACAGACCCGATAGCGCTCGTTAACACGGATGCTATATTGACCGGCACGATCGCCCTTCAAAGCTTCCAGGCGGTTGCCCGGTGGAACGCGAAGATCATCAAGCGAAGCACAAACCTGCAGCTGGCGAATCTTCCTCAACGCAACACGCTCAAAGGGCACGAACCTCCTGACCCGCACACCCATGGCAAAGCGTTCGGTATCCTCATCTTTATACGATGCAATCATAGTATCGCCTTACGTTAGTAACGTCAAACGTTTCTATAGACTTACATCTCTATTATATCGTACGTTTGTTCGTGTTTTCTAGAACAAATAGTCCTTTGCGCCTTAGTCAAGCAAAAGCAATCGTTTGTAGACATCGAGGCCCTTGAGTAGGATTTCCTCGTCAAAGAGCATGGTATCGGTGTGAAGGGCGCTCATCGCATAGGCTGGGCAGCCATCAGCGTCAATCGGGTTTTCTTGTCCCTCTGGCACGCCCGTGCCCAGCAAGAAGAACACACCCGGCAGATGGCGCTGGTAAAAGGCGAAATCCTCAGCGATCAGCAAAGGCTCATCCACGAGCTGCAGCTCGGGCAAAGCCGGTGCAATGCGAGTGAACAACTCGGGGTCGTTGTCGACCGGCGGATAACCCTCGGCAAAGTCGAGATCGTACGTGCAGCCCGTTGCAGCGCATGCCTCATCCAGCACGCGGCGCACGCCCTCACGCGCACGGTCGAACATGTCGTCCGTAAACACGCGCAGGCTGCCGGCAACATGGGCCTCCCCCGCCACCGCATTGCAGACGGTGCCGGCCTGCAGCAGGCCGAACTTACCAATGCAGGGCTCGTCGGCGCCCAGCTCGTCCACCAGCTCGCGCTCGGCAACCAAAAACTTCGCTGCCGCCAAGGCCGCATCGTGCGACTCCTCGACCGGCACACCATAGGTCTTAGCAATATGGATACTCGTACCGTGAATATGGATGTGCGTCTCGCTCGAACGCGCCAGCAGCGGACCGGAACAACTCGCCAACGTACCGACAGGCAGATCGGGCCACACGTGGAAGCCGAAGATGCGATCCGCCCCGTAGCGCTCGAACACGCCGCTCTCGCATACCGTCTTGGCACCACCGGTCGTTTCCTCGGCCGGCTGGAACACAAAGAGAACGTTGCGCCTCATGGCGCCCGACTGCTCGCGAATCGTATGGTCGACAAAAGTCGCCGCCGCGAGCGCCATGGCCATGTGTCCATCGTGCCCGCACGCGTGCATTTTGCCGGGATGCGTCGAGGCAAAATCAGCTCCCGTCGCCTCCGCGATGGGCAGGGCGTCCATGTCGGCGCGAATCGCCGTGGCACGTGCGGCACCGACGCCAGCGTCGAAGAAAGCGCAGACGCAGCTGGGGCACGGATGGGTCACTTCGCAGGTGAGTGGTGCCAACACACCCTCGATATAAGCAATGGTTTGCGGAAGATCGAAATCGAGCTCCGGAATGCGATGGAGATCGCGGCGATAGCGACGGAGTTCTTGGAGCTCGGTCATAGAGGATCCCTTCGTGAGGCATATCTGTTGCAACTTATTGTGATACAGGATTGTGGCACACATGTTTCTAGCATATCCTTGCATTTTTTTAAACGTTATATACGAATACTCTTGTTTGGTAAAGTGCAACGTGGTAGGGTCGTTACCACTTGATAGAGGCGCGGGCACGAAGAACCGCGGGCGAGCCGGCAGGCTTTGACCCCGTGGGGAGGCGAAACCCGCCGAACTGGGCTTTTCGGGCACGAACAACCTGGTGGGCCTGCGGGAAACACCCACAGGACTGTCTGCAGCAATGCGGGAGCGCTATCCGGACATTGGGTCCACGCTATGCGGATTCGATGCGCAGATGGCGCCGTCTGGATAGCGAGGTTTACGGGACATGGCATTGACCCCCAACGAGGCATATGCGGCCAAGCAGCCGTTTTTGGACAAGGAGACGCTCGAGCATATCGTCGAGCAGTTCCCCACGCCGTTTCATCTATATGACGAGGCGGGCATCCGCCGCAACATGCAAGAGGTGCGCGATGCCTTTGCATGGAACCCGGGCTTTAAGGAATACTTTGCCGTCAAGGCCAATCCCAACCCGGCGCTCATTTCCATTCTCAACGAATACGGCTGCGGCTGCGATTGTTCAAGCTACACCGAGCTCATGATCGCCCGCTCGCTGGGCATCACGGGACACGACATCATGTTCTCGTCCAACGACACGCCGGCAGCGGACTTTGAGCTCGCCGACAAACTGGGCGCCATCGTCAACTTTGACGACATCAGCCACATCGAGTTCTTTGAGCGCGTAGCGGGGCCCATCCCTAAGACGGTCAGTTGCCGCTTTAATCCGGGCGGCCTGTTCCAGCTCTCCAATGGCATCATGGATAACCCCGGCGACTCCAAATACGGCATGACCACCGAGCAGCTCTTCGAGGCCTTCCGCACGCTCAAGGCCAAGGGCGCTGAAAACTTTGGCATCCACGCATTCCTTGCCAGCAACACCGTCACCAACGACTATTACCCCAAGCTTGCGCGTATCCTCTTTGAGCTTGCCGTGCGCCTGGAGCGCGAGACCGGCGCGCATGTCGCCTTCATCAATCTGTCCGGCGGCGTCGGCATCCCCTATCTGCCCGAGCAGCAGGCCAACGACATTCACGCCATCGGCGAGGGGGTGCACGCGGCATACGACGAGATCCTGGTTCCCGCCGGCATGGGCGATGTGGCCATCTGCACCGAGATGGGCCGCTTTATGATGGGGCCCTATGGGTGCCTGGTCACCAAGGCCATCCACGAGAAGCAGATCTACAAGGACTATATCGGCGTGGACGCCAGTGCCGTCGACCTCATTCGTCCCGCCATGTATGGCGCTTACCACCACATCACGGTGATGGGTCAGCCGGACGGTCCCGATAAAACCGCAGCCCCCGTCACGAACACCTATGACATCACGGGCAATCTATGCGAGAACAATGACAAGTTCGCCATCGACCGCGAGCTGCCGCATATCGACATGGGCGATGTGCTCGTGATTCACGACACCGGCGCGCATGGCTACTCCATGGGCTACAACTACAACGGCCGTCTGCGCTCCGCCGAGGTCCTGCTGCGCCCCGATGGCTCGGCAGACCTCATCCGCCGCGCCGAGCGCCCGGGCGATTACTTTGCCACGCTCGACGTGCTGCCGTGCGGCCGAGAGCCGCTGGCCAAGTCGCGCGCCGAAAGTGCCCGCCGTCGCGCCGAAGACGAGCGCCTGGCAGTCGCAGCTCAATGGAACAAACGCATCCAGATCGCGGAGGCGAAGGAGAAGAACATGGACATCCGCAATCTCGAGGGCTCAATCGTCGCCCTGGTTACGCCGTTTAAAAAGGACGGCAGTGTCGACTTTGACGCGCTCGAGCGCCTTATCGATTTCCACTTGCAAAATGGCACCGACGCCATTCTCACCCTGGGCACCACCGGCGAGAGCGCCACGATGACCGATGACGAGGACAACTCCGTCGTCGCCGCCGTGGTCAAGCATGTTGCAGGACGCGTCCCCGTCATCGCCGGCTCAGGCTCCAACTCCACGCAGACCATGCTCACCAAGTCGCTTACTTACCAGGGCTTGGGAGCCGACGGCCTGCTGCTCATTACCCCCTACTACAACAAGTCCAACGAAGAGGGTATCTATCAGCACTTTAAGACCGTCGCCGATGCCGTTGACATCCCCTGCATCCTGTACAACATCCCCGGCCGCTGCGGCTGCGGTATCAGCGAGCGCAACGTAGAGCGCCTAGCCGCGCACCCCAACATCATGGGCATCAAGGAGGCCTCGGGCAACGTCGCCTACGCGGCCAAGATCGCCCACCTGCTGTCCGACGATTTCCGCATGTACTCGGGCGAGGATGCACTCACCGTGCCGCTCATGAGCCTGGGCGCTTCGGGCACCATCAGTGTGTGGGCCGACGTGCAGCCGCAGCTTGTACACGACATGTGCCGCGCTTATCTGGACGGCGACGTAGCACGCGCCCGCGATATCCAGATTGCCGGCCAGCCGCTCATCAACGCCCTCTTTAGCGAGGTCAACCCCATCCCCGTCAAGGAAGCGCTCGCCCAGATGGGCATGATCGAGGCAAACTACCGTATGCCGCTGTGCCCCATGGCAGACGACACGCGAGCCGCACTTACCGATGCTCTGAAGGGAGCTGGTCTGCTTGATTAAGACCGTCATTATGGGAACGGGCCGCATGGGCTCGCTCATCCGCACTACCGCCGAAGGCATTGTCGACGCCGCCGGGCAGCCCGTTTTTGATATCGTCGCCCAGATCGGTTTTGATCTGTCCGAGCTCGAGAGCGCCCCGGTAGCCGACGTCATCATCGACTTCTCGAACGTCGTGACCTTCGATGCCGTCGTCGCCTATGTCGAGCGCACGGGCGCCGCACTCGTTTCCGGAACCACGGGCTATTTACCTGAGCAGATGGACCGCCTGCGCGAGCTGGGCCAGAATGCCCGTGTCATGCACTCGGGCAACTACTCTATCGGCATCGCAGCCCTGCGTCATCTGGTAGCACAGGCCACACGCGAGCTGCCCGGCTTCGACTGCGAGATCGTCGAGACGCACCACAACCAAAAGGTCGACGCCCCCAGCGGCACTGCCAAGCTACTGCTCGATGCCGTCGTCGAAGCCGAGTCCGAGACAGGCTACCACCCCGTCTATGGCCGCGGGGGCATGTGCGGCGCGCGTAACCCCAAGGAGATCGGCATGCACTCGCTGCGCGGCGGCACCGTAGCTGGCGTACACGAGGTGGGTTTCTTTGGCCAGGACGAGGAGGTCACGCTCACCCACCGCGCCACAAGCCGCCAGATCTTCGTCAACGGCGCCCTGGCCGCCGCCCAGAAGCTCGTCACCCGCGACCCCGGCTTCTACACCTTCGACCAGGTCATGTTTGCCTAACCAGGTATCAACCGTATCCACGCAAAGGAGAAACAGCATATGAGCAACGCAGCCGAGATGGATGCGCAGGAGATTATCAACTACATCGCCACCGCGCCCAAAAAGACGCCCGTCAAGCTGTACGTGCGCGAGAAGCCGGGCATGAAGGTTGCCTGGGGCGACGCACATGTCTACGGCGGTCGTCGTGGCAAGACCGTCTTTGGCGACTGGGATGAGCTTAAGGCCATCCTGGACGCCAACGCCGACTCCATCGATTACTACGACGTTGAAAACGATTGC
The DNA here is from genome assembly GCA_958349325.1 of uncultured Collinsella sp. Taxonomy (GTDB): domain Bacteria; phylum Actinomycetota; class Coriobacteriia; order Coriobacteriales; family Coriobacteriaceae; genus Collinsella. The sequence goes on from CATWCP010000002.1 coordinate 96,220, forward strand.
CGCAACTCCGCCGTGCCCATGCTCGACCTTAAGGGCATCAACGCCCGCATCGAGCCGGGCGCGATCATCCGCGACCGCGTCGAGATTGGCGACCGTGCCGTCATCATGATGGGCGCCATCATCAACATCGGCTCCGTTATCGGCGAGGGTTCCATGATCGATATGGGCGCCGTGCTGGGCGGTCGCGCCACCGTGGGTAAGAACTGCCACATCGGCGCCGGCACCGTGTTGGCGGGCGTCGTGGAGCCCGCCAGCGCCACGCCCGTCATCGTCGAGGACGATGTCATGATCGGCGCCAACGCCGTGGTCTTGGAGGGCGTGCGCGTGGGCAAGGGCGCCGTCGTGGCTGCCGGTGCCGTGTGCGTCGAGGACGTCCCCGCCGGCGCCGTCGTGGCCGGCGTTCCCGCCCGCGTCATCAAGATGCGCGACGAGAAGACCGACAGCAAGACCGGCCTCGAGGAAGGCCTGCGCCAGCTGTAGAAGTTACGCGGTTTTGACAAACCGCGTAACGGCTCGACGCTGCAAACGCCCCTAAGCGGCAATCTGACGTTCAATCGTCGGGCATGACCAGAAGGTCAATGCCCTCCTCTTTCACGTCACCTTGCTCGCCTAGGGGCGTTTTCGCTGACGTATGCTCAACCTGCAACGTAATTCAGCCCCAAGCAACAAAGGTCGAAGTCCCGAAGGGCTTCGACCTTTGTTTTTCAGCAGCGTCCAGCGCAGCTTATCGATTCTCAATTGACCCGATGTTTTTGAGCTCGATGGAAATGAGGCCGTTGGGCTCGTTGACGAACTCAATGTACTCGGAGTTCGAACCCATCTCGGCCGGGAAGCTGATCTCGATACCTGTGTCGGTACGGATCTTATGATTGCGCACCGCCGCGCGTTCGACCTGCTTGCGCTCCACGGGCACACGCTCAGGCACCTTCTCTTCGGTCAGCGCCGCACGCACGCTCTCCTTGATAGCCGGCTCGTCCTCAAAGACCTCATCGACGATATCCCAAGGCGGCAGCTCTTCGTCGTCTTCAACCTTCTCGGCAACGGCGGCTTTGACCTTGGCGAGCGCTACGGCCGTGTTGGCGCCGTGCTCTTCAGCGACCTCCTCGACCACACGCGTCACGGTGTCGATGACCTCCTTGCCCGATACGCCCGTGTCGCACTGCAGCAGGCCATCGGGGATAAGCATACGGTCCTCGCCGGCAATCTTGCGCTTCTTGTCCACGTAGCCGATCTCCATGGTACTCGCGCGCACGATGGCATAGCTCGGCACCTTTTGTGAGGGGTTCGGCAGAATGGCATAGTGGCGCGCGATATCGTTGCGCACCTCCCCCTCCTCGCGGCCCACTTCGTGCATAAAAGCCTGCTTGGAGCCCAGCAGCATCACGGCAAACCAGCGGGCATCCTCATCGTCGTCAAAATCGGCAACCAGCACGTCGGTGGACTCGGCTTTCTCAGCCTTGGTGAGTTCGGAGGAAATAAACTCCGCAATCTGCTGCGACAGGTCCACGAACTCGCGCTCACCAAAGAAATAGCCCTTGAGCTCACCGCCAAACGCAGAGTTCTCGGCAAACGTGGCGCGCTTGTTATCGGCCGAAGTGCGCGCGCGACGCAGATGTGTGGTCACGAAGTTGCGGACGGTACGGCTCTCGATATCGAGCTCGCGCTGGCTCATGACGTTGACGGCAGAGTCAAAGTCCAGGATATGCAGAATCGCGTGATTGATTTTCATATACGGCATTCCGTTCTAGATTGATTTCGGCACGAATCAGTATAGCGGTCGAGCCCGCCCCAGGCGCATCGAAGATTGGTGCATCGGGGATAGGTTGCTTTGCACCAATGGTTAGCGCAGGAGCTCGGACTGCCAAGCCTCGAGCTGTTCTGCCAGGCTCTTACCACTAGAAGGCACGCTGAACTCTGGACGTTTGGGCAGCAGCGCACACTTAAGAATCGCGACGATGGTCTGCGAGACAAAGCGTCGCGTATCCTTGTCGAAGCCTTGCGCAGCCTGGAGCATCACGGGCAGGCTCTCGCGCAGATTCCCAGCGATATCCGCAAACCGCTCAGCACCCGTAGCCTCAAACACGGAGAACAACGCATCTACAAAACGCTCGCGTTCGCTAGGCGACACTGCAAGCAGCATCTCGCGAATGGAACCATCAACGTATCGAGCACCGGCAGACAGGCGCTCACAGTACACGAAGTCGTGACCATCAACCACCCAGCTAAAGGGATTGTGCTGCAGCAGGCTGAACTCGGTGCTCTCAACGATGGCATAGTCCTCCTGTGTCTCGAACATCATGCCAAAGATCGACGACCGAGGTAGCGTCTTGTCGATTCGACCGGAAAGATCGGCAAAGGCGTTGCCGTTCAGAAACTCCTCGACGAAGCCCGGACCATCATGGGAATACGCCCGTTCGATTCGCTCACGGGCAACATCGGAGCACATCGCTGCACCGTACACCGCAAGGTTTCCACCCTTGGAATGACCCCCGCACAAAAGCGGCCCACCAATCGCATCCGCCGCCTCGTCCACATAACATGCCGCGGATTCCTGGGCCGGCACAGGACACCGGAACGCCATGTTAAAGTCTTCTTTCCAGCCCACAATCGTACTATCGGTCCCCCGGAAGGCAAGATAGCTAAACCCCGCCGGAAATCGGAACGTCATGGCCGCAAACTGCTCCGTCGTCTCGGCATCACTTACGGTACGATAGCCGCAAACACGAACGCCACGGTAGCGAGGACTTGCTGCCACAGCATCCAACAAGGCACGGCTCCCCTCCGGATCCCATAGGTCGCCAATCATGTCTTGGTAGCACTCGGCGCGCAGCAGCTCACGCACGTCCAGTCCCTGCCAGCCGGTAAGCTCCGACATATCCCCCGGCAAACGCAGATATGACAGCCATGCAAACACCAGGCTATCCACCGCGCAGAACGGCCGCTCCTCAAACGGATCAAACGCCGTCTGGGCATAGGTCAAAAAATTAGGCGAATCCGGCATGGTCCTCCCATCAACTATGGTGCATTGGGATGGTGCAATGGGGTCAGGTTACTTTGCACCAAAAAGGCGCCCGGGCCGTGTGAGCCCGGGCGCCTTCATTGTAGCTTTTCGCTCTAGCGAGCTTGATTTAGCAGGAGAAATCGACGCTGTCGATGATGTCCTTGAGGGCCTTTGCAGAGACGGTGAGCTCATGCTGCTCGTCATCGTTCAGCGGCACGGGGACGCGGCAGACAACGCCGTCGCGGCCAACGACGGTCGGCATGGAGATGGCAAGATCGGACAGGCCATACTCGCCCACCATGAGCGAGGAGACAGGCAGAACGGTCTGCTCATCGCGCATAACGGCGGTGCAGATGCGCTTGACGGCCATGGCGACGCCATAGTAGGTGGCGTGCTTCTTCTCGATGATGGTGTAGGCGGAGTTCTTGACGTCCTCAGCGATGCGCTTCTCGGCGGTCTCATGCTCCAGGTGACCGTGAAGCTCGCAGAAGGTGTTCAGCGGAACGCCAGCAACCTGAGCGCTGGACCAAGCGACAAACTCGGAGTCGCCGTGCTCACCCATGACATAGGCCTGGACATCACGCGGGTCAACCTCGACGTGGGCACCAAGCATCTGCTGCAGACGGCCAGTGTCGAGCACGGTGCCGGAGCCGATAACATGGCCCTCGGGCAGGCCGGACATCTTGATGGCAGCATAGGTCAGAACATCAACCGGGTTGGAGACGATTAGCAGAATGCCGTCGAAGCCGGACTTCTTAATCTCGGGGATAATGGACTTAAAGATGTTTACGTTCTTGTTGACCAGGTCCAGGCGGGTCTCACCGGGCTTCTGGGCAGCGCCAGCGGTGACGACGATCATGGCGGCGTCGGCGACATCGGAATAATCGCCGGCGTAGATCTTCATCGGCTCGGCAAACGTCATGCCGTGCGCGATATCCAGGGCCTCACCCTCGGCACGGTTCTTGTCCACGTCGATGAGGACCATCTCGGAGAACAGACCACTCTGCATCAGTGCGAACGCCGAAGACGAACCGACGAAACCGCAGCCGACAATAGCGACCTTCTTCTCGTTAACCATTAGAAACTCCCATCTCTCTCCACAAACAAGCCGCCCGGGAACGACCCGAGCGGCTTGTCGTAATCCCAATACATCCAATCGGGACTTTGATTATGCTCCTATTCGCAGCCAAAAATCGACCGTTTACCGAAATTGTTTGCAGTATTCGTAAAATAACTGCACGAAATCGGTTTCGAGCTATTGACGAGCCGAAATAGCTTTCTAATACAGGCCCGCCTCGCGAATGGCCTCGACAGCCAAAGCGATCTGATCGGGCGGCAGGACCAGTGCCATACGCACGTGTCCCTCGCCCGAAGGGCCAAAGCTCGCGCCCGGCGTCACCACAACGCCGGCCTTCTCCATAAGCTCCTCGCAAAACGCCATGGAATCGGTGCGACCACCGGGAAGCTTGGCCCACACAAACATAGAGCCATGCGCGTTGGGACGCTCCCAGCCCAGACCCTCAAGACCATCGCACAGGGCATCGCGGCGCTCCTGGTACTTCAGACGCTGTGCCTCGACCTCATCGCGCGGGCCATTAAGGCACGCGATGGCGGCCTTCTGGATCGGGAAGAACATGCCAAAGTCAATCTGGCTGCGCAGCTTGGCGAAGGCCGAGACCACATCCTCGCGACCGACCAAAAAGCCGATACGCGCACCGGTGACGTTAAACGACTTGGAGAGCGAGAAGAACTCAACGCCCACCTCGAGCGCGCCGGGATACTGCAAGAAGCTGCCGCCCGGCTCGCCGTCGAACACGATGTCGGAGTATGCGTTGTCGTGAACGATGAGCAGGTCGTGCTCGCGGGCGAAAGTGATGATCTCCTCGTAGATCTCGGGCGTGCCCACCGAGCCGACCGGGTTCGCGGGCAGCGACACGATCATATACTTGGCACGATCGGCCACCTCGGGATCGATACCCGCCACATAGGGCAGGTAATTATGCTCGGCAACCAGCGGATAGTATTCGAGCTTGGCATCGGCGATCTTGGCACCCGCCTCAAAGACCGGGTAGCACGGATCGGGAACCAGAATGGTGTCACCCGGATCGAGCAGGGCCAGGCCCAAATGGCCCACGCCCTCCTGCGTGCCGTTGCACGACTGCACCATAGACGGCGTAATGCCCGAAACGCCAAAGCGACGCTCATAGTAATCGCACACGGCTTGCTTGAGTTCGGGCAGGTCGCGCAGGGCATACTTCCACATCTCGGGATCTTGGGCTGCCTGCGTGAGCGCCTCGACCACGTGGTCGTACGGCTTAAAGTCGGGCGTGCCCACGCTCATGTTGTAAATGGTCTTGCCCTGAGCCTTCAGCGCGAGAAGCTTGTTGTTGAGCGAGGCGAAGACCTCCGCGCCAAAGCGGTCGAGACGCTGCGATGCCTGCATGGTGCCACCTTTCGATATGAAAAACGCGGCGCTCCGACAAGAGCGCCGCGCGATACGGGCCATCAGATTGCAAAAGTGTAACGCTTGCAACCCCCGTATTGGTTCAATTTAGCCAACCTTAGTCAACTGGATTGAGCGCGTCGATCTGCGCAAGCCACAGACGCGAGCTAGCGTCACTCGGCATACGCCAATCGCCGCGCGGGCTGAGCGTCACCGAGCCCACCTTGGGACCATCGGGCAGGCAGCTGCGCTTAAACTGCTGGGCAAAGAAGCGACGGTAGAACGTACGTAGCCACGTGTGGACGGTCTTGGCGTCGTAGACGCCCTCGAAGCTCTTGAGCGCCATGCGGTAGATCTTGCCCGGCTCAAAGCCAAAACGCAGCAGGTAGTAGAGGAAGTAGTCGTGCAACTCGTACGGGCCCACCAAATCCTCGGTCTTCTGCGCAATCTCGCCGTCGCCCGTGGGCGGCAGAAGCTCGGGGGACACCGGCGTATCGAGGATATCGAGCAAGACCTCGGCAATGCGCCCGCCAAAGACATCGGCGGCATAGCGTACCAGATGGCGCACAAGCGTCTTGGGCACGCTCGCGTTGACGGCGTACATGCTCATGTGGTCGCCGTTATAGGTAGCCCAGCCGAGCGCCAGCTCCGACAGGTCGCCCGTGCCAATGACAAAACCGCCAGCCTGGTTGGCCAGATCCATCAGAATCTGCGTACGCTCGCGCGCCTGGCTGTTCTCGTAGGTCACGTCCTGCACGGCCGGATCATGCTCAATGTCCTTGAAGTGCTGCTCCACAGCCGCATGGATCGAAACCTCGCGGAAGCTCACGCCTAGGTCGCGAGCGAGCGACTCGGCATTCGACTTGGTGCGATGCGTCGTGCCGAAGCCGGGCATGGACACGGCTGTGATACCAGTGCGCGGCAGCCTCAGTGCATCGAAGGCACGCACGGTCACAAGCAGCGCTAGCGTGGAGTCCAAGCCGCCCGAAAGGCCGATAACCGCAGCCTTGGTACCCGTGTGGGCAAGGCGGGTCTTGAGGCCCGCAGTCTGCAGATCGAGGATCGTCTCGCAGCGCTCGGCCAAGTCGCCGTGGTCGGCCGGCACAAAGGGCGCGCGCGGGAAAACGCGGTCGATATCGCAGGCATCGCGCAGGACAGGTTCTTCGGCCAGCACGCCCTCAAACGAAAACTCAACGGTCGTGGCCTCCGGCGCATTGTCCGCGCGCGTCCACGTCGTCGAGCGACGGCGCTCGGCAACCAGACGATCAAGATCGACATCGGCGACGGCCATATCGCAGGTAAGCAGTTTGGTCGCGGCGAGCTTCGAACCGTTTTCGTAGACGAGGTTCTCGCCTGCAAAGACCATGTCGGTCGTGGACTCGCCCTCGCTCGCGTCCGCGTAGGCATAGACGCAGTACAGGCGCGCACTCTGATTGGAGATAAGGCTGCGGCGGTAATCTGCCTTACCGATAATCTCGTCCGAGGCCGACGGGTTGAGAATCACCGTCGCACCGTCAAGCGCCATCTCGGTCGAAGGGGGCGCCGGCACCCACAGGTCCTCACAGACTTCAACGCCCAACACCAGGTCCTCGGCGCCCTCGTCACAGCAACGGTAGACAAGCCCTGAACCCAGCGGGACCGGACCCTGACCGGCAAATTCAACCCACACGGGATCCGCAGGCGCCGGAGCAAACCAACGGCGCTCATAGAACTCGCCATAGTTGGGCAGATACTTCTTGGCCGTGAGGCCCAAAAGCTCGCCCGCACAGCACACGGCCGCGCAGTTGTAGATGTTTTCAGCCACCGCAACGGGCAAGCCAACGGTAAAGACGATCGGCAGCTCACGGGTTTCATCGAGTATGTGCACCAGTGCTGCTTCGCAGGCATGCAGCAGCGTGCGGTTATGGAACAGGTCGGCCGCGGTATAGCCGGTCAGGTTAAGCTCGGGCAGCACCAGCGCGCGAACGCCGCGCTCGGTAGCCTCGCGAACAGCCGCCAGCGCAACCTCGGCATTGCCCTCGACATCGGCCACGCGACTCCGCGGCGACGCCGCCGCCACACGCAAAAAGCCATCAGACTGAGAAAGGTGAAGATTCATAAGAATGCTCCCGTGCGTAGACGCCATTCACAACAATTAGCAAGTCCTATTGTAGTTCAACCGCCGGGTGTAACCGCATCCCACCAACTTGGTGAGCAATTGATGAGTTGATGGTATCTGTTAAATGTCACGTACGATTCACATCTGGTGGGTACCCTGATGGCTACACGAAACGAAGCAGATTTACACCGGGAGGACCCCGTATGACAACCAAGTACACCGACGCGCCGCGCACGCGCGTCATGACGCCGGCATCGCTCAACAACGGCGTGCACGAGAACCATTCCATCGGACAGACCATGGCCATCGCGCCCAAAAAGGGCCTGTTCGATGACATTTCCATTCCCCAGATCATCGCCGGCGCCGCAGCTGCTGCCACGAGCGTCGCGCTTGCCTCCAAGATTGGTATCGCTGGTTCAGTAATTGGTGCCGCCGTGAGCTCGGTCATCACCGTTGTGTCCTCGCAGGTCTACCGCCACTTTATCTCTGCCAGCGCCGAAGCAATCAAGGGCACGCATGCCGCTGTCGACTACCCTGCCGGCGCCTACGAGCCCGTTGAGCCCGATGTCGAGGAGCACCTAGGTGGCGCCGCGACCACGCAGGAAATGCGCCAGGTTGCGGGACGCGCGACCACGGCGCGCGTCGCCCCCAACAGCCTGCGCGCCAAGGCGGCGGCAGAGCGCAGCCAGACACAAAAGAAGGTCATCGTCTTCTCGATCGCCATCGCCATCGTCGCGGTCATCGCCTGCGCCGGCGCCATCCTTATCACCACTGCCGGTGAGGGTCTGGGCGAGCGTCCCGAGCCAATCCTGTCGTCGCGCACGACCGAGAGCGATGCAAATGGCAACACTCAGCCGCAGGATCAGCAGGCACAGACGGACGACACGCAAGACAGTCCTACCTCTGCCAATTCGTCCTCGAACACCCAAAACCAATCGCAGGGCACCGATTCCTCTACGGCCAACAGTGGCACGCCGTCCGACACGACCGACTCAAGCCAAACGACTGACGGTTCACAGCCGAACACGGGCGGCCAGACGAGCGACACCACGTCGGGAACGGGCACGGCAGACAGTAACAACACCAACAGCTCGAGCGGAACCGCGTCCGGCACGGCATCTGACAACTCGAGCCAAGGCACGGCATCGGGCAACTAAGCACATTTGCCTCTCATAGATAACCGACCTATACAACGGGCGCGAATCGAAAGCGGTTCGCGCCCGTTTGCCTTGGGCGCCGCTATGGCGAACGCCATGCGATGGTAAGATGCTTTACATGTGTAAAGAGGAGATTTGCCATGAGCAAGACAATAGTTAGGCCCACGCTTTCGCTGGGCAACCACATCTATCTGTATCGCCTGCTGCGCGATGCGATTGGATGTGGCAAGCAAACGTTTATGACGCAGGTCGAGGAGGCGCTCGCCGCTGGCGACATGACCGCTTATGACCTGGGCTTCGAGTCCACGCGCGAGCTGCTCGAGGAGCTCGACGACTGCATTAAGCTGACCGTCTTTAAGGGCGGTCGCCTGTATGCCACGGTCATCGCCAACGAGGCCTGGGATGCCGCCCTTGCCAAGGGCGAGGACAAGCCCAAGACCGCCAAGGGCGCCAAGCAGTCCTACAAAAAGAAAAAGCGCGGTGAGAAGGACCTCAAGGCCGTGCGCCCCAAGCACGTTAAGCGTCCCGAGCCCGAAGCCATGGTTGAAGCCGCGCCGGGACCCGAGCCCGAGACAGAGATCGAAGTCGCTATTGAGGTAACGGCAGAAGCCGAAACCGAAATCGCCGCCACGACCGATTCCGAAGTCATATCCGAGCAGGAAGCCACTGCGGGGCTCAACGAGGCTCCCAAGTCGACAACCGAAGAAGCCGCTGACCAACCCGAGCCGTCTGCGTTCCAAAACAGCGATGTCTTTGGCGACGAGGCCGAGGACGATCAGTCCGACGAGCCCGCAGATCAAGACGCTACCGAGTCGGCGCCGGAGCCCGAGACGCCGCAGCCCGCCATCTCGCTCACGGTCGTCTATGACCCCGAGAATGCCAATGCCGGCATCACCACCATGGCATCCACGCCCATCGAGGCAAAGTCGAGCGTCGAGAATGAGAGCGCGACGCAGGTTGAGGTTGAAACTGAAGCTGCAGACGCGCCCGTCACCGTGAAGCCCGCAGATTCCACAATCAAGCCGAAGACGACGCTGGAGTTCGCACCCGTCATCGAATCCGTGCCCGCCTCTGCTTGCGACCAAATTCCCGCACCGGCACCGGCTTCGGTACTCGCAGAGGCCCCAACCCCCGCACCCGTAGCGCCCGCCATCCCCGAGGACTTCCCCGTCGATTTCGCAACCGAGGTCTTCTGCCCCGGCCCGCTTCTGCACCAGCTGTCGACCTATCTCCCCTACGGCGCCGATACCCTCGGCATTGTCGGCGAGTACTACTGGATCGCCCGCGAGCGCGGTACCATCGAGGCCGCGCGAAACCGCGCAAGCTTCCCCCTGCGCTACACGCAGGCCGGCGAGCGCCACGAAGTCACCGTGCGCATTCGCCGCAACACCACCGGTGGCCTCGGTGCCGCCTGGGCCATCGACAAAGTCGAAGAGCCCGAGCAGTAACGACAAGCGGCTCAAATCCAAATCAGGATTTGAGCCGCTTTTATTAGCATTCATCGATGTTTCGTGACCAACAGCGAGCGGGCCGCAAGTGCCCCAGGTTGCCGTGAAAGAGGAGCGACGCGTACTTCGGTACGCGAGCGACGGTTTGAACGGCAAGATGGGGTGCTTGCGGCCCGCGCAGCGTCGAGTAGTTACGCGGTTTGGTAAAACCGCGTAACAAATTAGTCGCGCGTGAGCTTGCGGTGGATACGATGCGGCTGGGCTGCGTCCTCGCCAAGGCGCTCGATGCGGTTGGCCTGATAGGCCTCGAAGTTGCCCTCAAACCAATACCAGTTGCCCGGATTCTCGTCCGTGCCCTCCCACGCCAGAATGTGCGTGGCGACGCGGTCCAGGAACATACGGTCGTGGCTAATGACCACCGAGCAGCCCGGGAACTCGAGCAGCGCCGCTTCGAGCGAGGACAGCGTCTCGACGTCGAGGTCGTTCGTGGGCTCGTCGAGGAGCAGCAGGTTGCCGCCCTGCTTGAGCGTAAGCGCCAAGTTCAGACGGTTGCGCTCGCCACCGGAGAGTACGCCGGCGCGCTTCTGCTGGTCCTGGCCTTTAAAGCCAAAGCTCGCCACATAAGCACGGCTCGGAACCTCGGTCTCACCGACCATCATGTGGTCCAGGCCATCCGAGACGACCTCCCACAGGTTCTTATCGGGGTCGATGCCGGAACGGTTCTGATCGACATAGGAGATCTTGACGGTCTCGCCCACCTCGAGCTCGCCCGAAGTCAGCGGCTCCAGGCCCACGATGGTCTTGAACAGCGTGGTCTTGCCCACACCGTTGGGGCCGATGACACCCACGATACCGTTGCGCGGCAGGGTGAACGATAGGTCGTCGATGAGCACACGGCCATCGAACTCCTTGTGCAGGTGATGGGCCTCGAGCACCTTGTTGCCCAGACGCGGGCCCACAGGGATGCGGATATCGGTCCAGTCGAGCTTCTGGCTTGCGCGGGCCTCGGCCTCCATCTCCTCGTAGCGAGCCAGACGGGCCTTGTTCTTTGCCTGGCGAGCCTTGGGCGAGCTGCGTACCCACTCGAGCTCGGCCTCCATGCGCTTGGCGAGCTTGGCGTCGCGGTTGCCCTGAGCCTCGATACGAGCGGCCTTGGTCTCCAGATACGTGGAGTAGTTGCCCTTGTAGGGATAGAGGTGACCGCGGTCGACCTCGCAGATCCACTCGGCAACGTTATCCAGGAAGTAGCGATCGTGCGTGACGGCAAGCACCGCGCCCTGGTAGTTGTGCAGGAAGTGCTCGAGCCACAGGATCGACTCGGCGTCCAGGTGGTTCGTGGGCTCGTCGAGCAGCAGCAGGTCGGGAGCCTCGAGCAGCAGCTTGCACAGGGCCACGCGGCGGCGCTCGCCGCCGGAAAGCACGTTGACCGGCATGTCGGAATCGGGCAGCTGCAGGGCGTCCATGGCCTGGCCGAGCTTGGAATCGATATCCCAGCCGTCGGCGGCGTCGATCTCGTCCTGGAGCTTTCCCATCTCGGCCATGAGGGCGTCCATGTCGCAGTCCGGGTCGCACATCTCCTCGCCGATCTTATTGAAGCGATCGACCTTGGCGATCATATCGCCAAACGCCATGCGCACGTTCTCGATAACGGTCTTGTCGTCGTCGAGCGGCGGCTCCTGCTGCAGGATGCCCACGGTGTAGCCGGGGGTGAGCCTGGCATCGCCGTTGGAGACCTCCTCGATGCCGGCCATAATCTTGAGCAGGGTCGACTTGCCCATACCGTTGGGGCCCACGACGCCGATCTTGGCACCGGGGTAGAAGCTCAGGGTCACGTCGTCAAGGATTACCTTGTCGCCATGGGCCTTGCGAGCCTGATACATCTGGTAGATAAACTCCGCCATTTGTCTGTTTTATCCTTTCTACCTGTTGTTTCCCTATTCTTGATTCGCTTTAGTGGAAACGAAATGAGAAAACCAGCTCTGAAACGTAACGAAAAAGGGGCATGGTTGCCCACACCCCTAATACTACCTGGGAAAAGTCCCCCGGAACATACCATGAACTGCGTACGCTAGTTTTCCGCAACCTTAACGAGCGGCTCGCTGCGATTTGCGCCACAACAGATACGAGTAGACGTAGACGGCTCCAACCGAACCAAACGCCAGAACCGCAATCACCGCGGCGACGACTTCACTCGAAAGCACGCTGCCTGCCACGCCCATCACAATCAGGCCAATACCCAGCACCATAAAGCAGGCGCCGCCAAAACGCTGCGTACGGCGCCAGTTCTCGGGATCGGCAAGCGCCCAAGGTGTCTTGATACCGAGCGTATAGTTCTGCTTCACACGCGGCAAGTAGTTGCCTACGCCGATGAACAGCAAACCGACAACACCGGAAATCAGCACGTTGACCGAACCGACCGCCGGCACCACGCCCCAGACCGTAAGCTCTCCCAGCCAGCTTATGGCGCACATGAACAAGGTGAAGGCGATTACGAAGCCCTGATAGAACTTGCCCGAGGTTCGATATGCCTCACCTTTGGGGTCGATGCGCGGCACCACGCAGAACATTGCGAGAAGCGCCAGAGGCAGCACGCCGAGCGCGGAGGCCATCCAGCTAGGACCCCAACCGTCGACGGCGCCGTTCGCGCCCCAGTGCGTGGGAATCTGCGCAGGCAAGCTCGGCATCACCATGAGGTGCGCTACGACATTGGCGACGCACAGAGCGACCAGCGCAATCCACACGCGCGACGATACCCCCGTGGGGTGAATGCCCTTGTTTTCGTTATTCATCCTTATCACCTTCCGTGTTTGTAAAGCCCATAAACCAGCCAATCAAATCCTGCATGACGGTGGTGTTTAAGCTGTATACGATGTTTTGGCCATGGCGCTCGTCGGTCACCAACCCGGCGTTTTTGAGCGTCGCCAAGTGATGACTCAGCGACGGCTTACTGATATCGAAATGCTCGGCAAGCTCCCCCGCCGTGCAATTGCCCTCGCGCAGCAACTCCAAAATGCGCCGTCGCGTTGGATCGGCAAGCGCCTTAAAACCCTCTCCCGGCATAAGACCTCCTCTCATCATCTCTCATGACGCGCACACTATACTCAATATTTAGATGTTTGTCTAACTATCTAATCGCAATGCTTCAAACCACATCAAAGCAAACGCCATCGCAACCTATGGGCGATTACCTATAATGGCGATAGCTAAAACACGACCTGCTTCCCCATCGGAGGATATTTATGACCGAAACCGCTGCCGCAGCCGCCATCGAGACACGCGACACCAAGCTCGAGATTATCATGGGCCGCGAGGCACTCGATAAGCTCGCCGACGCTACGGTGCTAGTGCTCGGCTGCGGAGGCGTGGGCTCCAACTGCTGCGAGGCACTCGCCCGCGGCGGCATCGGTCATTTCGTCATTCTGGATAAGGACATCATCGCGCCCAGCAATATCAATCGCCAGGCCATCGCCTTTCACAGCACCGTCGGCAAGCGCAAAGTCGACGTCATGGAGGCTATGATTCACGACATCAACCCTACCGCTACCGTCATCAAGCGCACCGAATACCTGCTGAGCGACAACATCGATGATTTCTTCGCGAGCGTTTTGGAGCAGACGGACGGCAAGCTCGACTACGTCGTCGACGCCATCGACACCATCTCGGCCAAGCTCACCATTGCCAAATATGCTCAGGACCACGACATTCGTTTGGTTAGCTCCATGGGCGGGGCCAACAAGCTCCATCCCGAGTGCCTCCGCTTTGCCGACATTTTCGATACGGTACGTGACCCCATGAGCCGCATCATGCGCAAAGAATGCAAGAAGCGCGGAATCAAGAGCCTGCATGTACTGTTTAGCTGCGAGGAATCGGTTAAGACACAGCCCCGCGACCCTTCCAACATCCACGAGCGCACCGAGCTGGGAACCGCCAGCTTTATGCCGCCCATCATGGGCCAGATGATTGCCGGCGAGGTTATCCGCCAGATCAGCGGCCGCGGCACTGAGCGCGTGCGCTCCGATGGCCAACGTCTGGACTAGCGGAGCGCACCGAGATGGAGCCCCGGTTATTTGATGCACACTGCCATCTTGATTTAATGGCTCACCCGGACGCCGTTGCCGATGAGGCGACGGCGCTGGGCTTGGGTCTATTTGACTGCGGCGTCAATCCGCGCGACTTTTCGGCCGCAAACGAGCGCGCCTGTCGCCAACCAGGCATCATCGCCGGCGTTGGGCTTCACCCCTGGTGGCTCGCCGATGGCCACTGCGGTTTTGTCGAAGTCAATCTGCTTTGCGAAGTTGCTGCCCAAGAACGCTACATCGGCGAAGTCGGACTCGACTTTTCCGCGCGCTTTGCTGGAAGTGAGCCGCTACAAATACAGGCACTTAACCGGCTCTGCGATGCGCTCGTGCAGCATCCTCTTACCGGGCGCGTGATATCAATTCACGCCGTTCGTTCGGCAGAAGCCGTACTAGACGTCCTCGAATCGCATGGACTACTCATCCCAAACCCCGACTCCCCCGTTATCATCTTCCACTGGTTTAGCGGTACTTCGGACGAACTCGTCCGCGCGCGTAATGCGGACTGTTATTTTTCCGTCAACGAACGCATGCTCGCATCTAAACGAGGACGCGAATACGCACGACAGATTCCACTCGATCGTTTACTGCTCGAGACCGATTCACCAGCCGAACCAAACACAGAAACAAGCGCACAGTCGCTCATCAGATCGCTCACAAGGACCTCGATGCGCATTGCCTCACTCAAAAACTGTGACGCAAAGCGCATCGAGTCGGCAGTTTTAGCAAATGCGCACTCTGTTTTTGACCTTCGCTAACCCCTGTGGGCAAACATGCCAAGGGACATGCGAATCGCACAACGCAGTCCCTATTGGTAGGCAGTACAATTCGGCAGCATTACACCAATTCGTGCATGAGATCACGGTTGCGTGCATACAATTCGTCGAAGATATGACGGCGCGACGCATATAACTCGTGGGCAGCCATATCGGGCACGATTGTTTGCGCAACGCCAAGGACTTGGGCGAGCTCATCCCATGATGCATAGGCACCACCTGCGAGAGCTGCCATGATGGCATCACCGAAGCATGCGCCCACCGTAACCTTGGCAACCGAGACCTCGCGCCCGCATACGTCGGCGATAGCCTGCATCCAAACTGGATTCTTGGTTCCACCTCCGACAAGCATAATGCGCTCAATTGGCAGTCCATGCTCTCGCTCGATAATGTCGACATGGGATGCAACGGTATACGCGACGCCTTCCAAGGCGGCGCGAACCATATGGGATCGCGTATGCCTTCCGGTCAGTCCAAAGAAGACGCCACGCGCCTCGGGATCGTTGAGCGGAGTACGCTCCCCCGCAAAGTACGGCAGGCACAGGAGCCCATCGGCACCCGACGCCACATCGGCGGCATCATGCGCCATAACCGAATATGCATCAGGGCCACCGTGGCCCTCGGCCTCTACGGCGTCGCGATACAGCTCTTGGCGCAGCCACGATGTGAGCGCACCCGCCGTATTGGTCCCCGCGCAGATCCCGTAAGTTCCGGGAATGATAAACGTTCCCGGCCACAGGCGGGCATCATCGACCATATAATCAGCTAGGTAGATGAAATACGCCGTGCTCCCCAACTGAACCATCATATCGCCGGGACGGAATACACCCGTCGAAATGGCCTCGGCACCAGAGTCACCCGTTCCCACTAAGACAGGTGTCCCCGCCGCGAGCCCCGTCGCCTCAGCCGCACGCTGCGTAATCACCCCGGCAATATCGGTAGCCGACATTACCTCCGCCATCTGGTCAGGCCGGCAGAAACGAGCACATTCCCGAGCATCAACCTTCCAAGTGTAGCGGTCATATAGGGGAAGAAAATCCTCCGCCAAATAACGGTCCACCGTAAAACGCCCCGTCAACTTTGCGCATAGAAACGATGACGCCGTCAGGAACTTCGCGGCACGTTCGTGCACCTCGGGCATATTCTCCTTAAACCACAAGATCTTGGGAGCAATATCTGACGAACAGGGATCGTGCCCGAAAAGCTCGCGTGCGCGGTCTGACCCATATTCGGAAAGAAGCTCGTCAATCTGCGGCTTCGAACGTGCATCGACTCCATACAAAATCGCGGGTGCCAGCGCGTTGCACTCGGTATCGA
Organism: uncultured Collinsella sp.; assembly: GCA_958349325.1. Classification (GTDB taxonomy): domain Bacteria; phylum Actinomycetota; class Coriobacteriia; order Coriobacteriales; family Coriobacteriaceae; genus Collinsella. The sequence goes on from CATWCP010000002.1 coordinate 112,536, forward strand.
CCGGCACACAGTCGCAACCCAATGCGGAAAGGCCCACGCATCCGATCTGCGCCGCGTTAACCCCCGATTGCATCACCAGCTCGCGCGACAAGCGGCAAAAATCGCCCCACCAAACTGCCTCCGCATCATGCTGGTACCATCCATCACACGGGTTGTCCGTCTCGTGTCCACAAGAGGCTTGGCAAACGATATTGCATCGATCATCGATTAAAACGCCTTTAGAGGCGCTTGTCCCAATATCAATACCCAGATAGAGCGCCATAGGTGCCTACTCCCCTCGCGCCGTACGAGCGGCAGCCATAAAACGAGCTACCCGCTCAACATCGACCGGGGCATCCAGCTTTCCGTCGCGCTTTAAGCACGTGCCGACAAACGCACCATCGTAGTGAGCAAATACGTCAGCCACGGTATTTTCGCGACAACCGGTGCCACATACCACGGGTACTTCGCCAACACGCTCGCGGACTTCATCGGCAAGCTCGCCCGAAGCGCCACGACCGGCAGCCGAACCGCCGATGACCATTGCATCCGGAAGGCAATTAAAGAGAAGTGAATCAGCAATGTCCGCAGTCGTGCGGTCGTTGAGATAAACCTCCCCCTCGCTCGTGATGAAGTGAAAAAGCTTGAGGTCGTCCAAGCGCAGCGCCGCCTTGCGACGCATGGTGTGAGCGAAATCTCGGTTAATCAGCCCAAGATCACCGGCCCAGGCACCGCAAAAATTGCAGCGTGTGAACTGCGCGTCGACGGCAGCGCACAGCTCGATTGTGGCATCACCATCGTAAATAGCCTCAGCTCCCCAAGGGGTCGACAGATCATGGGATAGAGCCCCGATTACATAGCCCATCGATGCAAGGGTTGAGGGAGAAACGTGCTGCTCATAGGGCATCGAGAGCTCATTGGTAATCAAAATGCCATCGACACCGCCCTGCTGCAACGCCTCGAGATCGCGCTTGGCAGCTTCCACGACCTGCGACACGCTTCCGCCCGGGTAATACAGTGGATCGCCCGGCAGAGGACGCAGGTGCAGCATTCCGATAACCGGCTTTTCGGTCTTGAACATCGAGGTTAGAAACGACATAACGTGCTCCTTCATAGAGTTATTGCAGGGACGTTACTCCCCCAGCACCTCGACGTACACTTTTCGCTTCTGCGGACCGTCAAACTCCGCAAGATAGATGTTCTGGGCACTTCCGCACACGATGTGGCCATCTTGGACGGGAAAGAAGCAACTGTTTCCACAAATCATGCTCTTGATATGCCCACAGGAGTTGTTGCCGGTGGCTCCATAGCTCGGCAGGAAGTGTGCATGCGCATAGGGGGCATCGAGTGGGGCGATGCGATCAAGCGTCTCCATAAGATCCGTCTCCACGCAGGGCAGCCCCTCGTTTACCACGATTCCACAGGTCGTATGCGACAAAATAATCGCTGCCAAGCCATTGGTCACCGAGCTGCGTTCGATGGCGGCGTGCACGTCCTCGGTAATATCGATGAACTGGTCCGGAGCAGTCGATAGATAGCTCAATGTCTCGAGCGTCACCATGTTCACTCATCCCCTTCAAGAAAACGCAGGGCATTACCCCAGTAGAGCCTTTCTCGCGCATCATCGCGCATGGGCACGGTATCGAGCGCCCGCTTGAGTTTGAATGCACGGAAGCGCGGCGTATTGCTGGCGAACATCACTTGGTGCGATAGCGCGCGCTCATACCACAGCGGCCCCATATCGACCGTGAAAAGACGCTGCATCATCTCCTCGGGCGAATCGATGTAAGTGATAGAGGTGTCCGTGTAGCAGTTGGGATACTTGAGCAGCATCGCCACGGTCTCGCGCACCCAGGGCCAGCCAAAGTGGGCCAAACTAAAGCGCACATTTGGATGCGTTGCGATTGTGTGCTCAAATGCAAGCGGGTTACTGCGCGAGAGCTCTGCGCCAGGCTCCCAAGACATACCGGCATGGAAAACCACCGACTTGTTATAGCGCTCGCACAGCTCGTAAAGCGGCTCGGCCACAGCATCATCGGGGGCAAAACCCTGCTTTGCAGGATGCAGGCAAAGCCCCTTTGCCCCCAACTCGGTAAAGGCGCGCTCCAGTTCGTCTGCGGCACCGCTCACCTGCGGGTCTACGCTCGCAAATCCCCACAGACGATCGGGATGCGCGGCAACCAGCATGGCAATCTGGTCATTAGTGCCAAAGTGCCCTCCGCATGCCGTGGTTACATCGAGCGGCATGAGCACGCTCTTCTGCACGTCACAGACGTCCATCTCGACTTGAAGCTCATCCCAATCCATGGGGCCCATATGCCCCATACCAAATTCTCGTGACCAAAAACCGAATCCATCAGGCTCATCACCCGGCGTACAGATCTCGCCGTAGAGCATAGGATGGACCAACATGTCGATAACCATTTCATACTCCTTTCCAGGCATTTGACCCTAGTACGGCTCAAACGAACCAATCACTCGGGACGACAGCTCAGCGCCCGCCTTCATACACGCCGGAATATCAAGGCCATCGATCACGCCCTTGGTAAACCCGGCAATATACGAGTCGCCGGCACCCACGGTATTAACGACCTTCTCCGCCGGTACGATCCCGCACTCATAGAAGCGCTCACCGTCATAGGCAATGCTCCCCTTCTCGCCAAGCGTGGCAACCGCAACGCGCGGTCCCAATTCCTGCACGTGGCGTACCCAGTCCCGCAGCTCCGGAGTGTCCTCTTCAAACGACATGAACGCATAGTCTACGTAAGGAAAATGAGCCTCGCATGCATATTCGGGATCCTGGGGACCTCGGACAAAATCTCGGACCCAATTTGGGTCCAGGAGGGAGTCCGATGT
>CATWCP010000003.1 GCA_958349325.1 uncultured Collinsella sp.
CTTGCGTTTAGCGGTCAGCCGTCGGCGCGCTTACACCAACATTTCCGACGCGATCGCTCTTGACAGCGGATTGGGTCATATGAGCGAGCGGGCAGCTGCCGTGGCGAGGTGCCACGAAAGAGGAGCGAAGCGTACTTTATGTACGCGAGCGACGGTTTGAGCGGCAGATCGCCCGGCAGATGCCCGCGCAGCGTCGAGCGGTCCGGCGTTTGTTAAAACGCCGGAACATAGTTAGCCGTGATATTCGCCGTTGTACTGGATGAGCGTCAGGTCCTCCACGCCGTCGAGCGCGCGGATGGCGTCGGCATAGGGCATATCCACACCGTCAGAGAACACCTCGACGGCCATCTCGACCTTGTCGCCGCGCATGGTCTTAGACTTGACGGTGAACTTGGTGCGCCCAAATGCACGCACGATATCGTCGCCAGTGGTCTGACCCGTGTAGTGGATGACCATCATGTAAACGCGCGCCTTGTCCTGGTGGCTCGCAAAGCCGGCGATCATCACCACGATCACCACCGCCGTGAGCGCCACGAGCGCATACATGCCGGCGCCGGCCGTAATGCCCGTGGTAATGGCCCAAAACAGATACAGCAGGTCGAGCGGGTCCTTGACCGCCGTACGGTAGCGGACGATAGACAGAGCACCGACCATACCGAGCGAGATGACCACGTTGGTCGAAATCGCAAGCGTGACCATACAGGTAAGCACGCACATGCCCACAAGCGTCACGGCAAAGCTGCGCGAATACACCACGCCGGTAAAAAAGCGCTTGTACACGTAATAGATCAGGATGCCCATGGCGAGCGCCACGAGCAGCGAAAGGCCAATCTTGGCAGGGTCGACCTGGCCAAACGCCTCCAAGACGGAGTTCTTAAAAAAGTCCCTGGTGCTCATGGTCTAAATATCCCCTCGGTTCTCAAAATCCGATTCCCAGTAATTAAATCCGCGCAGGTAGGCGGTCTTTTCGTAACACAGGCAGTACTTGGAGACCGCCGTAAGCTCGGCCGCGCCCGGAGGCACCATATCGCGCACCAGCTGCGGACAAAACTCTGTAAACTTGACCTCCATCACCAGCTTGCCGGGCTCCAGGACTGGCAGCGCGGGCAAGGTCGCGTCAAAGATGTCAAAACTTCCCACCGCGGCACGCACGTTCATGTCAAACGTAATGCGCACAGTGCCCTCATCCATCACCCACGGCTCGCGCTCGTAGTCCACGATGGTCCTCGGGCGCATCATGTTGCAGATGCACTCGATGTAGAACTCGCGACAGAGCGGATAGGGGCTCCTCAGCAAAAAGTCGTAGTCGCCAGCCAGAATCTGCTCAAACTCGCCGCGCGTAAGTGGCGCATCCTCCTTGTAAATCCAGCTACCGTACTTCTTTTTGCGCTCGAGCTTAATCACCTTGTCGCTGCCGTTATAGATGCGCACGCGATACTTTTTGCGCATGAGAATGCCGGCGTCTTTTTCCTCGTAGGCCGAGTTGCAGTAGTCGTCAAAGTACAGGCTGCGAATGGTGTAACCGCCTGCCCGCGCATGCTTGTCCATCTTAAACACCGGCGCCATGCGACAGGCAAGCGCGGCGTGCTCGCCCTCGTTAATGAGATATTTGAGCTCGTGGCGGTAACGCTCCTGCGTGACACGCACAGGCGGTGCCGCCAAGCGCTCAAGCAGCGCGCTAGCCCTCCTCATACGTGTCCTCCACGACCTTACCGCCGTCTTGCACGTAAAAACACTTCATGCCGTAGTGTTTGCCGTCGTCGGTTACATAGTAGTCAAACGCATCTTGCGTATAGCCGTCGGAGTTGGTGGCACGCACGCGCACAAAATACTGGCCGGTATCGGGCGCATCGCAGGTCACCTCGGGAAGCAGCACGTCCTCGGCCTTAAAGACCACATCGCCAATGGCATAGTCGCGCGCCAGCTCCACAGTGTAGCGAATGTCGCGCGCCTCAAAGTCGTAGGACGCATCCCAGTTCATGCGCAGCTTACCGTTATCGATCTGCGGCACGCCGATGTAGAACGGCATGGGTTTTTTAAAACTCTCGCGAAAGCTCTTGTAGTTCTCCTCGACCTCGGAGGGAATCGCCGCAGCGATCTGCTCGTATTGGTCCTTGGTGACAGGCAGATTGTCGATATCGGGCGAAGCAAAGACCAGGGATTCAGTCACATCGCGGTAGTGCTTGATCATCTTGGTCAGGCGAGTCTCGGTCAAATACGAGCGCAAGTCCTTGACGGCACGGTCGAGTTCGCTGCGGAACGACTTGCTGCGCAACGCGCGGTTAAACAGCACGTTGCCCCAGTAGTTGCTTGCACCGCGCTCCCAGCTCGCGTAGTCCGAAAACCCGGTAAGAGAAAGCTCCAGCTTACGCAGCATGCCGTCGTTATCCCAATCTAAAAAGTACCAGGTATTTGAGTTGAGCGGGCTGTACAGATAGCAGTTACGGTTCTGCGTATCGCAGTTGCCCGTCAGGATCTGAAACGCCAGCCAATAGACCAGATTCTCGGTATCAAAGTAGGTATCGAGCACATCATCGATCTTTTGTGATTCGTCGTTGAGCGCATCGAGCATCTCGATGAGCTTGGTGTGGTCCGAATCGCCCTTAATCTCGAGCATGCCCTCAAAGTTTGCCTGGTTGTAGTCGGGATCGTCGGCAAGCTTAATGGTGTCCTCGTAGCGATGGAAATCGAAGTTGTTCACCTTGTACAGATGCCCGTTCTTATCCAGGCCATGTGCCTTAAGCGCCGTCTTGTTGAGCTGCTCCACCTGCGTAAACAGGCCGTAGTCCTCAAAGGTGTCGTTGAACTTTTCGGTCTGGTCGCACACCCACAGATGCACAAACTGCGTACGCAGGCCCATCATCTGGGGTATCCCGCGGATAAGGTCATAGGCCATCTTGTTGCGAAAACGCATACCCTCGCCCATGTGCTTGTTGAGCGCAATCGCGCGCTGTTGGCGCCAAGTACCCTTGCCCTTTTTGAGCTCCACCTTGTAATTCTTTTGCGAGTTGTTGCTCGATGTCTGACCGCGCACCTGCACGGTGGCATTGGGCGCTTCCTCGCCATAGCCAACCTCGCCGGCCACCGGGCCGTCTTCGTCGCCCGCCTGCAGCAGGCCCATAACCTGATAGCGCGTCACCCCCATGTCGGCATAGTCATACACCGAGTACATGTTGATCTCGGCCCAGCTGTGGTCGGTGTTCTCGGAGCTGTTGCCGCGCGAGACCGTCAGGTACATGGTCACAATGCCCGAGTCGTCGTAGACCTCGTACAGCTCATCTTTATCGCGAAGGTGCTTGGTACCGTCCGAGGCCTCAGCCTTTTTAATCTTGTCCTGCTTTTTGACCTTTTTGGTCGAGGATTCGTCCTGAGACGAACAGCCCGAAAGCAACAGCGCGCCGGCAGCTGCCTCGATCAGGCAGCGGCGAGACATCAACTTATCGATCATCAGAACCTCCCCAATGTTTTTGGTACAGGCGGACCACCATACGTTCAAACGCACTGCGCGGCTCACCGACCGCGCGCTTGTCCTCGTAGCATTGCTCAACACGGTCGAGCACCCGGCCAAGTTCGGTAAACCAGCCCGTCTTGTCGGTCGCCACAATGGGCTGCTGGCTCAGGATACGATACGGCAAGTTGGCGGTATAGGTATCGAGCCGCAGCAGCGCCACGATAAAAAACACCGCTGCACCCAACAAAAAGCCAAAGCCGTAAAACTGCTGCGGCAAAAGCAACGACACGGCAGTCGCCAGCCCGGCCACACCGGCAAACAACCCCGAGGCCAGCACGGCCCCCTTGTAGTCGGTAAAGTACAGCAAGATAAGCATCACCGTATTGCCCACGGCATACAGGCCATAGCCCACGCACAGCGTGCGAAAATACCCGTGCATAAGGTTGTTAAAGCCCAACGGCAGGGCCGACAGCACCGTGGTCTCGAGCGAAATGACCGCCGCGGTCACAAACAGCTGCTTGAGCGCACAAAAGCGCAGTTCGCTGTTGAGCGTGGAGAGCATCTCCTCCTCGGCCACCACAATATCGCCTACCACGCCGCCGTCATTGAACAGGCTGTAGTAGTCACGGTAGCGCGGATAGAAGTTGACCTCGACCGAGACCACAAAGTTGACGGTCGTGACCAGGATCGTCAAAAACGCGATGAGCGCCGGCACATCGTAGTAGGGCGCACCATAAAACAAGCCCTTGACCTGCACGCCAATGGGACCGGCCCAAATAATCACCAGGTGCGCAAAGAGTCCCAGATTGGTTAACAGGCCCGTGAGCGCCAGCGGCATAAACTGATCGAGCCACCGCAAAAAGGGCCAGGGGCTGCGGTCGCTCTGAGGAAAATACCGGTACAGCAGCACCACGTCCCAGGCGAGCATGACGCCGTAGCCCAGAGCAATTGACGCCAACAGGCCCTCGACCGGCGGCAGTCCCAGCGCCAGCGCGGCCAGGGCGCACAGGCACGCCACGCCAATGGCAGCCGCAAAGCTGCACAGGATGCCGCGGTAGTCCTTGATGGCCGTGAGGTAACTCATGCCGTTCCAGTTGACGATCATAATGTTGAACAGCCACAGGCACAGCAGCCCCTGCAGCAGCGTGGCACCCGAGAACAGCAAAAAGACGCCGTAGAGCACCGTGCCCGCAACGAGCATGACAGCATTGGAGCCCCAAAACGAAGGCAGGATCTCGTCCTCGCGCTCGGCAAAAAGCATGTCGGCCAAAAAGCGCGTGACCGGCATAGAGAAAAAACTCGTGAGCGTGAGCGACGCCAGCAGCGTATAGGTCACCATGCACACCAGCAGATCTTGGTTGGCACGGCCCACACCCCACAGACCGCACAGCACCAAGATACCCACCTGGAGCAGCACGCCCAGCAGCATCGGGCCCGTGCACACAATGCCGGCGTAGCCGTAAGCGCGCATCGTGGCAAACAGGCCCTTGCGCCTAAACAGGCGCTTGAGCTCAAAACCAATTCCGGCCACCGGCTACTCCCCCTCTCTGGGCAGGTTAAACGCACACGCCGTCTCGTCGTACAGTGCGCGATAGTTGGTGAGCATCTGCTCGTGCAAAAAGTACGTGGCAACGCGACGCTGCCCGCGCTCCCCCATCTCAATGCGACGGGCGCGGCTCACGCACATGCGCTCCATGGCATCGGCCAAGCCCTTGCGATACATGGGCGGCGTCACAAATCCCGCCACGCCAAAGTCATCGCCTGGAGCGCCTTCGAGCAGCTCACGGCAGCAGCCCACCTCGGTCGTCACGCAAGGACGGCGCGCTGCAAGCGACTCCAGCACGCTGAGCGGCTGGCCCTCGGAGATACTCGTCAAAATGGTAAAGTCGAGCTTTTCCATGTACTCGACCACGTTCACGCGACCGGTAAAGATCAGGTCGCGCACGCCCAGGGTATCGACCAGCGCGTGGCACTCGGCGCCGTACTCCTCGTCGTCCACGCCGCCCATGATGTGCAGGCGCACCTTGGGCAGGCGATCGTGCAGCTCAAAAAAGGCGTAGATCAAAGTCTTGACGTCCTTGATGGGCGCCAGGCGCACCACCGCGCCAATGTCCACCCAGCCGTCATCGGGCTTTAAGGGAATGTCCTTAAAGCGGTCGAACTGGATACCGTTGGGGATGACCAGACATTTGTCTGCATCGCAACCCATATCGATCTGCGTCTTGCGGGCGTTATGGAACAAACTCGTCACGCGGAAGGCGCGGCGGTAGATCTCCTCCGAAAGCAGGTAGAAAAAGCGAATCCAGCGGTCCTTAAACGAAGGCACCACCCAATCGGCGCGAATGATCTCTTCCTCGCGCTCGCGGGTATAGATGCCATGCTCGGTCAGCAGCACCGGCGCATGGTGAACGCTTGAGCCCAGGCAGGCGAGCAGGCCGCCGTAGCCGGTCGAGATAGCGTGGTACACATCGGCAACCGGCACCTCGCTGCCCAGCAGGTAGAGCACCGGCAACAGCATAGAGCGCATGGTGTGGAATGCGTCGGCAAAGGGCGTGTAGGGGTACTCGGCAAGGCACACGTCGCGGAAGATATCCATAAACGTGCGGCTCTGCAAAAACGAGAGCGGATGTACGCGACGGCGCTGGAAGATATCGAACAGCACGTCCCAGTCCGGATTGGAGAGCGACACCAGGCGGCGTAGCGCCTCGCGCTCGCGGTCGTTAAAACTGGCTTCGTGTTGCTCGCCCGAAAGCCGCAGGGCATCGTCCAGGAACACCTCGTGCACCTCGACCACGTTGCTGGGCAGCTCGTAGACAAATTTGCCGCGGTCGGCAGCATGCGCGCCAATCACCCACAGCACGAACTCGTGCTCGGGCATGGCCTGGATATAGCCATGCATCCAGGTAGATACGCCGCCGTGCACATAGGGGTAGCAACCCTCGAGTACCAAGCAGATTCTCATCTGTCGCCACCCTCCTTGCGCTCGATCGTCAGGGTCTTATCATTTGCCTTGAGCAGATACAGATTGCCCGTAAGGTGCGTTAGTTCGCCACCCGTCACCGCACCCGGCTCGCCATTATTGGCGCGGAACATGAGCCACGCCTCGTCGTGGAAATTGCCCAGGCTGAGCGTCCAGGCATCCGCGCTGGTATCCACGCTCACCGTCACCGAAGAAAAGCGCTGGATGGCGCCCGAGCATTCCGAGCCGGTCTGGCGACGCAGGTCGGGCGCGGATTTGGTAAGCCACTCCAGGTAGTCGACCAGGCCGCCCTTGTAGATCTCCCAGCCCTCCTTGGCTCCGCGATCGGGGTCCAAAAGGTCGTCCGGGTGCATAAAGTGCGTGCTCACGTAGTGCATGTTGAGCTCGGACACGGCTGCCAGGCGCATATAGGAATCGTCGACCATGCCGCCCGAGACAATGCGCGGCTGCTCCACAATGCCATCGCTCGCCACGCCAAACTCCTGCACGTACGGCAGGTCGGTGCCATCCTCAAAATACGTACTGGCGATGGTCTTAATGCGCGGAACATAGGTACCGATAAGCTTGCGCGCACGGACCGAAAGGATATTTGACGGCGGCACGTAGACCGAGCCGTGCGCGTTGGGCAGCACCTCGTCCTGAAAGGCAATAAGCCCGTTAAGCAATGCGACGAGCGTCTCCTTGTTCTTCCACGTCTTGTAGTCGTACAGCGTGCCATAGTCGGTATCCCAGAGCGCCAGCGGCTGATGGTTGTAGCCATGAAAACCCAACTCACCGCCCATCTGCAACAGCATGCCGCCAAAATAGCGGAACTGCGTGGTATCGGGTTGGCGCGCGGGCTCGGTCTGGTTGACCACGTCCTCGTAGTTTTCGATCATCACGCCGGTATAGCGAATGTCGTATTGCTGCGCGAGCTTTTGCAGATCGGGCCACCAGCCCTTGACATAAAAATCGGCGACGGAAAGGCCGTAGTCACGCTTGATATAAGTACCATCGCCCGAGGGCACGGGGCTAGGAAAGTCGTCCAAATAGAACACGGCGCTGTTGATGACCGGATAGGCCGTGGCATCGCCCAGCAAGCTTACGGCCGAAGCATAGAACCCACGCATGACCTTGTCGTAGATGCCAATGTTGCACACCACGGTGTGACCACTGCCGCAATCGTTAGACCAAATGAGCGGCGTGCCCGCGTCACCGGTCTTTGCCCATACGTGCGCCGTATCGCGCAATGAAACCGAGAGCGAAGAATCGAAGGGATCCGAGAACTCGTAGCGCTCTCCTCCGCCCAGCATAAAGTCCTCGCTCGGAACGATACTTTCGGCTTTCGCATAGTCATATCCGGCCGATTCGATCCCAAGCTTGGAAGCAATAGCCTGCAGGTAGTTCGAGTTATCTGGCGTCATGCCCAACATGAGTGAGCCGCCCGCACTCACCCAACTCATCAGATCGGTCAGATGCGTACCCAGTCCGTCAAGCGAGGGCATAAGCACAATCACGCGATCAAACGATGTGAGCGATGGGATCGCGTCCGCACCGTCGGTGGCAATATCAACATCGCGATGGGCGATCTTCATGTCCAACAAAATCTGGTCGAACTGGTCTTTAACGTCGTCGACGCCAGCTTGATCGGAATCGGAAATAACCAGGCACGTGGGCTTTTGGCCAAAGATTGCCGAGGAGGCCGGCACTGCATCGTTGGCGGCAAGCATCTCCAGCTTATGCTGGCCCGCGCTGTACTGCACGCCGGCACGCTCCACCAGCAACACGGCGGCCATGGCAATAAAGACCGCCCACACCACGAGGAGTCCCATCCAACGAAAGCGGCCTGCACGGTCGCGGATATGTTGCGCCACGCTCATCGGACCTCCTCCCCGTCGCGCCAAAACGCCAACTTTTCGCGGTTGTCGGCGCTCAAATACACATGTTGCTTGTCAATCGCATCAATCACACGGTGGACCTCGTCACCGTCGCGGCGCATCACGGCCAGGCGCAGGCAAAGCATCCAAACCTCCTGCTCCTCGGGCACGTCGAGTACCAGCTGGTTGGTCACGGCCTGCGCCTCGTCGATCTGTCCGACATCGGCCAGCGCCGTCGCATATCGAATGCGCAGCTCAAGGGTATCCTCGCGCTCGCAGCGACGCGCAAGCAGGCGCGCGTACTGTTGGCGCTGAATCTGAGCCACGCGCCCCTCAGCCAAACCCGAGCCCAAGTATTCACCAAGAAAATCGCAGTATTCGTTGAGGTTTTGCGCACTCGGGTCCGTCTTAAAGGCACGCTCCAGCTGCTGCAGTTTAAGGTCGGACTCCTTGGAGATCTGCGCCACCGCCGTCGCGGCATAGTGCGCCACCTCAACGTCGTCGTTAAGCTTAGCCGCCTGTAGCTGCGCCAGGTACGCGTCGGGCTCCTCGGTGAGCATGGAAAGCATTAGACGGCGCCGGTATGCCGGGTCGTTGACGATGAGCGCCTCCTCGAGCGGCACTACGCCTGCATCGTCCTCACCACTCGGTACCGACATACTGCGATGGAGCTCGTCGTTGAAGCGCAGCGACTCCAGCGCAGACTCTTTCAGTCCCTCGCCAAACATCGCGCTGCGGATCGATAACAGAACCACCAGCAACGGGCCCCACAGCGGCACCAGCACTATCACAGCCAGCATGTGCCCGCGCACCGGCAGCAGGCCCAGCTTCATGAGCGTCCACAGCATCAGGCAAACCAGCGCATGAATCAGCAGCAAGACAGCAGCAACGACAAGCGAGATCAAGCGGCACCCCCCTCACCGTCACCGGTGTAAGAAATGTGCTGCAGCAGCTCCACGATGTCCTCGCCGTCGACGGGCTCCACCGCAATCTGCTTTGCGCTCAGGCGCTCGCGGATAATGGGAAGATCGCACGCCTTTGCCTGACGCATAAGCAGGTAGAGCACGTTGTCGTCGACCAAGCCCGCCGCGTCGCTCTCCCGGATTGCTGACCCAATTGCGCCCACCAGCTCGCCGACAGGCTCCATGCCCGGTACCACGCGAAGGAGCAAAAAACTCCCCATCTTGCTATCTGCCAGAGCCTGCTCCGCCGCGAGCTCTTGGCCAAAGGCAGCCTGCTTGAGCACGCAAGTTCCGTCAACGCAGCGTTTATCCTGCGCCACCGCCTCATAGTCAAAGGCACGGCCCAGCGCGCTTTCGACCAGCCCGCACAAGATGCAGAACAGGTTTTGATAATAGAGGGTCATTTGGTTTTCGGCCGCATTACGCACAAAGATCAACACGGCGGGTGCCCCGTCGCGCTCGATCGTGTATCCAAACATGGGAAGCCCCGGCGTCAGCTCGCGGTTCACCCACAGGTTCGAACGACCCCCGTCGCCCAAAAGAGGTGCAAGCTGCTCAAGCGTGAGCGAGCGTGCGGCATCTTCGGCAATCGCGGGACTTGCTGCCACCAGGCGTGCAAATGCCCCGCCCGAAACATGGTAGATCGCCACCGAATCGTTCTCGAGGATCTCGCCCAGAAGCTCACAGCACTTGCGATAGATGTCGCGTGGGTTGAGCACGTCGAGCTCCTGCGTCACGGCAAAGATCTTGCCAAAGCTGTCGTGGCGACCCACGATCTGGCGTCTGTACGCGCGTTTGTCCTCGATCGCGTCGTGGTAGAGCTGCGTAAGGAACGTATTGCGGTTGCGCACGAGCTCGTTTTGATCGCGCTCCGCCCTAATGGCTTCGCTGTTGCGCAGCTGCACATAGCCGCACACGGCACCCACCACAAAGTACGCAATAAACGGCAGCCAGTTGGACGGCTCGTAAAAGAGACCCTGGAAGGTATAGCCATACTGGGTAAAGTAGCTCGCCGCCAGGCCAATCGAAGCCAGCAGTGCCGCGACCAAGCCAAAGTCCAAGCCATACAGCGTGCCGATCAGCACCACGTAGAGCAGGCGATAATCGAGCACGTTGAGCTGGGCCGATTGGGAGAACAGGTGCTCCAGCACCTCGAAAAGGACCCAGGCGGCTGCCGTCTCCAGACATTTAATAGGCAGCGTGCGCATTTGGATGCGGTCGATGGCGGCACGCAAGGGGTTGACCTTCTTCGCGCGACCGGCATCCCAACGAGCCTGAATGGTCGAAAGATCGCGCATCAGGTCGTAGCGCTGAAACCAACCATAACGAACGCGAACGATGTCGCTGACGGGCATGGCGTAGCCGGCAGAATCGCCATAGGCAACGGCAAGGCCGGGGAACAGTGCCTTGAGGGCGTCGCCAACCTCACCTGACGTGTGATGGAAGGTATCGGCAACGTCGAGCGTCTCAAAGGAGGCATCCCAGCTGTCGAAGATACGGCGTACCAGCACCGCGAGCTCCTCGGCACACAGCAGGGGAAACGCTGCATCCTGCGCACCCTGCAGAGCAACCGATCCGGTTGAGCACGCGTCGAACAGCGGCACCAAAAACGGGTCCTCCAGCGCGGCAGACGCGGTATACAGGAACGGCACGCGCAGGATCTTGGTCTGAACGCCCTCGCGAGCAGCGTAGTAGCGGCACAGGTCGTTGGCTGCGCGGGCGATAATGCCCTTGCCCGTTCGCCCCGCGGCGTCGGTGGCACCCTCGGCACCCGCGGGCCCCGCTACATACAGCAGTTGGACCCGGCGACCCGCGCACGCACGAAAGACCGAGCGCAACAGCTCGATATCGCCCACGGTATCGGTATGCGGGGTAAGGTAATTGGAAAGGTAGACCATGCGGTCGAACTCGTAGGCCTGATCCAGGTGTTGCAGAAGCTCTTTCCACGAGGAATGGGGCGACGACTCGTCGCGGTACGCGTCCTGCGCGGCTACGACCTGCACATGGTCCCCGGGGAACGCCTTGGCACAAAAGTCATCGTCAACATATGCGGTGTTGCCAACAACCAGCACCTCCATGGCGCACCCCTCCCCTTAATTCCACATTTGTCATAGTCAAACATGCGTATTATACGCTGTCAACGCGAGCCAAGGCGCCTTTAAGGCTGTTTTAAGAACTTTTTTAGGGGATGTGGGGACATCGAGAGTGCTAAATGAGCACCCAATCCAGAAGTGCGGTGAAAAACCGAGATCTGTCAAACAGGCCCCTGTTTTGAGCATCCGCGACCTGCAGTTTTGCTGGCAAAAATCGGTGTGCGCTCGGCGAGTTTCGATTTTCCCCGCACTTCTCCTACGCACCGGACTCGCAATAGCGCAGTACAATCCGCCAATCGCACTAACCGGAAAGCCAATCCAGCGACTCGCCTATCCAACCAGATACGGCCCGATTACATCGAAAATTTCGCCCACCTTGGTTGCAGGGTTTTGCGCAGATGGTTTAACGTTACCCAGCCCCCTATGGTATGTGACGAGGCGCCCAGTACGCTGCAATGCTTCGCCACGCCTATCATCCACTGCCCCAAACATCCCGTCCAGGTTCTTGCGGTACTCGATACCCAAGTTCTTCAACATCTCCTGCGCGAGGGCATGCTGGCAGTCGGACGCGGACATATGCGCGGTCGTGTAGCGAAAGTGCAGAAGAGGCCACAGCTCGAAGCAGGGGTTGGACCACAACGCGTGGAAAGTCCACGAACCATCAGAGAGCTCGTTGCACTTGCGCTCCATCGCATCAAAGTCGGACGCAGGGAAGTCATCCTTGTCATACACGAGCCACACGTGATCGAACGTCTCGGGCGCATAGCGACAGTGTTCGACGGCGAAGTCAAGCAGGTCAAGCGTGTGTCTGCCGGTCCCCTTAACGACAATGGCAACCTTGCGCTCGTTCGCCGCGCCCAACGCCGCACGCACGCCCTCAAAGTAGCGAGGCTCGGTCTCCTTGCCCTCGCTCACTACAAGATGACGCGTCATCTGAACCATGCGCGAGCGGCCCTCTCGCTTGCCGCTACGCCAGCCCTTCGACTTCTTCGCCACCATGCTAATCCCACTCCTCGATGCGGGTGAGGTACGGATCGGCACCGTAGCGACCGGACAGGTATTGCTTGTCGAAAGCCGCGTTCTTGCTTACCAGATTACCGTTTGCCTCGTGGATATCGGCGAGAGACCACAGTTGGCTCGCCTCCCCCTCGCCGCGTGCAGCGAACCATATCTCGTCACGGCGGAAGACATCGTTTCGCATGGTTGACACATCCTGGGACGAGAAGATGAGCTGCGCGCCACTCTTGTTGACCTCAGGATCCTTAAACAGCAGAATCACATAGCGAAGAAGCTTCGGGTGCAGTTTGGCGTCGAGCTCGTCTACCACAACGGTGCCACCACGCTCAAGCGCTGTCATCAGATACGCAGCCAACCCCATGAGCTTCTGGGTACCGGCAGATTCCTCGGATAAACGCAGCTCGTACGCCTTGCCGCTCACCTTGTGCCTCACGAAGACGCGCTGGCCGCGCCACTCCGGCGCCCTCTCCACTCTGAAGCCATCAATACGCACATCAACGGCGCGCAAAAAACGCGTGACCTCGCGCGAGTCGCCCTCGTCGAGCATTTGCTCGAGCATCCGCTCCAGGTAGGAACTGTTGTAGTTGAGAAACACGGCGTCGAGAAACCAGCTGGCCGCCTCCTGGACCACCGGCGCATCGAAGTTGATGCAAAGGAACGATAGGTACGGCAGGCTCGGGTTGAACCTCGCAGCCGTCACAAGCTTACGCAGTGTGGGGCCGAGTTCAACCTTTGTATCCTCGCGCTCGAACAGCATCGCCGTACGCGACGCTCCCAATTTACGCCGCCACAGCCCTTCGGACACGATCTCATCGGCGTGTACAGACAGAACATAGCGGTACTCATGCTCACCCGCGCGGTAATAGAGCTCGAACTCGGTGGGCTCGGCAGCAGACACGTCATCGAACTCAAACGCCGAACAACGGGCTATCAAGGGGAGATCACTCTCTGGTGCATCAGCGCTAGCAGACAGCAGTCTAATTGGTCTGGCCACCGCCGAACGAACGTAGTCAAGAGCCTCGAGCAGATTAGACTTGCCGCCAGCGTTGGGCCCGTACACCGCAGCCACCGGAAGGAAACTCTGCCCGTCGGAGCACTCGATGAGGGAACGCTCAAACTCCTTCATCGGCATCGCCTGCATGGAAAGCTCAGCCTCGTCGCGATAGGACCGATAGTTCTTAAAGGTGAACTGACAAAGCATGGTACTCAACATTCCTTTCATTATTTTGAAAAGATATATCAGAGTTTTTCTTTGATTATAGACTTTAAGTAGTCTAAATCAAGTGCTTGCCACACCAATGACAGCAGGCGCACGGTGCCAAACCGAGCATACTCGACCATCCCATTGTCGGAATGGCGTTTAGCTAGCACGTCACACATTACATGCATGAAAAAAGGGCAACACTCTCTAACAGAAGGCGTCACCCTTAAAGCTCCCAAAGAGCTTTTGTATATTGCTATATAGAATATGCAACCGATTCGAGAGTGGTTCAAAAAGCTAACCGAAACAACCGTCACGTGACCCCCACAGAGGGTCACCTAACAATTACCCATAGGCGAGCTCCACTAACGCTGGCATAACGCCTCCGCTAGACACAGCCTTACCATAGCTCGCGTACTTAGCTAAAAGTGCATTGCAATACTCCGGTTCAACCTGTTTACAAAAGCTCAAGTGGCCTAAAACGCGATGGGCGTGATTACGATCGCACTCGCGCATAAGCACCTGGTATAAGGAGCGCTTTAGCTCTGCTTTTCTTTGAGGCCCCAGTCGAAGGACGCCATCGCAGTCGAGATAGATGCCCGTGATTTTACGTAGGTGCCCTCGTCCAAAACAGCGAGTTTTGTCCTTATTCAGATTAAAACCCTTTTGCTTTAGGCGGTCATCGACAATAGCTAAAATCTCCGCAGAGTCTATCCATTCAGTTGATGAAATGCAGATGTCGTCAGAGTATCGCGAGTAGACGAATCTTTCGCCTAGTCTAGCTGCAATCTCATGGTCAAACGAAGCCATTATACGATTGGCAATAAAGGGCGAACACGGAGAACCCGTTGCAAGAGAACCCCGATAACATGATAAAGCTACGAGAAGATCGACATCGTCTGCAGTAAGACGCGAGCGAGGTTCAGCGTTTGTCGACCGATACGTTCCCCCTGAAAACAAATTCCTGACCATTTGCTGAGTGCAGGACTCAAAGAAATGGCAAATATCAAGCAGAAGAAAATGGCTGCTCTTAGCATGAAGCCCGGCATTACGGCAGACGCTTGAGCCCTTTTCGTAGGCTGTGGCGTAAGGAAGATCTATATCAAACTCAGTATTTATATAATCCGAAATCCAACATTGGACGAGCTTCAAATCTGGCCGAGGCGCAACAATCTTTCTTCCACCGGCTAAAAAACTGTGGTACTTATCTGTCGTTGAGCTTACAAGGCCCAATAGCTGACAATTTGTCATTCCAAGGTCGAAGCAAATTCTATCCGCAATAGACACCGGCAACGCCTCCATACCCCATTGATCTCTTACGAAGGATTACCCGCGCCCTCATATTTAAGAAATCTCGGTCTTCGTATCTCTTAAACATGAAATAGGAATCAAGGTGTATCGTGCTTTTAATCAGATAATCCGGACCCCTATTGCATCTCACTTTAGAAACAAGACCGGTAGCTCTCATCATGCAGCAAACATCCGACCAAGATATCGGAACACCGGCATTGTTCATGTCTGCATTTAAAATGGGCGAGAATATTTTGAGCTTACTAGCACGGAAGCCTTTGGCCGCACAATATATCGTTCGTAAATCGGTCTCTGACATGGGGCCCAATATTTGGAGCAAATCAAGTAACTCATGGACGAGCGAGCCCACGTTAATCTTGGACTCATCTCGATTGATCATCTTTCTAGCGGCCTTTAAGCCAGCCTTGCCCCGCTTAGTAGCATTAACACCAATAAGGGGTCTTAGTTCAGAAACAAAGCGGCACAAGTCAGGCGAAGACATCGGGTTATTTAAGTCTAAGTAAAAGACTTTGTTAAGCGAAGAGTCGCCCGTAGCTATTTCTTTCACTGGCCCATCAATCAAGAAGCTCCGAGAGCCCCTATATTGCTTTCCAACAGCAACAGAGGTAATCCAAGCAGCATGAGGCAAAGCGGAGAAAGCACCCAACTCGCAAAAAGATCCACAGCTCTCTGCAAAAATCAATATCCAGTCAGATATGTCGGCAAGCATGGCCTCTTGCTGAAGTAAATTGAGTCTCGAACCGTCCATTTCCGCCGCTACGTCTTCGGCAGTAAGACAAAAAACGTTTTTTAAGGCTCTGTTAGACCATGATTGACATTCTGCCCCAATCATCTTTTTGAAATTGCAAGATAATCGCCCCCTTGCCGGGTTTGAATCCGGCAAAGGGGCGATGTGCTCAAGATCTGTCGGGTCAATCGTGAGGGTCCCATCGCCCAAGTCGATTTGCCGACTATCTTGCCGTCTTCCCGTCGGGCACCGGCGCCTTGACCCTCATCTCGAACGGCAACCCGCCCTTCCGGACGGGCGCCCTGAGGAACGCGTTGACGGCGGTGGACATGGACAGGCCGAGCTCGTCCAGGATGGCCGTGGCCTCCTTTTTGGCCTCCGGGTCGATCCGGATCGTCGTGGCCGGTATATTCGACGGCATGGCTGCACCTTTCCTCGTATATCGCGATGCGACCATTCTACTGTCTCTATGCGGCGGCTTCGGTCCAGTAGTCCATTTAGGGCGGCAGGACGTTGAACATATCATGGATGCGGCTCCTGCACACGCCGTTGGCGAGCTGTCGCGCGACCGTGCGCTCGGCGGTGCCGGAATCGGTCGCCATGAAGGTCCGGCACCACTTGAACCAAGCGAGGTAGGTGCCGAGGTGCTTCGTCGACACGCCCTTAAACGGCTTCATGAAGGTATCGAGGAGCGAATGGACGGTGTTGATCCGGTTGATGGTCCCCTCGGAAGGGTCCTTGGAATCGTAGGCCGTGTGTGCGTCGACCTCGAGCTCCGCGAGGACGTCGACATAGGCGGACGCCTTGTCCGTCGCTACGACGGAAGCGGACGCGATGCGGTCCCTCAGCACGTCCATGGCGCGTTTCCTCGACAGGATGCCTCGTCCCGAGACCTGGAGAAACGTCTCGTTCGAGTCGTTCACGCCGGTCATGACGCAGATCTGCTCGCGCGACAGTCCGCGCCTGTGCACCTGCTTGCCACGATGTCGGGAGTGACGTGGCATCGTAAATGACCCCTTCGTGTGGTTGCCCTTGAACGACTCGGGGAAGTAGGTCTCGTCGAGCTCGCAGCCGCAGCCCCGCCCGGTCTTGAACGAGGGCGAGTAGGCCGAGAGACACTCGATGAGCCTGTGGCGCATGGTGTAGGCGGTCTTGAGGCAGACATGGCAGCGCCCCGCGCATTCGCGCAGGGGCAGCATGAGAACGAAGCACTCGGCATTGGCCATCCAGGTCTCCTTCGGGAGCCTGCTCGTCCCCAGGATGTGCCCGCTGCCCATGCCGAAGGTCCTGCCGCAATCCTGGCAGAGGTAACGCTGCTCGCCGTTCTTTGATTTGCCCTTCTTCACGACCGCGGCGGACCCGCAGCGCGGGGAGCGCTCGGCCTCGTAGGCGGAGCCGGCGGCGTTCGGTCCTGCTGAGGCTCGCGATGTCCCTCTTGAAGGTGATTACCAGGTCCTCGGCGTTCATGCTGCCCCGCGGTCTACGAGGCTAACGATATGGCGCCGTGATGACATATGTATGTCAATCTTGGTCTAACAGAGCCTTTTTTAAAGCCTTGGTGTGATTGTTGGACACATAAGCTCTAAAGAAACGTCGAGAGGAATACAGGCTCTGGTCACCGCCGCAGGGAAAGATAAACAAGGGCAGTTTATTAACGTCACGATTAACCCTCAGATGATTTCTAAGAATATTCAAATCAGTTTTACTGATACAGTCGCAGAGCATTGCACCTCGATTCCAATAAGGACAAGGCCGCACAGTCCGTGCATATGGTCATTCCGTAGGCACGGTTTCGGGTCCGTGACTATGGAATGACCATATGCACGGACCCGAATTGGTAAAAACGTCTCAGTCCATCTTTAACAGAGGACTTGCTCCAATCGGGGCAATCAATGACTAGCTGCGACCTTGTCTCAAGTAACTTTACCATCAATATGTGTCTTAGGCTTGATATTGGCCGTCTTTAAATACCATGGCAGACATACGCACTCGCCCTTGACTATATTTGTCGTCACCACAAATAGCGACAGTCCTAAACCAGACCCAAATCAAACATCAGCAGAGCCGCAACGTTGTACCAAGTTCCATCATCAAGTGAACGTCACATTTATGCGCCCTGTCCACAAAAGCGATTTCAATATTTGCAAAAAGCGGAGTTAAATCCCCTAGCCAACAACTATCCAGTCACTACCGGCTGTACTCGAAATCTTAGAGGAATCGCCAATGCACACGATGGTCGCCGAAGCGCCGGGCACATACTTGGCCTCAAGAACGGAAACACCTTGCTCCTTAAGCCTTGAGGTCGTCTCGGTTATCCGAGTTTTATTCACATCATTTTTGCTGACCAGTTTAGCGCCATTGGCATCATTTTCACTCAGGCAGGATACAACCGTATTGTAATCGGCCCAATAACAGTACTCCCCAGAAAGCCATCCAAGCTCAGTGGCGCATATCGATCCAGTCGCAGAAACCGTCTTCGGAAGCAATCCGTAGCGCTGCCTTTCCTCAAATTCAAGAACATCGCAAAATACGCGATTAGCATTAAGTAATCTCGTTCCACAATAGTCCCCGTAAAACGGCGCAAAATGATTGCGGATAGTCCGCGACAACATACAGTAATCGTAGGTGTAGTAACACTTGAAGATTCGTAGGGCGTCTCCCCCTGCCCCTTCGGCAGAACGGGCGAATTCAACAAGAAACTGATCCCACATGCGCTCAATATAGGGAATTGCGAGTTTAACGCTATCCATATCAGACAAAGGAGCATCGCTCGTCTGCTGCATTATTCCAGTGGTTTTTGCCAAATGGAAATGAGCTGCCATGCGCTCGATCGTTCGGATAAACTCGGGCCGATTCCCATCCTCAATCGCCATAATTGCAAAGAAAACACTTCTCAACAGAAGATCGCTTGAAAACCGCTGAGGCAAGAGATCACCATATTCGCGCTCGTATGCAAAGAGCCTGGCCTCGCCCGTATCAATTGAAGAGTAACCAAATACGGAGTCCGAAGGAACGACATATGATGGAAGGACATTTGAGTGCACACTAGTGCACTTAATTTGGTAACGTTTAAAAAGGGTGGAAATCCAAAAGGTCACAACACCAAATAATGCCAACTCAAACTCAAAGGCAATACTCGAGGTATCAAGCACATCTAACCCCTGACCTCCGAGATAACCATCGATAACAAAGTGATCAAATGCAACAGAAAGTAAAAGAGACATGAACGCTTCAAACAAGAAAGGAAGGGTTCGGTACCGCAATTTACCCCTTGCATGCTTAGTAACCCCAAGAAATAACCAATAGAAAAGGGTGGGCATGCATCGCAGCGAAGGACCCGGAACTGAAAGTGCATCGCAAATCGCAGCAACAATAAACACCGGAAGCTGACAACAAATTGTTGGAGCGAAAATTCGGTAGGCAACGTTCAGTCTGCCCGACTCGTCGGTGGAATACAGTTCGTCGACGGTGTATTGCCCTCCAATCGCCAAGGGTCCAGCATAGTGGACAAGCTGAACGCTCGACAAACCAATAAAGACGTAGAAGACAATCCAAAGTAATATGACCGACTCCACCTATACAACGATCTCCTTAAGTCAAACGCGTGGGCTGCTTGTAGAAAGTCAAACATAAACAGGAAATAACAATACTAACCAACGGTATCGATTCCAACTTTACAGACCATAACCCCCTACGCAATAAAATCTGTCACAGTGAGTAAATGAAATCCAGGGCGCTGGTACACATGGCCCTTCAGTTTAATCAGCCATGACCCCCCCTCTTAAGTTCTCAGAAGCGCTAATCTCTTTTTCTATAAAAAATCGGCGCAGAATCGACCCTGAGAATACTGGAATTTCACGTTTCCTGGAAACAATAAATCTTTCCATTCATCCCTGGAAAGCACCATACCGACCCATCCAGCAAGGTCGGTAGGTAGTAGACAGGCAGTTTCGCAACCATTCTCAGATATCAGAGCCACTGGGGCACCATCTTCGCCAAACTTAACATCCATCACCTTATAGGTTCTGGGCTGATCGGTGATCCTAAGACGGGGGCGAAATAAGATTTTAGGATCGCTCAAATCGCCCGTATACAAAGGGTCATCGCTTAACACTTGAAAATGCTCCGAAAGACTCTGGCAGCAGAAGGTGTTGAATCTTTCCGCATTATTAGCGCTAAGCTCGCGGAGCTGAGCGGCGCTATCAAAATTATTGAAGTACTTTAGCAGCGCAATTAAAACGACAAGATCATCAGAGAAACCGCTTCCATAGACCTTGTACCAGCATTTATCATACTGAATCAACACTCGATATAGCTTTTTGTATAGTTCGAGTCGATCATCATTTAGGTTGAACCACTCCGCATCAAAAAGGTTCTTTTTAATCTCATCTTCTCGCGACCGATAGGTCAGTTCATCGCGAATAGCTTTCATGAGTTTTGCCACTATTCCAGCAAGCATGTCAGCCATTCTGACACCGAAGCACTCAGAAGAATCCGCTTCACGCACCCCATCAAAGCCAAGCCGTTCTGCAGCAGCTCTAGTATTCTCTTCTTGATCAATGATAAGCGTGCAGTTATCAATCTCATTATGCTCGCTCAGATATAGTCCGAATCCCGCAAGAGGCGAATAGTATTCCCACTGATAATCATCCAGTGGCATCACGTGGTCCATAACTTCCAAAATCGATCTGAATTGATCCATTTCGGTCCACTTAAGTTCGGGATTCGCTTTGTCATCTTCGATTCTATTTAGGAGAAAGTCCCGCAAAGCGTCTAATAAATCGTCGGGCGATTTATATATCGATTCAACAACTTCATTAGGTCTATATTGAACTAACAGCTTTGCAAGAGAGTATTTCATTAGATCGGCATTAAAGCAGGGCTGGTTTTGATATTGACTGAACAGTCTATCAACAAGCAATTCGACCTTACTTGAGAAGGAACAATAGACATACATTTCTTCATCAAACAGGTCGAGATAATCACTGATCAAACGCGCGTTATATTGAGACAGAGATTTAAATCCATATTTGAACTGGCTCCTTTTAAGACAAGTGCTCTTTAACTCTTTAGCGTTTGGAGAAAGATACTTTTTCTCGAATTCACAATACTGGGCAGCTAAATCGGACTCCCGTTGAGAATCCCACCCTACTATTGCAACAACAAATCCATCATAGAATTCATCGGCTTTGATGGTCTCGAGATTGAGTAAGCGGCTATGCTGGCTTTCGTCGTAGTAGAAATTGTAATCAGACATCCGTGATCAATCTCCGATCCATGAATGAACAGCGCAACGATAGCAAGCACAAACGTTCGTTGCATTTATTAATTGCCACCAATTATATTGTCTTAATTAATTATGCAAACATAACATCCCAGAGAAGAGTACGACCCCTCTGGTATGCCTCTACGGATATGCTTGCCTACAGTACGACAGCTTCGCGCGCCTCGCCGACAGACACACCACCGACGACGGAAGCATCTACGCCCACGGTCCCATCTCCTACGGCGTTCCCGGGCCAAAACTGATACGCGAGATCTTTGAGGGCATCCCGCACAATCTCGTTATCAAAACACCCAAGTACGCATATCAGAAGGAGTATCGAATCATCGGGTCGCGACCGGTCGAATGTCGCCTTTTACCAGACGAGAATCACCCGGGCTGCAAAATTGAAAAATACGACCACGCAGAACTTAACCTAAGCAGCAGCCTCGCGGACTTTTCCCGGAAGGTCTCGGTGGCGAGTCTCGAAGAAGCGCGAGACGGCCTCATGCTGGATTTGCCGCATCGGACATAGCCAACCCAACGCAAACCACAACGCCACCGGGCAACCAAGCACCCCTCCCCCTCCCCAACCTTCCCCAGAAAGTTCGCTGATGTTGACTGGGGTTCCCGTAAAATAAACCGCAACAGAATATGTGCGGAGTGCTGGCCTGGAGCTGCCTTCGAACCCAATTGGCTGCTCACCGAGAGGCTCCGCTATGAAACGATCCCTTTACTACCTGCTCTGCGCGATCGCGTGCACGTCCATGGTCAGCGCGACGATGCCCATGGCAGCCATTGCGGAAGCCATCCAGCCTCAGGCAACAGCCACGCAGCAGGCGCAAGCCGACGCCACGAGCAGCGGCACAGGCAAGGCTGAAGACGGCACCAACACAAATGCGACAGCAGATACCGCAGAGGACAGCACCGCAACATCTACCGGCGCCAGCCAGACCGACCCCGCGGACGCCAACACCGCAGACGCCGCCGCAACCGGCACCACCGCCCCATCTCTCCGCGCCCAAACCAACCCCACGCCCGAGGCCATCTCCACCACGTCACAAACCACCTACGCCCACTCCGCCACGGCAACCCAAAACGGCGTCACCTTCACCGTCTCGTGGAACGAAGCCCCCGCGGGCACCGCGACGACCTTCCACGTAACCCAGACCAACGGATCGTCCCAGGCCAAGGCGCGCATGGACGTGCCCACCTATTGGGACGGCGGCAGCCAGGAAAGCGTCTGCGACCCGTCGCGCGCGGCATGGGGCAGCTACTACAGCCTGGGCACCGCGGGCCACGACTTTACCTTCGACTTCACGGCGTCGGGCACGTACCGCATCTACTTCTACTTTATGGACAACGACAGAAACGACCCCCAAAACGACAAGGGGATCTACTACCTGCGCACCACGGCGGAGGTGACCATAAACGATGCCGCCCGCCCAAGCGTCACGCAGATCGTCAACAACGCCGTGGCCCAGTGCAGGCAACAGACAAACTGCTCGGAATACGACATGGCGCTGTGGCTCCACGACTGGACGCTCGACCAGCTGGAGTACGACCACAGCCTCAACTGGTGCTCGGCCGAAAGCGGCCTCACGCGCCACCAGGGCACCTGCGAGAGCTACCAGCGCATCTACTCCAAGCTCCTTGACGCCGTGGGCATCACCAACGGCCGCATCACCGGCAACGGCCACACCTGGAACGCCGTAAAGATCGACGGCAAATGGTGCCAGATGGACCTAACCTGGGACGACACCAGCGACAACTGGTACGGAGACCTGGACCAGCGCCATCTGTACTTTGGGCTGACCGACGAGCTCATGGCAATCGCCCACTCCGACCACACGGCTAACTACCAGAAGGCCGACTATGCCTATCGCTCAACCGACCTGTCCAACAATTACTTTATGCGAAATGGCAAGGCCGATGAATGGGCCGAGAAGTATGCCGACCGCATTCAGCAGTATCTGGACGCCAAAGAAGAGGGCTTTTCCATCAATGCTGACAATCAATCTTTCCCGCCGAGCATCTCGGGGATTCAGAATGGGATCATTGCGTATGCGATGAATCTGAGAGAGTGGAAGACTGAAACTGACCAAGCAGATCTAAAAGCGGCATCAATAGTCACCACACAAACCAGCACTACTTGGATTGCTACGTTCAAATTCACGGCAAAGTTCTTGCAAATCAAACCAACCGCTACACCGGTTTTGCCCAACGGAATGTATTCCATATACTCATGCCTCGACCAATCAAAAGCCCTAGACGTCCGCATGGAGTCGAAGAACGATAGGGCGAATGTACAGCTCTGGCAAGATCACGGCGGCAGACAACAAAAGGTCAACCTCCAATTCC
The DNA here is from genome assembly GCA_958349325.1 of uncultured Collinsella sp. Taxonomy (GTDB): domain Bacteria; phylum Actinomycetota; class Coriobacteriia; order Coriobacteriales; family Coriobacteriaceae; genus Collinsella. The sequence goes on from CATWCP010000003.1 coordinate 23,223, forward strand.
AAAACGACGGCACCTATCTTATTACGTTCGTTCATTCAGGAAAAGCGCTGTCTGCTGAATCAAGTCGTGATGGATCGAATGTTAGTCAGTCAAATATAGATGGTTCCGATCTACAGAGATGGGTTGTCGAACGAATGGGGACGGGATATACAATAAAAAATAAAGCAGGGAACCAGTGGCTAAATGTTAGAAGAGCCGACACAAGAAACGGCACAAATATTCAAACTTGGTCAAATGGCGGTGTGGCCGAAACAATCTTTAATCTTGTTCCAACTGAACTCGATGCACTTCCAAACGGTAGGTACGCCATAAAAACCAAACTTGACACGACAAAAACAATCGACATTCGTTTAGCGTCCCAAGATGATTTTGCAAATGCTCAAATTTGGACTGACTACAATTCCCCAAATCAATCAGTTGATCTTAGAAGACAGGGAGACGGAACATACACATTTATTTTTGTACACTCCAAAAAGGCGCTAACAGCAGAAGCTGTCAAGGACGGCGCAAACGTTTCGCAGGCAACATATACCGGTTCAAATCTTCAGCATTGGAAGCTATCGGTAGTGTCGAGAAAGTTGGTGTAAGGGTGACGCCCTAGCGCCCGTTTAACGAAGAACGGCCTTCGTCCTAGAATCTGAAATCACCACAACAACAGGTTCTAGGAAAGGACGAAGACCGCTATGGGAATCTTATCAGACCCGACGCCGGACATGCTCGCCATGCCCCGTTTCGACGACGGCGCCATCGACATGCAGGAGCTGCTCCGCAGACTAGCCGAGCAGGTCGTGAACGCCGTGATGGACGCCGAGGCCGACCAGCTGTGCGGCGGCGGGGCGAACAGCCGGAACGGCTACCGCGAGAGGTCGCTCGCCACCTGCGTCGGCACGCTGACGCTGCGCATCCCCAAGCTGCGCTCCGGCAGCTTCTTCCCTGAGGACGTGCTCGAGCGCTACCAGCGCGTCGACCGCGCCCTCGTGGCCGCCGTGGCCGAGATGTACGCCACGGGCACGAGCACCCGCAAGGTGCAGAGGGTGGCCGAGAAGATGGGCGTCTCCAGGCTCTCGAAGGACCAGGTGAGCGCCATCGCCTCGAGCCTGGACGCAGATATCGAGGACCTATGCGGAAGGCCGCTCGGCGGCTCGCCGGTGCCCTACGTCTGGCTCGACGCGACCTACGTCAAGTGCCGCCGCGAGGGGCGCGTCGCCTCCACCGCCGTGGTCACCGCCATCGGCTGCGATGCGGGCGGCTGGAGGCGCGTCCTGGGCGTCGACGTGGTCGACACCGAGTCCTACGACTCGTGGCTCGCCTTCCTGCGGGCCATCCGCTCGCGCGGGGCGGCGGGCGTGCGGCTCGTCGTCTCGGACGCCCACCCGGGGCTCGTCCGGGCGCTCGGCGAGGTCTTCCAGGGCGCCGCGTGGCAGCGCTGCGCGGTCCACCTCATGCGCGACTGCATGCGCGAGGCCGGCTCCTGGCAGCCCAGGCGCCGCGTGGGCAGGATCGTGTCGCAGGTGTTCCGCGGGCGCGACGCCGCCACCGTGACGGCCATGTACCACGCGGCGTGCGACATGCTGGAGGGGTGCTGCCCGAGGGCGGCGGCGGTGCTGGAGGAGGCCGAGCCCGACGCGCTGGCCTACCTCGACTTCCCGCCGACCCACTGGAAGCGCCTGCGCACCAACAACGTGCAGGAGAGGACCAACCGGGAGATAAAGCGCAGGTCGCGCGTCGTGCAGGTGTTCCCCTCCACGGGGTCGCTGGTGCGGCTGGCGGGCGCGGTCATGTGCGAGCAGGACGAGATATGGCAGGAGTCCAGGTACTTCTCGGAGGCGAGGATGAACGAGCTCTACGATGACGGTCGCACTCGGGGAATCGACGGTCACGTCGATTGGGCGCGGCTCGAGGCGGAGGCCAGGAAGATGCTCGAGTCCGGTCTCGAGCTTGCGGACAGGGTCGAGGCGGCATAGGATATCAACCGTGTTCCAGGTTCCAGGACGCCGGGCCGACTCGCTTCGGATCGGGCGCTACACCAACTTTCTCGACACTACCAACCTGTACCTTTTTGTGCAACAAAAAAAGCCGCTCAACCAGCGGTTTTTCTTATTTAGGCATGAAAAAGGCGACCGTCCATTGTGAACGGTCGCCTTTGTAAATTGTTGTGCAGCTTGCCTTAGGCGCGAGTCTTGATCTCCTCGGTCACCTTGGCAACAAACTCGTCAACGCTCATCTGAACGGTCTCGTTGGAGCGATCGCGGACGGAGATGTTGCCGGCCTCGACCTCCTTCTCGCCCAGGATGAGCATGTAGGGCACGCGGTCGATGCTGCGGGCCTCGCGGATCTTGTAGCCGATCTTCTCGTCGCGGTCGTCGCAGACAACGCGAATGCCGGCCTCCTCCAGCTTGGCGCACACCTCGTGGGCGTAGTCGCGGCTCTTCTCAGAGACGGGAAGTGCCTTGACCTGCACGGGAGCCAGCCAGGTGGGGAACTTGCCCGCAAAGTGCTCAATCAGAATGCCGATGAAGCGCTCGATGGAGCCAAAGCATACGCGGTGCAGCATAATGGGGCGCTTCTTGGTGCCGTCGGCGTCCACGTACTCCAGGTCAAAGTTGAGCGGCATCTGGAAGTCGAGCTGAACGGTGCCGCACTGCCAGGTACGGCCGAGCGAGTCCTCCAGGTGGAAGTCGATCTTGGGGCCGTAGAAGGCGCCATCACCCTCGTTGACCTCGTAGTCCATGTGCAGCTGCTCCAGAGCGGTGCGCAGGCCCTCCTCGGCGCGAGCCCAGTCCTCGTCCGAACCCATGGAGTCCTCGGGGCGGGTGGAAAGCTCAACGTGGTACTTAAAGCCAAACTTTTGGTACACGGAGTCGATGAGGTTGACCACGTCCACGATCTCGTCGGTCAGCTGGTCGGGACGCACAAACAGGTGGGCGTCGTCCTGGTTAAAGCAGCGCACGCGGAACAAGCCGTGCAGGGCGCCGCGCAGCTCGTGACGGTGCACCAGGCCAATCTCGCCGGCGCGGATGGGCAGCTCGCGATAGGAGTGCGGTTTGGAGGCATACACCAGCACGCCGCCCGGGCAGTTCATGGGCTTAATGCAGTACTCTTCGTCGTCGATGACGGTGGAGTACATGTTGTCCTTGTAGTGGTCCCAGTGGCCCGAGGTCTTCCACAGCTGCTTGTTCATGATGAGCGGCGTGGAGATCTCCACGTAGCCGGCCTTGTGATGGATCTCGCGCCAGTAGTCCAGCAGCGTGTTCTTAAGGATCATGCCGTTGGGCAGGAAGAACGGGAAGCCGGGGGCCTCGTCGCGCATCATAAAGAGGTCCATTTCGCGGCCGATCTTGCGGTGGTCGCGCTTCTTGGCCTCCTCCAGCATGTGCATGTGCTCGTCAAGCTCTTCCTTGGTGGCAAAGGCGACGCCGTTGATGCGGGTGAGCATCTTGTTGTCCTTGTCACCCTTCCAGTAGGCGCCCGAGACACCGGTGAGCTTAAAGGCCTTGAGGGCCTTGGTGTAGCAGATGTGGGGGCCGACGCACATGTCGATGTAGTCGCCCTGCTGGTAGAAGGTGATGCGGGCGTCATCGTCCAGGTCGCCGATGTGCTCGACCTTGTACTTCTCGCCGCGCTCCTCCATAAGGGCGATGGCCTCGGCGCGGGGCTTCTCGTACACGGAGAACTTGAGATTCTCCTTGACGATCTTCTTCATCTCGGCCTCGATCGCGGGGAAGTCGTCCTCGCTGATCTTGACGCCCTCGGGCAGATCGACGTCGTAGTAGAAGCCGTTGTCGGTCGCGGGGCCGTAGGCAAAGTCGGCCTCGGGGTACAGGCGCTTGATGGCCTGCGCCATGATGTGCGCGGCAGAGTGGCGGATGACGTGCGTGACCTCGTCCTGCGGGAGCTCGGCCACCGAACCGTCATTGTAGAGTGCCTTCATGGGTATGTTTTCTCCTCTCGGATGCCTGATGCAAGTGCGTGCGATGCGCTCGGCGTTTTTGACTTGCATCATTATAGGCAGGTTGCCTTGGTATACAAGCGCCCGCCGCACCTTAATGGCACGGCGGGCGATTTTCTACGCATGCTTCATCGTGTGGGGCGGGTTGCGCGTGTGGCTCGCACGGGACGCGCGGCGCCCGTGGCTTGCGGCCAGCCCGGCGATGGATGCGTTACTGGATGCGAGTTCGGCAGTAGGGGCAGACCTTCCAGTGCGCATCGAGCGGGCGATGGCAGCTGGGGCAGACGTTGCGAACCTGAGTGTCGCACACCGGGCAGACGACGAAGTCCTTCTCGATGGGCGCGCCGCACTGCGGGCAGGTGCCGTACTGGGCAAGCTGGCGCTCGCGCAGGGCCATGTCGAGCTCCTGCTCCTCGCGGTCGGACGCGTAGGAGTGCGGACGCAGGACCAGGTAGGCGATGAGGCCTACAAACGGGATGAGAGCGATGATGCCCCATGCCACGTAGGCGCTGGCGCCGCGGCGGCGAGCGTCGATGAACACGTAGACGACCGACAGCACATACAGGGCGATGATAAAGCCAACGAAGGCATAGACGACGCCCATAAGCTGCGGCGACATGAGCTCGGAGATGTACTTGGACATTACGGGTACCTTTCGGATTATTTACAGTTCGGTCAAGTTTACCACGGGGTTTGTTTATATGGGACTACGGCTAGGGGCGGGGCTGGCGCGGACACAAACATCTCAATCTGTAACATCTACGGGTCAAAATCTCGGCTAAACGTTACAAATCGAGACGAAGAAAAATCTCCGAACCCAATGTCTCAATCTGTAACAACTACTCAAGAAAATCGGCTCCAGATGTTACAAATCGAGATAAACGGGCAAGCCGTCAGCCAAACATCTCAATCTATAACATCTGAGCCCCAAAATCTCCCCTTCCTGTTACAGATAGAGACATTCAAAATCCGCCGGAAGGTTTGTCTTGATCTGCCACTATTTACTGCGTCCGTTTTACCTGCTGGTTTGTTGGGAAATATCCCAATTTATCCCAAGTGCGTCGCAAACGGAACGCGCCACCTGCTCACGGGAGGGACGAATATAATGTCGCCCCGACACGCCCGGCGGGGAGTGTCCCATGAGCATTTCCATGAGGTCCCAGGGCATGTGCAGCTCCATCTCGCAGATGGTTCGCCACGAGTTGCGAAGGTTCGACCACGGGATGTGTTCGATACCCTCGGCTGCGCACCACTTCTTCCATCTATGATTGCACATCTATCGATTCATGGGCAGTCCGTCCCCGCGATCTGCTAGCCACTCGGAGCCTGCCGCGCGGCGCCTCTGCTTGCGCGTCATATAATGTCCCTAGGTCGCCCGGAGCTATCTCCGTATTACTCCGGCATCCTTGCTATCACCCCGCCGCGCCAAGGTTCCAGCCGTGCGCGGTGGGGTTTCTTTATGTCTGGAGCAGTTGTTGCGTCATCTGCAACAACTGGCCTTTTGCTGGGACCTGCCCTGTTCCTTCAGGGGCCCTTTAGACTGCCATCCTGGTGTCAACAGCGTCTACGACCTCCGCTGCATATTTTGGATAGTCGATGACCTTGCCACTCCCCGTTTCCTTCCATGCCGATAGCTCATGGGAGAACTCTGATATCTCGCTTGCGGTGTCAAACGTGTCGACGAATCTGGCTACAAGATCGATGTACTCGAGTTCCTTTTCGTCAAACGTTTCCTCTGGTTCGACGAGCGGTTTTACGATTTCGCCCCAGCCGTTGGGGACAAGCTCTATCTTGCCCTGTTGCTGCAGGGCATAGAGCAAGGTGTCCTTATCGTTTATGACGGGGCCATAGTCGGCATGTGCGTATTCGATTCCCGTGAGGGAGGTACTCGTCATGCCATAGCAGTAGTAGTCGAGGAAGAACATGGCCTTCTGCAGCTTGGTCTTATAGAGATTTTTGCAGCGATGGGCAAGAATGACAACGGCGCCACACACACGCGACCAATCGAACGGTCGGTATCCGTTCGTCCTCGACGGCGAGTAGGCCTCAAGTGGCGGCCAGCTAAAATCTAAAGTGCTGAAGCGATCCGGAGCCTGGGAGTCGACAAAGTTTTCGACGGCGCTGATAATCTTCTCAGACAGCTGGTCTCTCTTTACGTTTAAAAGTGACAGGGCGCCAGCGGGGCTTGCTGCCAGCCTGATCATTCCATCGTGAGCCTCGTCCTGCAGCGCGCCAGACTCATATCGAGCCACAGTTTGCTCACCGAAGCCAAGGAAGCGGCTGAAATCTCTCAACGACAGGCCGTAGCGTTCGCGGACGGCCTTGATTTCCTCGGGGGAAAGTAAGTGATTCGTGGCGCGATAGGCGGCATAGGCGGCTGCGAGGTTATCGCTTTCTATGCGTGCGTCCGCAATAGCCGCCCCACAGACGGGGCATACCGTGACCGTGGTCTCATAGGTAATATCCTGTTTTCTGATGCGCATCGTCTCGGTACGACGCTCTACGCGTGCCTCGACTTCCTGGTCGCATTCAATGCAATAGGTGCTGAAAGTGCTCTTCATCTCGCTCATCTCGGGACCTCCGTTCTATCCCGGTACAACTTGACAGAGAGGCATTTGCATCGCTCGGCCTCGTGTTTTATGGACATCTTTAGGTACAGCGTCTTGCCAAATGCCTTGGGCGAGAATTCGGCAACTGTCCATCCCGGGTATCGCGAGTCGCGGTCCGCTTCGGGTCCATCAAAACAGTCTCTTGGCGTGAGCGATAAGATCACGTTTTTGAGCTCGTCCATGGTGATTCCCATGTTCGCCATGAACTCCAGACTTGCCTCGCGTTCCACGAGGATGAAGCTATTTTTGTCCACGATTTCCTTCATCCAATGAAGGAAGAGCCCTCTGTTGTCCATCCCTCTCCTTAGCTAGAAGTGTAATCAATTAGTTACAATGATGGTGAAGAAATCGAGGTGATTCTGTGAATTCGACCTCTTGCGCCTAGTCAAATGACAGATAAAGCCTTGAGTTTGCCAACGATTTGATTCGCGGCAGCCTGCCTAGGCTCCGAACAGCTTTGCGAGCGTGCCGATGGCGCTGGTGACTGTGGGGACGAGTCCCGCGGCCTTGGATGCGAGGTCGAGCGCGTCCTTGGCCTTCCCGGCGAAGCCTCCCACGTCTTTTCCTCGGCGGCGAACCGCAGGTCGGCGAGTTGAATCGTACATTCCCATGTTATCTGCCAATCTCGCAGGTGGTTCCTTTGAATGCCTACGCGGACCTTACTTAATCCGCTTCCAGCCCTTCGCCTTCAGGCGCCGCAACCTGAGCTTTGGACAACTCGGCCTGGTCGCGTGCCGTCTCCAGGATCTTCGAGCGCCTCTTCTCGGTGCTCTGCCGGTAGCAAGTGATCAGCTCGCCCTCCGCGCCTACCGGCGCCGTCGGCTTGTCCTCGGGATGTTCCTCGTACCATCCGAGCAGGTCGTTGGGGTCGGTGTTGAATACTTCGCAGAGCGCACCTACGAGCTCTGCGTTCGGATAGCTCTCCTCGCGCTCCCAAGACTGAATAGTTCGGAATGACTTGCCGACTTTTTGTGCAAGCTCCTTTTGGTTTAGCCCCAGGGCTTCTCGGCGCTCTCTTAGACGAAGGTTCATCCTCACTCCTTTCTTTACGTTAAGTGAATAGTAAACAAATAAATGTCTTTATGCAAAAAAATGTTGCTTATTCGATTAACAGGGACATATAACTATTCATATTGAAATTCGACAGACAGAAAAGCGTCTCTAAGGAGGAACGAATGGATTTCAGTAAGGAGCTGGAGGGGATATCCGCGCCGCACGCGCCCGAGCTGACCTTTCTCAGGCTGAGGTCGCTTCCAAGGTCGGAGTAAACGTCAGCACTTTCGCGAAGTACGAGAGTGGCGATTACATTCCTGGAGCCGACAAGCTCTTGGCTATCTCGCAGGTTCTTGGTTGTCCGCCCAACGACCTGATGGGCTGGAACACGGACGAGGCCGCATAGGGATGGAGGAAGAGGAATGACTGGGAGGAGCTACGAGCTATCCGACGACATCACGATCCTGGGCGGCATGGTGATCTTTGTGTTAACAAACTGGGAAATTCGGGGTGCACGCCCGCGTGGCTTTCGTATCCCCAAACTATCCCAAGTGCGTGTGCTAACCCGTTTTTACGCGCTTGTGCCGTTGTTGCCGTACATAACCCGCAGGTAAGCAGTGTGTTTGTTTTTGTCGTTCTTTCAGGTCAGTTCTGTAACATCTAGAACCCAAAACAGTCCCCAGATGTTACAGATCGAGACAGAAGAATCTCTCCCCGGCTTCAATCTCAATCTGTAACAACTGGAACCCAAATCCTCAGCTTAATGTTACAGAACGAGACAAACCTCTGACGCCAGGGGCGGCAGACGAGGTCACCGATGGTCTTGGGTCTCCCCTCGCCTGCCGTTGGCGGGTGTTGCTGGGCTGTTCGCCGCATTGCCGCCGCGCTGGGGGTGTGTAGACCGTAGGATGTTCTTATTGACAGCCTGTCAACTTGTCTGGGAGGCACTGTGACAGAAACGTTTGATATCGCGATTGTCGGCGCGGGCATCACCGGATGCGCCATCGCGCGGCAGCTCGCGCGATTTGACCTGTCCATTTGCGTAGTCGAGGCGGCTAACGATATTGCGCTGGGTGCGTCGAAGGCCAATGGCGGCCTGGTGCATGCCGGCTACGATCCGACACCTGGCACGGTTAAGGCACAGGTCAACGCCCGTGGCTGCGAGTTGTACGGTACGTGGGCGCAGGAGCTGGACTTTCTGTTCTGCCGCACCGGATCGATGGTGTTGGGCTTCAACGACGAGGACCGCGCGCATCTGGAGCAGCTGCGGAGCAATGGCCTTACCAACGGTGTGCCCGAGCTGTCAATCGTCGGACCCGACCGCATCCACGAGTTAGAGCCGCGCGCCAGTGCCGATGCAACGTGCGCGTTGTGGTGCCCCTCGACTGGGTTTGTCGACCCGTTTGAGGTTGCCATCGCCGCACTGGAGAACGCCGTGGCCAACGGGGTGACGTTTATACGGTCCGCGTCGGTGGAAGCGATTGAAGTCGCGGGCTCGGGCGACGACACGCGCTTTACGCTGCTGACGCCTGCCGGCGACGTGCACTGCCGTTACCTGATCAACGCCGCGGGCAACGGAGCCGCAAGCATCTCGCATATGGCGGGCGCCAAAGAGTTCCAGATGATCTGGCGTCAGGGCAACATCGTGGTGCTGGACAAGGAGCCGCGCACGCTCATGCCGCTCTACCCCGTGCCGACGCCGGTGTCGAAGGGTGTTATCGTCACGGGCACCGTGCACGGCAATACCGTGATCACCGCCACGGCTGCCGTGCGCGAGCCGGGCGACACGCAGACCTATGCGAACGATGTGAAAGCGCTGCTGACCGGTGCGCGCAAGCTGGTGCCCGATCTGGATACGCGCCGCGTGGTGCGCGCATTTGCCGGCGGGCGTCCGGTCATTCAGGGAACGAACGACTTCTTTATTGGACAGTCGGCCGTGGTGCCGAGGCTGTTCCAGGCGGCGGGCATTCAGTCGCCGGGCGTGGCAAGCGCGCCGGCCATTGCCGAGCGCATGGAGCAGGTACTGCACGACGCCGGCGTAGCTCTGCGCGAACGGAACGATTGGGACCCGATACGCCGCGCGCCGGACGACTTTGACCGCGCGCCGCTGGCGCGCAAGGAAGAGCTCATTGAGACCGACCCCGCATGGGGGCAGATCGTCTGCCGCTGCGAGACGGTGCCCGAGGCTGAGATTGTGGCAGCGATCCGACGTCAGCCGGGCGCGGTTTCGGTCGAAGGCGTCAAGCGCCGCTGTCGTGCCGGCATGGGTCGGTGCCAGAGCGGTTTTTGCCAGAGCCGCGTGGTGGCGATTCTTGCCCGAGAGCTGGACTGCGACCCCAGCGAGGTGTTGTTGGAGGATGCCAGATCTTGGTTGGTCGAGAGGCCGCTGAAGGGGGTGCGCTAGGATGGCGGAATTCAAATCGAACGCGATTGATTGCGGCCTCGCAGAAGCCGTACAAACGCAGGCCTTCGACGTGGTCGTTATCGGCGGCGGACCTGCCGGCATGGCGGCCGCGCTGGCCGCGCATAAGGCAGGGGCACGCGTAGCCATCGTGGAGCGCGAGCAGCACCTGGGCGGCATCCTCCGCCAGTGCATCCACCCCGGCTTTGGCCTGTCGCACTTTAAACAGGAGCTCACCGGTCCCGAGTACGCGCAGCGCTTTATCGACCAGGTGTACGCAACCGACATTGCGCTGTTCCTGAACAGCATGGTGATTGGAATTGATTCAGGCGAGCCTACGGAAGACACCTCGGTCCACACCGTCACGCTCATGAGCACCGCCGGCATGCTGCAGCTCACCGGGCGCGCGATCGTCCTTGCCATGGGGTGCCGCGAGCGCACGCGCAGCGAGATTAAGATTCCCGGCAGTCGTCCCGCCGGCGTGTTTACGGCCGGCCTGGCGCAGCGATACATCAATATCGAGAACCTCAAGCCCGGCTCGCATGCCGTCATTTTGGGCTCGGGCGACATTGGGCTGATCATGGCGCGCCGCTGCACGCTCGAGGGGGTTTCCGTCGAGGGCGTGTACGAGCTCATGCCATACGCCAACGGTCTGCGCCGCAACGTCAAGAACTGCCTGGACGATTTTGGCATTCCGCTGCATCTGTCCACCACGGTCACGCGCGTGATTGGGCACGACCGCGTGGAAGCCGTCGAGGTAAGCCAAGTCGACGAGCACCTGGCGCCCATTCCGGGAACCGAGCGCATTGTTACGTGCGACACTCTGCTGCTTTCGGTGGGATTGATTCCCGAGAACGAGCTTTCGGTTGCCGCGGGCGTAGAGCTTGACCCGCGCACGCAGGGCGCCGTGGTGGACCAGAGTCTGCAGACAGGCGTGCCGGGCATCTTTGCCTGCGGCAACGTGCTGCACGTACACGACCTTGCCGACAACGTAACGACCGAGTCCGAGAGGGCTGGCGCAACTGCAGCGGCGTACGCGATGGGGGCCGGCGCGGGCGCCGTTCCGGACTGCGAGCTCACGGTCTCCCCTGCCGGCATCGCGGGCTACGCGCTGCCGGGACGCATTACGGCCGCAGCGCTCACCAAGCTCAACTTCCGCGTGCGCCGGCCAGTCAATGCCGCCTGCGTGAGGATCTTGGCCGACGGCGAGGAACTGTTCGTCGGCAAGGTCCGCGCGTTTAAGCCTAGCGTTATGGAGAGTTTCCCACTGCCGGCAAAGGTGATTCAGCGCGCACTCGACCTGGGTGCCAGTGAGATTGTCCTGTCCGTTGACCCTGTTGAGGAGGCGTAAAACCATGAGCACGAATGCGACCGAAACGCTGCAGTTCAACTGCACGACCTGCCCATCCGAATGCCTTCTGACCGTAGAGGTAGAACGCGACGCCAATGGCGCCGTGGTGGGAGTACGCTCGGTGACCGGCAACAGCTGTCCGCGCGGCGATAAGTTCGCACATCAGGAGCTCACCTGCCCCATGCGTGTGCTCACAACCACCGTTGCCGCATCCGGCGGCGACGAGACACTTCTCCCCGTACGCACCGCCGAAGCCATCCCGCTGGCACTCCACGCCCAAGCCATGGCCCTCATCCGCGGTCTAGTGGTCAAAGCCCCCATCCGCATTGGCGACGTCGTGCTGGAAGACCTTCTCGGCACCAGCATCGACCTCGTCGCCAGCATGGATATCGACCGAGTCTAAGTAACTAATTAGGGACGGGCTCTTTAAGCTACCCTGCCATCCACCCTGCCCTCCTCAGTTGCGGTGAAATAGTTCCTGATTTCCGCCAAAACCCCGGCATCTAGGAACTATTCCACCGCAACTTGCCTTGGGATCGGTATTTAGCTTGTGCCCACTTTAGTGCCATTTCAAAACTATGCCGGATTACGGGGCTGATTCGGAGACCCCCATCCATACCGGCAATTTTCGATTTTTGACAAGCCATCTACATGCGGTTTTAATTTCGCGATTTTTGCCATGGTCAAGTAATACAGGTCCAGCCCCGTAATCCGCCATACTTTTGAAACCAGCCCATTTGGGACGGGCCTCTTTTAGCTACTTTTGCCCGAACGTTCGCTAGACAGCCCATGCTAAGGAGTGTCCCAAGGTGCCGGCATAAAAGGAACGTCCCTATGTGCCGGGCTTGGGATACCATGGTGGCAACCTAGCGAAAGGATGTTTCATGGCACATGTCGATGACCAGCGTGTGGCGCGCGTGCTCGATGCGCTCGAGGCTCAGCACCCCGGCGCACAGCTGCTCGTAAACGACCCTTGGTCAATCTATTACCTGACCGGCTTTTATGCCGATATGTTCGAGCGTTTTTGCGGCGTGTTGCTCACACGCGGTAGAGAGCCCGTGATCTTGGTTAACGCGCTGCATCAGCTGCCCGAGTATGACAATGCCCGCGTTGCTTACCACACCGATACCGATATCGTGACCGATGCCATCGCGCGCGAGATCGATCCGACCAAGCCGCTTGGCATCGATACCGTCATGCGCTCCGGCTTTTTGATGCCGCTTATGGAGCGCCACGCCGCCAGCGAGTTTTTCCTGGGTGACTTTGCCGTCACCGCCGCACGCACCTACAAGGATGCCGCCGAGCAGGAGCTTATGCGCGCGTCCTCGACCGCTAACGACGCTGTGATGGCCGACGCCATCAAGCTCGTCCACGAGGGTGTGACGGAGCGCGAGATCGCCGACCAGATGCTCGGCTTGTATCGCAAGCACGGCTGCGAGGGCTTTAGCTTTCCGCCCATCGTGAGCTTTGGTGCCAACGCCGGCGACCCGCATCACGAACCCGACGATACGGTACTCAAGCGCGGCGACGTGGTGCTGTTCGACATTGGCGGACGTCGTCGCAACTACTGCTCGGACATGACGCGCACGTTCTTTTGGGGCGAACCGGACGAGGAGACCGCGCGCATCTATGATATCGTGCGTCGCGCCAACGAGGCAGCCGAGGCGCTCATCGCACCGGGAGTGCGCATGTGCGACCTGGACCGCGCCGCGCGTGAGGTGATTGAGGATGCGGGCTACGGCAAGTATTTCACGCACCGCCTGGGCCACTCAATTGGTCTGCAGGACCATGAGCCGGGCGACGTCTCGCTCGTCAACGAGCAGGTCGTAGAGCCCGGCATGACGTTCTCCATCGAACCAGGCATTTACCTCCCCGGCCGCACCGGCGTCCGCATCGAGGACCTGGCCCTGGTGACCGAGACCGGCGTCGAAATTCTCAACGCCTACCCCCACGATCCGGTCCGCCTAGACTAGGCAATGCGGCAAAGGGGCGGCCCCTTTGCCGCATCCCACCAAAACCGCGCCACAAAAACGGCCTATCTACTACGTTTAACCCGCATGGGTCGACCATGCGGGTCTTTTTTAGAACCAGCAAGCCATCTACCTGCGGTTTTAATTTCGCGATGTTCCGTGTGCTCGAGGGTAGTCGGTAAAACGTAGTAGATAGGCCCATTTCGTGGCAAGCGAGTCAACTCGGGGCACAGGGCAGCCAAAAGCCCCGTCCCAAATTGGCTGCTTTTGAGTTGCGGTGATATACGGACTGTTTGAGGCTTCTGGCTTGTAAAACAGTCCGCATTTCACCGCAACTGATGAGGGGACGGGATTAGCGCAGCAGGCCGGCTACTTCGCCGGCTAAGGTGATAGTGCCGGCTGCTACGAAGGACTCGCCCGCGGCATCGAAGGCAGCGAGGGCCTCGGACACACTCGGATATACGCCCGTGAGCTTATCGGCATCAACGAGGACGGCGAGCTCCTCTGCCGGCAGGGCGCGGTCGGAATCGGTCTGGGTCACGACGACGCGGGGGAACGCCGGAACCAAAACGTCGACGATGCCCGCCACGTCCTTATCGGCCAGCGCGGCACACAGCAGCGTGGGGCGACTCTCCACGCACGGATCGATCTCGTCCAGCGCGTTTACAAAGTTCTCGCAGCTCTGGGGGTTATGACAGGCGTCAATCAGCTTGAGCGGATCGGTCCCCAGCACGTCAAAACGACCAGGTGTGGGGCAGCCCATAAGCGACGCATCGAGCTTGTCATGATCGAGCTCGTGACCCAGATACCCCTCGCACAGCATAATCGCGCACGCAGCATTCTGCGGCTGATAGGCCGGCTTAACCATGCTCGACGTATAGATGGCACGCGGCGTGGTGCAGCTAAACTCAACCGCGTCGCCCACATGCGCCGGCACCTTAGTCGTGGCGTGGCTCACCACAAGCGGCACGACGCCGCACTCGCGACAACGAGCATCCATCACGCGTTGAACGCTCGCCTCGTGTGTGCCCTCGCCCAAAACAACCAAGCGCCCGGGTTTAATAACCGCAGCCTTCTCAGCCGCAATGGCCTCGAGCGTGTCGCCCAAAATACGTGTGTGATCGAGCCCAATGCCCGTAATGGCAACGGCGACGGGATCGGTCGCACTCGTGGCGTCCCAACGCCCGCCCATGCCAACCTCGAGCACGGCAACATCCACCGCGGCCTCGGCAAACACCACAAGCGCTGCGGCCGTCAGCAGGTCAAACGGTGTGATGGAATAGGCGCGCTCCCCCGCTGCCACACGACGGGCATTCACTCGATGCCCCGCCTCAACAGCGGCCGAAACGCCACGGGCAAACGCCTCATCGCTCACAACGCGCCCGTCAACCTCCATGCGCTCGGGATAGCGCACCAGCTGCGGCGACGTATACAGCGCGGTCTTGAGCCCCTCGCCGCGAAGAATAGCAGCCGAAAAACGCGTAGTCGAAGTCTTGCCATTGGTACCGGCAACCTGAATGCAATCGAAATACTCGTCCGGACGCCCCAACTCATCGAGCATATCGACAACCGTCTCGAGTAAAGGACCAGCATCCCCAGAAATCCGCCCCGTATCAGCAGCAAGCCCCACAGCCTCATCAAACGAAAGCAACTCAAACGAGAAAGGAACGACATACGACCCAGAACGCTTAGCCATAACCCAAAGTCCCCCATAACAGAAAAAGAGACCCACCAAAAAGAATGAGCCCCTCGCGTTGACAATATCAGCCTTTATCCGCTTGCAGCGAGATCAAGGCCACAACCAAGTGGCCCCAACCTACCAGTTGTAAACAACCACGTAAGCGAACTAGGAGCGGCCCGACGCTTTGCTCGCCGCAAGTTCCGCACGCAAAGGACAGCACTTAATGTGCTGTCCGTCTTGCGCAGGACTGTCCGCAGCGGAGAGCAAAGCGTCGGGCCGCGTCCCCCAGTACCGCCTACGAGAAGTCAGCAACCTGAGCAGTCAGCGCCGCCAGGATCTCCTTGAGCTCAGCTGCACGGTCCCTCTTCTTCTGCACCACCGCGGGCGCGGCCTTGGCCACAAAGCCCTCGTTGGCGAGCGTCTTCTCGCAGCCGGCAAGTTCCTTCTGAGCCGCGGCGATCTCCTTCTCAAGACGCGCCTTCTCGGCCGAAAGATCGACCTTGCCCTCGAGCACCACAAAGACCTCGACGCCGCTGTCGACCACGGCGATGCTCGCGGCAGGCTTCTCAACGTCGGTACCCATGACCAGCGAGGCGGTGTTAGCCAGCGGCTCAATCGTCGAGCGCAGGCTTTCGAGCTTCTCGATGTCCTCGGCACCGGCGCGTACGACCACGTCGAGCTCGGCCTTGGGGCTCAAGCGATAACGCGAACGCGTGGCGCGGGCGGCGGAAACGACGGCGCGGCACAGCTCAAACGCGCGCTCGGCGTCCTCGTCAACATACTTGGCGTAGTCGGCGGGCTCGGGCCACTTGGCGATCATGAGCGCCTCGGCGCGGTTCACGTTGCCCTCGGCGTCCAGATCGAGCACGCTCGCCGGCATGTTGTCCCAAATTTCCTCGGTGACAAACGGCATGAGCGGGTGCATCAGGCGAATGGAGGTGTCGAGCACAAAGATCAGGTTGCGCTGAGCCTGCAGACGGCCCACGCCCTTCAGGCGGGCCTTGGTGACCTCGACGTACCAGTCGCAGACCTCATTCCAGAAGAACTGCTGCACGCCGCGGGCCATGTCGCCAAAGGTGTAGTTCTCGATGCCCTCGGTGACCATCTTCACGGCCTTTGCCAGGCGGCTGAACATCCAGGCGTCGGCCGGCGTCTCCACGACGGGCTCGCCGGGCGTGTAGCCCTCCATGTTCATAAGCAGGAAGCGGCT
Source organism: uncultured Collinsella sp. (assembly GCA_958349325.1). Taxonomy (GTDB): domain Bacteria; phylum Actinomycetota; class Coriobacteriia; order Coriobacteriales; family Coriobacteriaceae; genus Collinsella. The sequence continues at coordinate 39,387 of CATWCP010000003.1, forward strand.
TGCGTTCCAGATCTTGGTCACAAACGACTTAGCCTGGTCGGTACGCGGGCTGTCGATAAGCTTCTTAGTCTTCTTGTCGATGTTCGCGTCGAACTTGACGTCTTGGTTGTTGGTGCACAGCGTCAGCAGGTTGTAGCGCATGGCGTCGGCGCCGTACATACCGATGAGGTCCATGGGGTCAACGCCGTTGCCCTTGGACTTGGACATGCGGCTGCCGTCCTTGGCAAGGATCGTCGGATAGATGACGACGTCCTTAAACGGCACCTCGTCCAGGAAGTACAGCGAACTCATGACCATGCGAGCGACCCACAGCGCGATGATGTCGCGCGCGGTGACCAGCGCCGTCGTGGGGTGATGGCCCTCGAGCAGCTCCGGCTTTTGCGGCCAGCCCTGCGTGGCGAAAGTCCACAGCTGCGAGCTGAACCAGGTATCCAGCACGTTCTCGTCCTGATGCACGTGATGGCCGCCGCACTTGGGGCACACATCGGTGTCCTCGGTGAGGGCGTCCTCCCAACCGCAGTCCTCGCAGTAGAACACGGGGATGCGGTGGCCCCACCACAGCTGGCGGCTGATACACCAGTCCTTGAGGTTCTCCATCCAGGTGGTGTAGGTCTGCGTCCAACGCGCGGGGTGGAAGGTGACCTTGCCAGAGTTGACGGCGTCGAGCGCCGGCCCCTTGAGCTTATCGACGGCGACGAACCACTGCTCGGACAGCCACGGCTCAAGCGCGGCGTCGCAGCGGTAGCAGTGCATGACGGAGTGGTCGTGATCCTCGACGTGATCGAGCAGGTCGTGCTCCTCGAACCACTTGATGACGGCCTCTCGGCACTCCTCGCGAGTCATGCCGGTGAACTCGCCGTAGCCCTCGACGACCACCGCATGCTCATCGAAGATATTGATCTGCGGCAGGTCGTGGGCCTGACCCATAGCGTAGTCGTTGGGGTCGTGGGCCGGAGTAACCTTAACGAAGCCGGAACCGAAGTTGGCGTCGACATGCCAATCCTCAAAGATGGGGATCTCGCGGTCGACGATGGGGAGCTTGACGGTCTTACCCACAAAGGCGGCCTTCTCGGGGTCCTTCGGGGAGACGGCGACGCCCGTGTCGCCGAGCATGGTCTCGGGGCGCGTGGTGGCGACGACGATGTAGTCCTGGCCGTTGACCGGCTCGGTCAGCGGGTAGCGCAGGTGCCACAGGTGACCCTTCTCGTCCTTGTACTCGGCCTCGTCGTCCGAGATGGCGGTGGTGCAGTTGGGGCACCAGTTGACGATGCGCTTGCCGCGGTAGATCAGGCCGTCGTGGTACCAGTCGCAGAACACCTTGCGCACGGCCTGGGCGTAGTCCTCGTCCATGGTGAAGCGCTCGTTATCAAAGTCGACAGAGCAGCCCATACGCTTGATCTGCTCGACGATGATGCCGCCGTACTCGTGGGTCCAATCCCAGCAGGCGTCGACAAACTTATCGCGACCGATTTCCAGGCGACTGATGCCCTCGCTCTTAAGCTTCTTGTCGACCTTGGTCTGCGTGGCGATACCGGCGTGATCGGTACCCAGCACCCAGCGCGTGGACTTGCCGCGCATGCGGGCCATACGGATGATGGCATCCTGGATGGAGTCGTCGGTGGCGTGACCCATGTGGAGCTTGCCGGTCACGTTGGGAGGCGGAATGGTGACGGTGCAGTCGCCCACGCCCTCACGGCGCTTGTAGTAGCCGCCGTCGAGCCACTTCTGCAGGATCGCCGGCTCGTTGGTCGACGGATCGTAGTTCTTGGGCATCTCTTCCATATATCTCTCCCTTGCCCGTCGGCGTGTCCGCCTGCTTGGTTTTCGCTCGGTCAGGTCCTGGCTCGCACGAAGAGCACATTTAGTGCTCTTCGGCTCGTGCGGAATCTACGAAAACCAAGCAGGCGGACACGCCTTAGGTATCGATTACTTCAGTCTAAAGGTACTAACTTGACAATCTCACAGAATAGCACAGGCATACCTGCCGAAAAGGGACAGGTTTATTTTGGTAGGTTTTATCAGGGGAAACGACATTTGCCCATATAAAACCGACCAAAATAAACCTGTCCCTAAATGGCAGGTCCCGTGGAGGTTGCCACGGGATCTGGATTCAAGCTATTTACCCGTAGATGCGCTGGGGCTGTTCTTCGCCCTTTACGGAGGCTTCGGTCACGATGACCTTGGAAACGCCCTCCTCGCTGGGGAGATCGAACATCGTCTGCTGCAGCACGTCCTCGCAGATGGAACGCAGGCCGCGGGCGCCGGTCTTGCGGGCAAGCGCCATGCGGGCGATCTCGTGCAGGGCGGCGTCCTCAAACTCAAGCTCAACGTCCTCGAGCTGGAACATCTTGCGGTACTGACGCACCACGGCGTTCTTGGGCTCGATCAGGATCGACACCAAGTCGTCCTCGTCGAGCGCCTGCGTCTGGGTGACGACGGGCGTACGTCCCACAAACTCGGGGATCATGCCAAAGGCGTTGAGGTCCTGCGGGAGCACCTGGCGCAGCAGGTCGTTCTCGTCGACCGAGGTGGGGCCGGCGATCTCAGAGTTAAAGCCCACACCCTTGTTGCCCACGCGATCGGCGATGATCTTGTCCAGACCCACAAAGGCACCACCGCAGATGAACAGGATGTTGGTCGTGTCGATCTGTAGCAGCTCCTGCTGGGGATGTTTGCGACCGCCGGTGGGCGGAACGCTTGCCACCGTGCCCTCAAGAATCTTAAGCAGCGCCTGCTGAACGCCCTCGCCCGAAACATCGCGGGTAATGGAGAGGTTCTCGGCCTTGCGGGCGATCTTGTCGATCTCGTCCACGTAGATAATGCCAACCTGTGCGCGCTCAATGTCGCCATCGGCAGCATTGATGAGCTTGAGCAAGATGTTCTCCACGTCCTCGCCCACATAGCCGGCCTCGGTGAGCGCGGTGGCATCGGCGATGGCAAACGGCACCTCGAGGATGCGCGCGAGCGTCTGAGCCAACAGGGTCTTGCCGGTACCGGTGGGACCGAGCAGCAGGATGTTGGACTTGGCGAGCTCTACCTCGTCCATATCGTCGTCGAACTGCGAGCCCATGCCGTCGTCAAAGGCAGACACCGCGGCGCCGCCCTCGATCACGCGGCGATAGTGGTTGTACACGGCCACCGACATAGCGCGCTTGGCGTCCTCCTGACCCATAACATAGGCCGAAAGCTCGTCATAGATCTCGTGCGGCGTCGGCACGTGCGTGATGACCTGGCGGTCGTCCTCGAGCTCAAAGCCCTCGGTCTCGGGGTCCACGGCGGGCTGGGATGCAGCCTGGCCGCGGTCGTTGAGGAAGCCCGGCAGCTTGCCGTTGCGGGCAGCGTCCATAAAGTCCGAAGCCAGCGACTCCTCCAGAATCTCGGAACAGGCGGCGACGCACTCGTCACAGATAAAGATGTTGGTCGGGCCCTTTACGAGGCGACGAACCTGGCCCTGCTCTTTTCCGCAGAAGGAGCAGCGGATGGGGTTGCCGTTCTCGTCAAAGTTGTCCTGCATGTTTCCTGCCATCCTAGGCATCCTTCGCGGCGAGATCGCGCGAGGTGACAATACGGTCGATCAGACCGTAGTCGAGGGCTTCGGCAGCGGTCAAGTAGTTATCACGCTCGGTGTCGGCCTGGACCTTCTCGATGGGCTGGCCCGAGGCGTCGGACAGGATCTGGTTGAGCTCGCGGCGAGTCTTCTTGATCTCCTCGGCAACGATCTCAATCTCGGTCTGCTGACCCTGGGCACCGCCGCTGGGCTGGTGAATCATGACCTTGGAGTGCGGCAGGCAGAAGCGCTTGCCCTTGGCGCCGGCCGAAAGCAGCACGGCGGCCATGGACGCGGCCATACCGACGCAGATGGTGGAGACCTGCGGCTTAATGAAGTTCATGGTGTCCAGAATCGCCAGGCCGGAGTAGACCTCGCCGCCGGGCGAATTAATGTAGAGCGAGATATCCTTCTCGGCATCCTGGCTCTCAAGATGCAGCAGCTGGGCAACGACCAGGTTGGCGCTGACGGAGTTGATCTCCTCGCCCAAGAAGATGATGCGGTCGTTGAGCAGGCGCGAATAGATATCGTAGCTGCGCTCGCCGCGCGGCGTCTGCTCGATAACGTATGGCACGAGGGCGGAATCGAACTTAGCGATCATACGCATCTCCATTTCTCTCTTGCGGACCAAATTGGTTCTAGATAAACGTACGGTGCCCGCATGCTATGCATTGGCTGGCACCGTACGAAGCAACCGGATAACCGGTGTATAACTTTACCCCATCACGGGCGCACGCATGCGCTCGCGGGCAAGGTGGTGAGAATTACTCGGCGTCCTTGGCGGTCTCGTCGACCTCGGTCACCTTGGCGTTCTCGACCAGGTGGTCGACGGCCTTGGAGCGACGGATGGACTCGCGGACGGCAGGCATGCGGCCATCGGCGATGAACTCGGCCTTGGAAGCCTCGACGTCCTTGACGCCGGCCTTCTCGAACTCGGCGTTGATGTCGTCCTCGGTAACCTCAATCTTGAGCTCACGGGCGAGGGCGTCCAGAGCCAGGGACTCACGGGCAACGTCGTTGGCCTGCTTGTGCAGGTCGCCGATGAACTGCTCCATGGTCAGACCGGAAGCGGGCAGCCAGGTGTCCAGAGTCATGCCGCGGGCAGCAAGATTGGACAGGAAGTTCTGGCCAAGCTCCTCAAAGACGGACTGCTCGTAGTCGGCGTCCATCTCGTCGAGCTGCAGACGCTCGGCGAGAGCGGAGACGCAACGGTTCTCCTTCTCGGCCGGGAGGCGGGAAGCCTTGTCCTGCTCGATCTCGATCTTGATGGCGTCGCGCATAGCGTCGATGCTGTCAAAGCCAAAGTCGGACTTGACGAGCTCGTCGGTGAGCTCGGGGGTGTTGCGGACCTTGATGCCCTTGACGGTGACCTCGACGGTGTGAGTCTCGGCCTCCTCGCCCTCCTCGACCTCGTCGGTCCAGGTGACGGTCTTGACGTCGTCGACGTTAGCGCCGATCAGGGCCTCGTTGAACTCCTTGGGGTTGCTGTCGCTACCGGCGATGAGCATGCGGCCCTCGGCGGCGAAGTTGTCGGCGTTCTCGACGGCCTTGAGGTCGACGGTCACATAGTCGTCAGCCTCGACGGCGCGACCCTCGACGTCCTCGAAGGTGGCACGGTAGTTGAGAAGCATCTCGACCTGGTTGTTGATCTCGGACTCGGTGACCTCCGCGGGAGGCATCTCGATCTCGACGGCATCGAAGGAGGAGAGCTCGGCAGCAGGACGCAGGGAGAACTCGACGGTGTAGGTGTAGTCCTCGTGATCCTTGGCGAGGTCGAGCTCCTTGTAGTCACCGTTCTTGGTGGGAACGATGTCCAGCTCGTTGAGGACGGCAGGCTCGTTGGCGGCGATCAGGTCGTTGGTGGCCTGAGCAAGGGTAGCCTCGGCACCAAGAGCGGAGTCGATGACCGGACGGGGGGCCTTGCCGGCACGGAAGCCCGGGAAGCGGTACTTCTTGGCGGTGTCCTTGTAGGCCTTCTTGATCGCGGCGTCGACGTCGGCGGCCGGGATGGTGACCGTAGCGGTGAGCTTGGCGTCCTTGACGTCAGAAGCGGTGATGTTCAACACGTTCCTCCTCATACTGCCCAGCTTATCTGAGGTGCTGGTACCTTTATGCAACAAAGTGTCGCGACGGCCAGGGCCGACGCAGGTGCGATGGTGCGGGCGAAAGGACTCGAACCTTCACGGGAATCCCACCAGAACCTAAATCTGGCGCGTCTACCAATTCCGCCACGCCCGCATGAGCGCACAGACTAGGAATGATAGCAGATACGAGCGGCAAGCGCACGCACACGTTTTACAGGCTCACGACCTCACCACGAGTACGCATCGGATCCCCCGCCGCCCCATCGAAGTTGCGGTGGAATAGGGACTGTTTGGGGCTCCAGTCCTCCAAAACAGTCCCTATTCCACCGCAACTTCGGCGGGACTCGGCAGCCTGGCGATGCTGGCCATGCGCCGGAAAGCGTGTCCCGGTTTGGGGCCTCGGAATGGGATGTAATTTCCGCTATAGCCATCAACCGGAAACTGCAACCCGTTTTGAGCCCCTATTTCGAGATGCACTTTCCGCCGAGGGCCTCAAACGGAAACTGCAGCCCACAATTCGGTCGAAAAGTGGGCTGCAGTTTCCCAAGGCTAGGCAAAGAGCGGCGGATGCGTCGCCTCGCCTACTCCCCCAGCAGGGCCTTCTCGGGCGTGATCGGAAGCGAGCGGACCTGGTGTCCGGTGGCGTGCGCCACTGCCGAGGCCACGGCGGCGAGCGGCGTGTTGATGACGACCTCGCCGATCGACTTGGCACCAAACGGGCCCGTCGGCTCGTAGCTCGGCTCAAAGGCCACGCGAATGCTGCCGATATCCAGGCGCGTGGGTAGCTTGTAGCTCATAAAGTTGCCGGTGCGCAGGCGACCGCGGTCGTCGTGCTCGACGATCTCGTAGAGCGCGTGACCGATGCCTTGAGCAATGCCGCCCTCGGCCTGGACGCGCGCGAGCGCCTCGTTAATCACGGTGCCGCAATCGACGGCCGCCGCGTAGTCCACCACGGTCACCTTGCCAGTGGCCTTGTCGACCTCGACCTCGGCAATGCCAGCCATAAACGGCGGGGGCGAAACGGGCAGGCAGGCAGAGGCGTGCGAGGTCAGCGCATCGCCACCCGCGATGTTCTTGACACACAGGTTGGCAAAGTCGCGCAGCGTAAGGTAGCGACCGCGCTCGCGAGCGGCGCGCTCGTCGGACAGGCGCACATACTGGCCGTCGAAGACCACGTCAGCGGCGTCAACGTCCCACATCTGGGCGGCCTTGGCGCAAATCTTCTCGCGCAGCTCGGTCGCGGCGTTCTTGGCGGCAAGGCCCGTCACGTACGTACCCGAGCTCGCGTACGAGCCGGCGTCGAACGGCGACACATCGGTGTCTACGCCGCGCACCACAATCTGCGAGCTCTCCACGCCCAGCTCCTCGGCAGCAATCTGCGCCAGAATCGTATCGACACCCATGCCGTTATCGGTAGCGCCGGTGCCGATGGTAATGAAGCCGTCCTCTTCCAGGCGCATGTCGATGCCGGCGATGTCCACGTTGGAGATACCCGAGCCCTGCATGGTAAGCGCGCAGCCCAGGGCGCGCACGCGGTCGCCCAGGTCCACGGCCAGCGGCTTGTTGCGCCAGCCGATCATGTCCATCGCGCGCAGCAGGCAGCGGTCGAGCGCGCAGGCGTTGAGCTTCTCGTTGTAGTACTGCGGCATGACCTCGCCCTCGCGCACAATGTTCTTAAGGCGCAGGTCGGCGGGATCCATGTGCAGCATGTCGGCGAGCTCGTTGACGGCGCTCTCCACGGCAAACTGGCCCTGGGTGGCACCGTAACCGCGATACGCGCCGCCGCGGTTGGTATTGGTGTAGACGGCGTCCCAGCTAAAGCGGCTCGCCTTCACGTGGTTGTAGATGGGCAGGCTCTTGTGGCCCGAGAGGCCGATCGTCGTGGTGGCGTGCTCGCCATAGGCGCCGGCGTTGGACAGCGTATGCAGATCGATGGCCGTGATAGTGCCGTCGTTCATGGCGCCCAGCTTAACGGTCATCTGCATCTGGTGACGCGAGTTGCCCGCGGTGATGGTCTCCTCGCGCGTGTAGCAGCAGTAGCTCGGACGGCCGGTCTGCTGCGTCACAAACGCCACGAAGATCTCGCAGCAGCCCGTCTGCTTGGAACCAAAGCCGCCACCGATGCGCGGCTTAATGACCTGCACCTGCGACTGCGGGATATCGAGCGACTGCGCGACCATGCGGCGCACGTGGAAGGGCACCTGCGTGGAGGTGGTCACCGAGATACGCCCGAACGCGTCGGTCGTCGCGAAGGCGCGGAAGGTTTCCATGGGCGCGGTCTGCGTGGCCTGGCTGGTGTAGGTGCGCTCAAAGACGATGTCACTCTGGGCGAATGCCTCGTCGAGGTTGCCAAAATCGCTGGTACCGCTGCACACCAGGTTGCGGGGCACGTCGCCGCCCTGCGGGAACATAAAGGTCACGTCGCCCTCTGGGTGAACCACGATGTCGTTATCGAGTGCCTTGGTAAAGTCGAGCAGCGGCTCAAGCACCTCATAGTCGACCTTAATGAGTTTGAGCGCCTTGTCGGCAGCCTCCTCAGTCTCGGCGGCGACGATCGCCACCTCCTCGTTTTGGTAACGGACGAGGTTCTCGAGAATCAGGCGGTCGTAGGGACTCGGCTGCGGATAGCTCTGGCCGGCGATGGTAAAGCGGCGCTTGGGCACGTCCTCGTAGGTGTAGACGCCCACGACGCCGGGCACCTTCAGGGCGCGCGACGTATCGATGGAGCGGATCTTGGCGCGGGCATACGGGCTGCGCTTGAGCTTGACGATCAGGGCGCCGGCGGGCACCAAGTCGCCCGTGTAGACGGGACGCCCCTCGAGCAGGGCCTTCGAGTCCTTCTTGGGCTGCTTGTGAGTGATCTGCTTGTAGGAGACACCGTCGCAGCTGGTGTCGTTGACCGGCAGCTCGGGCATCTCGAAGCCCACCTGCACGCCGAACTCGTTGAGGAAGCGCACGATGGCGCGCAGCTGGCTCTCGTAGCCGCTGCAACGGCAGAGGTTGCCGGCAAGCTGGCGCGAGAGCTCCTCGCGCGTGGCGACGAGGCTCGGGTCCTCCTTGGCGGCGCGGGCAAGCGCCAGCACGTTCATAATGAGGCCGGGGGCGCAAAAACCGCACTGCTCGGCGCCTTCGGCAGCCATCGCACGGGCCAGCGCCTCAGACTCGGCTTTGAGGCCCTCGAGCGTGGTGATGGTGTGGCCCTCGACGCGAGCGGCGGGAACCGAGCAGCTCAGCACCGGGTCGCCGTCGAGCCACACCGTGCACAGGCCGCAGTTGGTGGTCTCACAGGCGCAGCGCACCGACGCACAACCCTGCTCGCGCAGCAACGCGAAGAGCATGGTATCGGGGGCAATCTGAACCTTGACCTTGCGGCCGTTGAGCGTAAAGGAAAGATCGATGAGTTTGGCAGCCATTAGCGCACCTCGCTAGAATCGACGCCGGGCACGCAACGGCAGGAATACTCGTCCGTGGCGAACTTAGGAATCTGCACGGTCTCGAGCTCGCGGGCAAGCGCGGCCGAAAGCTCGATGCCGGCGGCGCGGCGCACGGCCTGGATGGCGAGCGGGGCCGAGATGCGGCGGCGGTAGTCGGCCGAGCCCCACAGGTTGGTGCCGTAGCCCAGCGAGCGCACGGATGCGGCCAGGGCGCGAAGCTCGTCCTCGGAAGGATGCTCGTTGGTAAGGCCGCACGCCTCGCCCTGCAGCAGGGTCGCGCGCAGCGGGCGGGCGCCCACGGTGACGTGCCAGGAGCCGTCCCACCAGGCGGCGGTGACGTTGAGCGAGGGGAAGTCGGTCGCGGCCTTGCGCACGGCCTCGTAGCTCGCGCGGTAGTCGTGCTTGACGACCACGACATGCTCGATAACGTCGCGCACGTAACCCATGTCGACGAACTCCGCGAGCGGCACGCGGCCGGCGCCCGTCAGCTCTACATAGGAATCGAGCGCGAGGAAGGCGGAGAGCACGTCCGAGAAGCCAAAGCGGCCGTAGATGCTGCCGCCCACCGTAGCGGTATTGCGCAGCTGCACGCCCACGATATCGTGGACGGCGAACTCAAAGACGTTGTTGACAAGCGCGTTGAGCTCGACATGGCGCTCGAGCTGGCGCAGGGTGCACATGGCACCGATGCGAAACTCGGTCTCGGTCTCCTCGATCTGATCGAGTCCGCAGGCCGAAAGGTCAATCGCCGTCGCCACGCGACGCGAACCCAGGCGCATCCAGATGCCGCCGCCCACAATCTTGTTGTTGCGGTTCTTCTGTAAGAGCTCATAGGCTTCGGCCGCGTTTCCAACACGGACGTAGGTACCGAACTTGAGCACGTTCTCCCCCATCTCTCCACTTGTCCAGTACGTTTAAGTGTACCAAACGAGGGGCCGCACACCGTTTTAGGACAAAATCCACCCACCCATACATAACTTGCGGTGATATACGGACTGATTAGCCGTTCTGGAACGCAAAACAGTCCGTATATCACCGCAAGTTATGAGGAGTCCTCCGGGATAGAAAAGGCTCCCAGCCGGATAGCTGGGAGCCTCATCACATGCTATATCGAGCGAAGATTTAGCAGACGCCCTGGGCGAGCATGGCGTCGGCGACCTTCAGGAAGCCGGCGATGTTGGCGCCCATGACGAAGTTGCCCTCCTGGCCATACTCCTTGGCGGTGTCGTCCACGTTGTGGAACATGCCGCGCATGAGCTGCTCGAGCTTGCCATCGACCTCCTCGAAGGTCCAGGACAGGTGCTCGGCGTTCTGGCTCATCTCCAGGCCGGACACGAGCACGCCGCCGGCGTTGGCAGCCTTACCGGGCATAAAGGCGACGCCGTTCTCCTGGAAGTAGGTCGTGGCCTCGATGGTCGTAGGCATGTTCGCGCCCTCGCCGACCACCTTGCAGCCGTTGGCGACGAGTGCCTGGGCGTCCTCGAGCAGCAGCGTGTTCTCGCGAGCGCAGGGCAGCGCGATGTCGCAGGGAAGCTGCCACACGCCGCGGCCGTCGCCCTCGTGCCACACGGCGTTAGGCTTCTCGTCAACGTACATAGCGAGCGTAACGCCCTTGTCGTGGCCAGAGCGCTTCTTGTTGTAGATGTGCTCGAGCACGGTGTAGTCGATGCCGTCGGGATCCTCTACCCAGCCGTGGGTATCGGAGCAGGCGAGCACCTTGCCACCGAGCTGAGTGACCTTCTGGACCGCATAGATAGCGACGTTGCCGGAGCCGTGAACGACGACGTTCTTGCCCTCGAAGGAGTCGCCGCGGCTCTTAAGGTACTCGTCCACAAAGTAGGCCAGACCGTAACCGGTGGCCTCGGTACGGGCGAGCGAGCCGCCAAAGGAGAGGCCCTTGCCGGTAAGAACGCCGGTCCACTCGTTGGTCAGGCGCTTGTACTGACCGAACAGGTAGGCAACCTCGCGGCCGCCAACGCCCAGGTCGCCGGCGGGAACGTCGGTGTTGGGGCCAATGTGGCGATAGAGCTCGGTCATGAAGGACTGGCAGAAGTGCATGATCTCGTTGTTGGACTTGCCCTTGGGGTCAAAGTCGGAGCCGCCCTTGCCGCCGCCCATGGGAAGGGTGGTCAGGCTGTTCTTGAGGATCTGCTCCAGACCCAGGAACTTGAGCATACCCAGGGTGACCGTCGGGTTAAAGCGCAGGCCGCCCTTGTAGGGTCCAATGGCAGAGTTGAACTCGACGCGATAGCCGCGGTTGACCTGAACCTTGCCCTGGTCGTCGACCCAGGGAACACGGAACATGACGATGCGCTCGGGCTCGACGAGGCGCTCCAGCAGGGCGGCCTCCTCGTACTCGGGATGGGCGTCGAGCGCCGGCTGGATGGTGCCGAGGATCTCGGTCGCGGCCTGGATGAACTCAGGCTGCTCGGGATAGCGGGCCTTGAGCTCTTCGAGAACTTTCTGCGTGTAGCTCATGCTTCCTCCAATTGATGGAAAAGAAAAGTGTCGTTCGAGGCGCCCCATGCGCCGCGAGCTTTATCGAGTATGGATAATATCGCACTGTTGCAGCAAAGTTTCGCATAAGCCGACGAGCGGATGTTTCGTTTTGATTACGATGCAGGTAGAAGCGTTTTTGAGCACCCGACGCGCAAATCGCGTGTTTCGAAGCTGTTTCGTCCACGTGTTCCAAACCACCACATTGGGCACCTTTGTGGTGGTGTTGGTGGTTAGAGGACGAGCTGATGGTAGTCGGCAGGGGTTATGCGGCCCTCGGTGGCGGCGCGGAAGGCGGCGAGCGCATCGCCCGAGAACGGCATGGCCCAGCACAGCCCGCAGCCGGCGGTGATGGAGCCGGGCAAAGGCATAATGCGCCCGGGCACGCCGGCATCCAGGCAAAGCTGCTCGCACTCCATCACATCGAAGGTGCTGTCGAACGAAACGATAATCTTGCGCTCGTGGTCGAGGGCATCACCGGACGGGCCTTCGCGATGTGCCTCGCGATACGCCGCGGCGGCCGCTTCCTCTTCCGCAGTATGTCCACAGCCACCGCAGCCGCAGGTACAGGGCTCGGAACCATCGCAAGTGCAAGGCTCTCCCGTGTCGGGACAAATATCGTGAGACATGGCAACTCCAATCGTCTAGGCGAGTAACTCGGCCGCCGCAAACTCCTCGGGCGTATTGACGTTTTCGAAGCAGAGCGTCGAGCCCGCGGCCTTAACGATCTGCGGTTCATCCATATAACCAGCCTGAACGCGATTGATCAGGCAGCGAATGCGCTGGCGGTCGCAGGCAAGCAGCTCTTGGGCAACCGGCGCACATGCATCACGGCGCCAGACGGCGCAAAGCGGCTCAATCCCTTGCTCCTCGCGTGGCACGCACACGTCGATCGCCTCGGCCTCAAAACGATCGGCAAGCGCGCCGATGAGTTCCGGCGAGACAAACGGCATATCGCAGGCGACGATCGCCACGAACGGCAATCGGGCCGCGGCCAACGAGCTCGCGATGCCACGCATGGCACCCGCCGGCCCCTCAAGGTCCGACACTATTCGCGGCACTAGACCGCCAAACGTGCGCTCCTCAAGATAGGCAAGCTCGCTGGGGCGCGAAGTCGTCACGACCAACTCGCCGGCAACTGTCGCTAGCCGACCCAGCACGCGCTCGATGAGCGGTTCGCCGCAAAACGTCATGCGCGCCTTATCTCGGCCCATGCGTGAGGACAGCCCGCCCGCTTGGACGACACAAGAAAGATCGGCACGTCTTACGGTAGTCATACGGCAAAACACCTCCATCGGCACGTTCAAAGCCCAACGCACGGGACCAATTACCGTAGGCGAAAAGGAAGGCGACACGGCAAACCCATGCAAAAATAAAACAGCGCCTTTGCGGCACGCAGCAAGACCGCGAGCACAAAAGCGCTGGTAGCGTATGGCGGGAACGTATGTGAATCGAACACATCCAAGACGTTTTGCACGCCTCGCAACGGTTTTGAGGACCGCGGAGCCCACCGGAGCCCATCCGTTCCCAAGTGCGGCGGTATTTTACCAAACCGAGCAGCCAATCTAGCGCAGGGAGCGCAGGCCGCCGGCATCCTTGTCGAGGACTGTGAAGCGTACGGCATCCAGGTGCTCCAAGATGCTGATGGCACGTTTGCGCGACACGCCCAGGGCCTCGCGCAGCACGCTCGTGGTGGCAGCGCCGCCGGCTGCCTCAATGGCGGCGGCGACGAGTTCGCGCGCATGGGCCTCGGCGGTAGTGGACAGGGCAACGTCGCGTTCGACCTTAACGATCGAGCGGTTGAGCGAAAGCTCGCGCAGGGCACGCGTCATGGTGTCGCGGCCGAGCTGCAGTTGTTCGCCTACCTCGGGCAACGTCGGCGCATCGAGGCCGGCCCCATCGAGCAGCGCCACGATGCGCTCACACGCCTCATGCACCACGCGTGCCGCCGCGGCGGCCGAATGCGGATCGAATACCTCGGCGCCCTCGGCGGCGCACACGCCACGCGAGCAGCCCTCGGCAATCAGAGCCGAGGCAACGCCTTCATCAGCGGCAGGCCACGCAGCATGGGCAACGGCGCCAGGCGTAAAGCCCGTCTCCTTGGGAGCCGCCGCGTGCATGGCCGACAGGGTCGCCGCCAGCGCATCCATAGCGGCGTCGAGCGCGGAAGAATCTGCATACAGCGAGCCATCCGAGCCAGCAAGCGCGCAAGCAGCGCCCTGCGCCACCAGCCCGCGCAGCGCGGTATCGACCTCGCCGATACCAAGATCAAAACCCCTAGCAACATCAACGGCCGCAACCGGCAACGTCTGCAGCGCCAGCCACGCCTCAACAACAGCGGCGGTATCGCCGGCCTCAAGCGCCACATACAGCGCACGCTCTCCTTCGGCAAGCTCGCGCGAACGACGGCAACGCGAAAGCAGCACACGCCCGCCGCCAATGAGCATAACGGGCGAATACGACAGCACCACAGCATGGTCTCCGGCTCGCAGCGGCAGCGGCTCCTCCAAGCGCACCTGCACGGTACGGGTCTCGCCCACCGCCATGGGGGCCTCGCCCTCCATAAGCATGATGCGGCCGACAACCTCGGCCGTACCCGCCATCACATGCACGCGCGCGCCCGACTCGAGCACACGCGGTTTAGCGCCCTCGCGGCCCAGGTAGGTAAACGTCATCATAAAGCGCAGCGTCTGGCCAAAACGGCCCTCCACGCCGAGCATCTCGCCGCGATCGAGCGCGGCGACAGCATCGCCCACCAAGTTGAGCGCCACACGCTGACCGGGCAACGCCTGCTGCGTGTCGCCATGCACCTGGATCCCGCGTACGCGGCAGACCGTGCGCGACGGCAGCGCGACGAGCTCATCGCCCACCGCAACCGGCGCATCGTGCAGCGTTCCCGTCACGACGGTGCCGGCGCCCTTGATCGTAAAGCAGCGGTCAATCGGCAGGCGCGGCGCGGCATCGCTCCGCTCGGCACGCTCGCGACAGGTATCCCAGCAGACACCCACCTGCTCGTCGAGCACCGCAAGCAGCCCGTCAATCCCCTCGCCCGTCTTAGACGACACGGGCACAATTGGCGCGCCCGCAAACACAGTACCCGACAAAAAGTCATCGACATCGAGCTCGGCCAGATCAACCATCTCGCTATCGGCCAGGTCGCACATCGTCAGCGCGACCACCATGTGCGTAACGCCCAGCAGCTCCAGCACATGCACGTGCTCGCGGGTCTGCGGCATCACGCCCTCGACGGCCGAAACCACCAGCACGGCAACGTCGATACCCGTCGCACCCTGCACCATGGCGCGCAGGTAATGGGCATGCCCCGGCACGTCGACCAGGCCGACGATCTTGCCACTCGGCAGCGCCAGCTCGCCAAAGCCCAGCTCCACGGTCATACCGCGACGGCGCTCAACCTCAAGACGGTCGGGATTCTTGCCGGTCAACGCCTCGATCAGTGCCGACTTACCGTGGTCGACGTGGCCCGCCGTGCCAACGATAACGGGACACTCCACCAGCGCCTGAACCTCACTCATCGAGCAATCGCCTTCTCAACGCATGCGGCA
Organism: uncultured Collinsella sp.; assembly: GCA_958349325.1. Classification (GTDB taxonomy): domain Bacteria; phylum Actinomycetota; class Coriobacteriia; order Coriobacteriales; family Coriobacteriaceae; genus Collinsella. Next base: position 54,511 of record CATWCP010000003.1, read on the forward strand.
AGCGTCGATGCCGCCGTCTCGATATCGCGGTCGCCCACAAGCGTACGGACGTCAAACAAAATGCGATCGTGCGAAGTTCGCGTGACGACCGGCGTGTCGAAGTCCTGGACAAGCGAGCGCTTGAGCGCGTCGACGGACAGGCGCCCGTCGACCGGGCAGACGGCCACGCACATCGTGGGCAGCTCGACGGTAGGCAGCGAACCACCACCGGGAGTCGACGACTCCTCGACGATCTCCACCTGAACGGCGCACGGGCAACCCGCCTTATCGAGGCCCGCCACCATCAGCTCGCGCAGTTTGCGTGCGCGGCGCTCCAGATGAGCCTGCGGTAGCGTAAGCATGCTGAGCACCGGCACCTCGCGATGGGCCACATCCGCCCCATCCATGTAGATGCGCAGTGTAGCCTCGAGCGCCGCCAGTGCGAGCTTGCCCGGGCGCAGGGCACGCATAAGCGGATGCGACCCGCAAGCCTGGACCAGATCGCGACGGCCCATGATAATGCCCGCCTGCGCGGCACCCAGCAGCTTATCGCCCGAGCACGACACAATATCGAGCCCCGCCGAAACCGAAGCCGGCGTGGTTTCTTCGCCGCCGCACACCAAGATGTCGTCGGGCAACAGCGCGCCCGAGCCCTGGTCCTCGTAGAACAGCAGACCATGCTTGTGGGCCAGGGCGGCAAGCTCCCGAGAGCCCACCTCTTCGTGAAAACCCTCGATGCGATAGTTGGAAGGATGGACCTTAAGGATCATCGCCGTATCGGGCGTGATGGCTTGCTCATAATCAGCCAGGTGCGTGCGGTTGGTGGCGCCGACCTCGACGAGTTTGGCGCCCGAAGCCGCCATGACATCGGGGATGCGGAAGCTGCCGCCGATCTCGACAAGCTCGCCGCGGCTGACGATAACCTCTTTGCCCGCAGCATGAGTCGCCAGCACCAGCAACACTGCGGCGGCATTGTTGTTGACGACCAGCGCATCCTCGGCACCGGTAAGCGAACGGATGAGCTGCGCGGCATGCTCCTTGCGCGACCCGCGCGAGCAGGTGTCCACGCTGTACTCGAGCGTACTGTACCCGCGCGCGACCTCGGCCACGGCCTTGGCGGCCGATTCCGCGAGCGGGGCGCGACCCAGATTGGTATGGATAACAACACCCGTGGCGTTGACGGCAGGACGCAAGCTCGGCAGCGCGGAGCGATGCGCACGCCACTCGATGGCCGATGCCAGCTCGCGCTTGGAGCGCGGATCGGCGCCGGCACGAATCGCGGCGCGCTCCTCGTCGAGCTCGGCCGTGACGGCGGCATGCACCACCGCGTCGCAGGTCTCCCCCGCCGCCTTCACCACCGGCCACTCGGCAAGCAGCTCGTTGACGGAAGGAATGGCGCGCAGGCGGGCGCGTACCTCATCGGACATGTTCTGGCTATCGCTCATGTGCAGCCTTTCAAAACCAAGGACAGATCAGTCGGTCGTTCATCAAAAACTAGCCGAATCAATCTGCTGAATCAATCAGTCGTTATTATCCTCGTGCTCCGTGATCTTTTCCACGCGAACGGCGTTTTCTTGGGTGAGCGCAGCACCCGTCAACGGGTCCCAGCGCAGCGGCGTGTGGTCGAGCGGGCCCACGCCCAAGCCTTGAGCGCCACCGGCATCGAAGCCAAACGAACGCCCACCGGGGGCGGCCGACGTAAAGATGCACGCGGGATGCAGATAGGGCGTCGTCTCCACGCGCACGCGGTCGCGGCCCATGTCGCTTACAAGCTCGACGACCTCGCCATCGGCGATACCCATTCGAGCGGCGGCATCGGCATTCATCTGCACGGCGTCCAAGTCCGACCCTGCCTCGACGGCGCCGGCCGCCGCAAGTCTGCGCGAGGTGTGCGATTCAAAGGGACGGTTGCCGCTAATGAGGCGAAACATTCCCGGGCCGGGCTCCACCATGGGCGCGATCCAGTCGGGCACACGACCCAAACCGGCACGCTCCCACACGCTGCTTGCCAGCGCTATCTTGCCGCCGTCCAGTGGAATCACGGGCTCACCTGTGCGCGGCGGCAGCGGCACGCCCGTATCGGCCCAACCGCGTTCCTTGAGCTCGTCCAGATCGATCCCAAAGGGCGCCACCTGGGCAGCCGCAAGGTCGTCCGGCGTAAAGTCGAAGTACTCGCCTACGCCGCAGGCCGCAGCCAACCCGGCAAAGATCTCCCGACCGGGACGCGTGTCGTTATGCAACACGGGCAGCACGGCGTTGCGGTAGAACACGCGCGCGTCGTTGACGCCCACGACCGTGCCCACGCCGCGGTCGGCCTCCAGATACGTCACGTCGGGCAGCACGAAGTCAGAAGCACGCGCCGTCTCGGACCAGCGAATATCAATCGTCACGAGCAAGTCGAGCTGCTGCAAAATACCCAGCCAAGCCTGTGCATTGCCATAGCCCGCACCGGGGTTACTGGCATAGACGATGAGCCCGCGCAAATCGCCGGCAAGAATCGACTGACCGATAGTCGTGCACAGGCCGCGCACCGGATCGACCAGCGGATAGCGCTCGGACCCCAGCTTGGGCCCACGCGGCACCGGCGGCGTCGCAAAGCGTGCGGGATCGAGGTCGCCCAACACAAGCGGCGTGGGCGGGTTGAGGGCACCGCCCGCGTGTCCGATGCAGCCCAGCAGCACGTCGACCAAGCAAATAGCGCGCGCGGTCTGGGTGCTATTGGCATACGCGATTCCGATGCCGCCATGAAAGCCCGCATCCACCACGGCGGCAGGCGCGGCGGCAGCGAGATCGCGCGCCGTGGCGACAATCTCTGCGGCCGGCACGTCGCACATCGACTCGGCCCACTCGGGCGTCCAAGCACTGGCCGCCTGTGCCAGCTCGTCAAAGCCTGTGGCGTAGCGGTCCACGAACTCGTGATCGTACAGGTCCTCGGCTACCAGCACATGTGCAATACCCAACAGCAGCGCCAAGTCGCAGCCCGGGCGTACGCGGAGCCAGCGATCGGCAAGCGCGGCCGAGCCGCTGCGCCGGGGATCAACCACGATGATCTTCGCCCCGCGCCGGCGCGCATCGTTGAGCGCATCAACGGCTCCCATCGTCGACGAATCGACGATGGAACGACCCAGGTACATGATGCAGTCGGTATGCGCAAGGTCGGAGGCGGGGCTGTAGCCCAGGCTGTGCTCCCATCCGGTGAGACGACTTACCTCGCAGGCGCCATCGGCACCGTACACGTTGGGCGAACCCAGCGCATGCATAAAGCGATACGCCCAGTAGCGGTCGAACGAGGGCACGCCGAGCGTCATGCCCAGTGCACGGGGCCCGCACTCGTCAACAATCCCCAAAAGACGCTCGGCAATCTGAGCAAACGCCTCGTCCCACGAAATCGCATCGAACCCCGAGCCATCAGCTCGCCGACGCATGGGATGCACGATGCGGTCGCGCTCGTCAAACGGCATTGCCAGGCGATGGCGCCCGCGGGCGCACAGGGCACGCGTCGCGCACGGGTGCCCCGGCACCGGCAACTCGGCCACCACGCGACCGTCCTCAACATGGGCCGCAAAGGCGCAATCGGCATAACATCCCCCGCATGTCGTCACCACGGAGCGACCGTCATGCATAGCTCTCGATGCCATCTCGATTATTCCTTCCAGCTCAAGGGTTCAAACCCCACCGCACCACAGCTCTGCCAGCAGCTGCCGCGACGCAAAGCCCGCAGCATCCACCGCAGCAAGACACGAAGAGCCTCCCAAAAGGCAAAACGCCCCTCGGGAGGCCCGTACGTCATTCCGGCTTATTACGCCTGGGACTTCTTAGCGTAGACAAACCAGTAGCCGAGCGCGATCAGAACCGCACCGCCCACGATGTTGCCCAGCGTGGCGGCGGATAGGTTAAACGCAATACCCGCGACGTTGAGCGCATCGGCCCCGGCAACCTTGGCACCATAGCCGCACGCGTGCATCACGGCACCCATGGGCAAAAAGTACATGTTGGCAACGCAGTGCTCAAAACCGCAGGCCACAAAGGCGGAGATGGGCAGCAAAATGCCCACAACCTTATCGACTACGGTCTTGCCCGCAGTACCAATCCACACGGCCAGGCACACAAAGATATTGCACAGGATGCCACGGAAGAAGATCGTCACCCAGTCGATCGTCACCTTGCCGGCGGCGACGCTCACCATGGAGTTGGCGACCGCCTCGCCGTTGAGTTTATAGATGCCGGCCATGTACACCAAAAAGACGATGAACAGAGCACCGACAAAATTGCCGACCCACACGACGACCCAGGCCTTAAGCATCTGGACCAGAGTGATCTTTTTGCTCTTGAGCGCGCAGACCATAAGCGAATTGCCGGTAAACAGCTCGGCGCCGCACACCAGCACCAGCACCAGGCCCAGGCAAAAGCACAGGCCGCCCACGACGCGCTGGGCACCCCAGCCCAGCGTGCTATCGCTCAAAAACACCGTAAAGAACAGGCCGCCGAAGGCGATAAACGCGCCGGCGAACATTGCCAACAGAAAGGCCTTAGCGACCGGCAGGTTAGCCTTGGTCACACCGGCGGCTTCGGTCTTGGCCTCGATCGCGGCGGGCGCCAGGCAATCGGGAGCGGGATATACTGCCTTGGAATCTGCCATGTCAATCACTTCTTTCCTAATCAGCAGGGACAAGCGCTCCTATTGCTCTTGCCCCAAGCGGACAAAGTGGGAAAAGTCGTTGGCGGCCACGGCGTCGTACACGGCGTCGACGGCGTCAAAGACCTCCGGGGACATGGGGTTGTAGAACTCCGTGTCGCCCGGCTGAATCCCAACGAAGACGATATCATCACACGACTGCTCAATCTCTTCGATCAGAATCGACAAGGGAAGCGAATGCGTGGTGAACATCGACTTGCGGGCCACGTCACGTTTGTCGAGCAAGCGGATGGACCCGACGGGCAGTGCCATGTCGGCGGCATCGACCAAGACCAGGCGAGGCGGACGCTCGCGCTTGACCTCGATGATGTCGTCCTCAGGCGTTTGGCCACCGTCGATGGTGTACCAACCGGCAATGGGCGCGTCCTCCATCTTTTTGGAGAGCACGGGGCCGGCGGCATCGTCGGCACGCAGCACGCTTCCCGCCGTGAGCACGATACCCGCAAACGGGGCGCCGTTCACACGACCATCCACAACGCGACCCATTACTGCAACCTTCCCGTCAGATACACACCCGACACATCGCGCACGCGCTCCACCAGATCGCGGAATTTCATCAAAAACGCGACCTGCTGGGCATGCAGGCCAAAGTCGTCGTCGAACACCGAGATGCCGGCCTTGGCCGACCCGCGAAAACCGCGCTCGTCGAGCAGCGCATCGCAGGCCTCGAGCAGCGACGGCACCGCCGCCTTGTCGAGCTGGCACTCGCCAAAGGAGCGGATGGCCTCGAACTTGGTTTTGGCCTCCCCCTCCGGCAGCGCGTCGACGAGCGAATAAAACACATCCACCGGCACCGACAGGCGCGGCTCAAAGCAGTCGAGCACGCCGGTGTGGTGGCCCACGGCGAGCGTGTAGTACAGCACGTCGCAGGCCTCCTGGGGAACGTCTTCCTCGGTCTCCACAAACTTACGCGTGAGCTCGTAGAAGACCACCTGGTCGGGCGCATGGCCCAGGCAGGGGTCGGCGACGCCCTCGGCGGCCTCGTCGCTTGCGCGCGAGGCATCGCCAAAAGAGCCGCCGAGCATGCCGGGGCCCGCAAAGTAACCAGAGCGGTCCGTGAGCTCCATCTAGCGACCTCCGGCCAGCACCAGATCCTGCAGCGCCGAGTAGACCTCAACACGACGAGGATCATCTTGCTTGTCGATGAGGAGCGCCATGGCACCGCGGATATCGCCCTTGGGCGCGCCCTCGAGCGTATCCATAAACTCGTTGGCCAGGTCGCGGCCGTAACGGTAGCCGCTCATGGCGCGAGCCTCGCGCTCGATGGCAACGCGCAGCTTGTACGGCACGCCGGGATGCAGGATATCGGCCTGCTCGCCGGCAGCCTCCACCGTGGTCTCGGCATGGAGCTTTTGGTCCAGCAGACCAAGTGCCATGGCAAAGCCGTAGACGGTCTGCGCGGGGCTGGGCGGGCAGCCGGGGATGTAGACATCGACCGGCAGAATCTTATCCGTGCCGCCCCAGACGCAGTAGTTGTCGTAGAAGATGCCGCCGGTGCAGCCGCACGCGCCATAGGACACCACGATCTTGGGATCGGGTGCGGCCTCAAACGCGCGCAGGGCCGGCATGCGCATGGCACGCGTCACGGCGCCGGTGTACAGCAGCACATCGGCGTGACGGGGCGAAGGCACGACCTTGATGCCAAAGCGCTCGACGTCGAAGACGGGCGTGATGGAACCGAAGATCTCGATCTCGCAGCCGTTGCAGCCGCCGCAGTCGACACGGTAGACGTACACCGAGCGCTTGATCTTCTTAAGAAGGGTCGCCTTGGCCTTCTCGATGCTCTCGTCGAGCTCGATCTTGGTCGGGCGGTACTGAAGCCGCTCGGGCAAAAGCGTGGGTTCGGCCATGGTTACTCCTCCTTCGTTTCAAAATCCATGATGATGCCCTCGACCGGCGCCGGACCGGCGGGAATCTCGGGCGCATCGGGGTTGAGCTCGCGGTCGATATACTCCGGGTTCACACCGTGGCCGCCCAGATACTCCATGCCGGGGCCCTGGGGCTCACCGGACGCAAGCGTCTCGTTGGCAGCCATGCCGTGCGCGTTGCCGGTCTTTACGGCCGAGGCGGCGCGCAGGGCGTCGAGCTCGCGCTTGCACTCCTGGCACATACCGACGGTACGGGCGGCCTGCTCGGCCTCCATGCCGCCGGCCTTTTGCAGCAGGCGCTTGGCGTAGTCGATTTCCTTGTGCGGGGCAAACGGCTTGCCGCAACGCGAGCAATGCTCGAGCGTGTAGACGCTCTTGCTGGTGAGGTCATCCTTGCTCATGACGGCCAGTCCAAACTCCTCGGTGAGCTTGATAGCCTCCATGGGACAGGCCTCCTCGCAGCGGCCGCAGAAGATGCAGCGACCGTAGTCGATCGACCAGGTGATGGTATCGGCCGCAAGGTCGGTGTCCATGCGAATGGCATCGGCCGGGCACGCCACGCCGCAGGCTCCGCAGGCGATGCAGAGCTCGGCATTGTGCTCGGGCTTGCCGCGCATGTCCTTGTTGGTGGGGAACGGCGCAAACGGGTACTTGACCGTCGCGTCGCCGGCCTTGGCGTTAACCTTCCAAAGCTTCAGCATATTAGAGCGCCTCCTCATCGAGCGGAGCGGCCATGGTGCCCTCGCCCGCAAGTGGCGACTTGTCGCGCCAGACGTTCTCGAACTGCTCCTTGTCGAGCACGTGGTCGCGCTTGGCGGCGACATCGGTCACCGTCACGCGGTCGGTGCAGGAGTAGCACGGGTCGAGCGAGCCGACGATCAGCGCCGCATCGCCCACGGTGTTGCCGCGGAACATGTAGCGCAGGACCGGCCAGTTGCTGTACGTAGCGGCCTTGGCGCGCCAGCGGTAGCACTTCTGGTTGTTGCCGAGCATCGCCCAGTGCACATCCTCGCCGCGCGGCGCCTCGGTGGCACCGATGGCGTACTTGTGCGGGGTGTACTCCCAATCCGTGGTGAGGATGGGGCCCGACGGGCAGTTCTCGAGCATGGTCTCGATCATGTCGATCGAATCGTAGACCTCCTGGATGCGGACGGCGGTGCGGCCGAAGGCATCGCAGGTGTCAGCCGTAGCGGCGTGCATCTTTTGGACGTCCGGATCGGCGTAGCCGTCGAAGGGATGGTCAAAGCGCACGTCGCGGGCATAGCCCGAGCCACGCATGAGCGGGCCGACCGGCGAGAAGTCGCGTGCGATCTTGCGGTCCAGAATGCCGATACCGCTCGTACGCTCAATAAAGTTGGGCGTGGAGAGCAGCATGTCGACGAGTTCCTGAACCTCGGAGCGCAGCTGGTGGATGGTCGTAAGCGTGGAGAGCTTCTGCTCGGCCAAAATGTCGCGACGCACGCCGCCGATCACGTTGAGGCCGTAGGTCTTGCGGTGACCGGAAAGCTTCTCGGCCAGGTCCATGGACTTCTCGCGGACGCGGAAGAACTGCTGGAAGCCGGAGTCGAAGCCCGTGTAGTGCGATGCCAGGCCAATGTTGAGCAGATGCGAGTGCAGGCGCTCAACCTCGAGCATGATGGCGCGGATGTACTGGGCGCGCGGCGGGACATGAATGCCCTGGGCGCGCTCGACGGCCTCGGCATAGGCCACCGAGTGGGCGCAGCCGCAGATGCCGCAGATGCGGTCGGCGAGGAACGTCACGGCGTCATAGTTCAGGCGCGTCTCGGCGACCTTCTCCATGCCGCGGTGCACGTAGAACAGACGGTAGTCGGCGTCGACGATCGTCTCGCCCTCGACGAACAGGCGGAAGTGGCCGGGCTCGTCGGAGGTAATGTGCAGCGGGCCCATGGGGACAAGTGTGGTCTCTTTGCCCTTGGTGTCAGCCAAGAACTCGTAGTTTTCCATGTCGCTCGCGGGAGCGGGACGGAAGCGGTAGTCCATGGAGTCCTTGCGCAGCGGGTACAGACCACTGGGCCAATCGTCGGGCAGCACCAGGCGACGACGATCGGGCAGACCCTCGGGAATCAGGCCGAACATATCGCGCAGCTCGCGCTCGCCCCACACGCAGGCGGGGACGAACGGCGTCACGGACGGGAACGTCATCTTGGCGGGGTCGACCTCGGCACGCACGGTAACCCAGCCGGGGTCCTCCCCCTCCATGGAGATGACGTAGTACACGGCGTAACGGCCGCACAGGGAGCGCTCGTCGTTGCCGACAATCACGGGAATCCAGCCGTAGCGCTCGTAGTACAGGTAGTGGACGGCCTCGGGCAGACGGTCCAGCTTGACGGTGATCGTCAGCTGGTCCTCGCACTGCCACTCAACCTTCTCGATAGCGCCCGGCACTGCGGCGCGCAGGGCCTCGACGTGGCTTTCGCAACGACGAGCGTAGTCCTTCTTTTCAGGTTCTGCCATGGTGCTAATTCACCTCGCTTGTCTTGGTCTGGGAACTGAACACCATGCGGTAGAGAGGAGCCTCGTGGAGCTCTTCGACGCTCTGGTTCAAAACGACGGACGTTGCATCCTCGACGCCGCTCGTGATGGCGACCGGGGTGGCGATACCGAACCACATGACCACGATCGCGAGGGCGATCTCGGGGATGATCATGAGGGCGGGCACCTCGTGGCGCTTCATGCCCTCGGGCGCCTTGCCGAAGATGGACTTGAGCGCGATGCCGGTAAGGGCAAAGTACACGCCGGTGAGGCCAATGGCCACGAGCACGACCACCCAGATGGGACCGGACTGGACGCCGGCCACGAAGGTGAGGAACTCGGAGATGAACAGGGCGAACGGCGGGAAGGCGGCGAGCGCGAGCAGGGCGATGATGGTGAGCGCTGCCGTGACGGGAGCGATCTCGACGACGCCCTTGATCTTGTTCAGGTCGCGGGTGTGGTAGATGTGCTGGATGTTACCGGCCATGCAGAAGGCGAGCGCCTTCGTGAAACCGTGGAAGATGCAGTGCAGCAGGCAGGCGGCGATACCGAGCGGACCACCGATACCCAGGCACAGCGCGACCACGCCGACGTTGTCGACGGAGGAGTACGCGAAGCGGCGCTTGATATCGTCCTGCTTAAAGATGCACAGGGCGGCCACCAGGATGGACAGCGTGCCCAGGATGAGCAGGAGCGTACGCGGATAGGTGTCGCCCACCGTGATGATGGACAGGGAGTAGAAGCGGATGATCACCAGCATGGCGCACTTGAGCAGCACGCCCGAGAGCAGCGCGGAGACCGGGCTCGGAGCCTGGGAGTGCGCGTCGGGCAGCCAAGTGTGCATGGGGAACAGGCCCGCCTTGGTGCCGAAGCCGATGACGATGAACGCGAACGCGAGGCGCACGAGCATCGGGTCGAACTGGTCGGCGTAGGGCATGATGGAGGTGAGGAAGGCTGCCTCATGCGCGTTGGGCATGATATCGGCGGCGTTCGCGTAGATGAGCAGCGTGCCGAACAGGCCGAAGGCCACGCCGGCGGTGCAGACCATCGCGTACTTCCAAGACGCCTCGAGCGCCTGCTTGTTCTTGTAGATGCCCACGAGGAACACGGTCGACAGCGTGGTGGCCTCGACCGCCGCCCAGGTGAGGATGATGTTGTTGGACAGGCAGGCGAGCAGCATCGTGAAAACGAACAGGCTAAACAGCGCGTAGTACTGCTTGGTGCGCTCGGCCGGCATGGTCTTCTCCTCGATATCGATCTTGATATAGGAGATGGAGTACACGCCGGTGATGAACCCGATGATGCCTACCAGAAGGACGAAGATCGACGAGAGCGAATCGAGATGGAGCCACAGGCCCAAAGCGTCGATATTCTGCCCGCTCGAGAGCATGGTTCCCGCGGTGACGACCGAAAGGACAAGGGTCGCCGCGACGGAGATGGTGTTGAGCCCCGCGAAGACGTTGTAGGACGTCGTCTTGGGGAGCGCAGCCATAATCAGGGAGAACACGAGAGGACAAGCGAGCAGGGCGACCGTCAGCATTGAAACATCCATGGCCTACCCCTTCAATTCGGTCAGGTCGTGGGAGTCGAGCGACTTGGTGTCGTTCCAAATCCTCACGACGACGGCGGACATGATGATGACGGCGAAGATGGCGTCGGTGGCGATGCCGATCTCGATGATCTCGGGGGCCGTGGGCGCGAGCAGAGCGAGCGTCACGTGGCTACCGTTCTCCATAAGGCAGTACCCGAAGATCTGCTTGAGGATGTTGCGCTGGGAGATGATGCACGTGAGGCCGACGAAGAAGTGCGCGAAGCTGATGGCGAGGGCCGGAGTGGCCACCTCGGCGGTGGGCAGGCTCAGGCGCGTGACCACCGCGAAGCAGACGGCCACCTCCAGACCGGTGAGGATGATGGTCCAGGCCGGCTTGATGGAGGAGGTCAGCGTGCTATCGGCAGGCGAACCCATCTTCTTGTAGGCACGGTTGAGAATGAACGGAACGAGGATCACCTTGGTGACGAAGGCCGACGCGGCCCACATGAGAAGCTCGGTGGCACCGGTGGTGAGGCCCAGGGTGAGCAGCACGCCAACCAGGACAACCGACTGGATCGCGTACCACTTGATGGCGGACGGGATGGTCTTCGAGACGACCACCATGGTGGAGGTCACGATCAGAAGACCGCCCAGGATATTGACTAACGAATAACCCATGTCCTACCTCCTAACCCATCCAACTAGAGGACAGAGGACCGGCGACGACGACCATGATCATGAGGACGACGAACACGAACGCCATGGCGCGCGGAAGGGGCTGGCCGGCGGCCACGGTCTCACTCGGCTCACCGGGCAGGACCTTACCCATCCAACGCAGGAACCATGCGAAGGTGGCGACGGTCTCGACGACCATGACGCACACGAGGACAAAGATGACCGTGTTGGTAGCACCAACCGCGAAGCCACCGGAAATGATCTGGAACTTGGAAAAGAACGTGCTCATGGGGGGCACGCCGGCGATAGCGGTCGCGGCGACCGCAAAGCCCACGCCCGTGACTGGGTACTTCTTCATGAGGCCCTGGATCTTGGGCAGCATACGGGTTCCCAGCGTGAAGCTGAGAGAGCCAGCGATGAGGAAGAACAGGGTCTTGGTGAACGCGTGGTTGAAGATGTGCTCGACGGCGCCGTTAAACGCCATCTGGCTTCCGAACACGGAGAGGCCCAGGCCAAAGAACACGTAGGCGAGCTGCGCGATCGTCGAGAAGGCGAGCAGGCGCTTCATATCCTTCTGGGGCAGGTACATGAGGAAGCCGAAGAGCATGGTCACGACGGCGTCGATGATGGCGACCCAACCGACGATCTCGGGGATATCGCCGGCGCTCGCAAGAGCGCGGGCGAACACGCACACGCCGACCTTAACCATGGACGCGCCATGAAGGTAGGCGGAAACGGGCGTGGGGGCCTCCATTGCGGAGGGCAGCCACATGTAGAGCGGGAACTGGGCGGACTTGGCCCAAGCAGCGAACAGGATGAGCAGCAGCACGACGGTCTTCATACCGGAATCGAGCTGGGAGATCGCGCTCAGCGCGAACGTGCCGGTTCCGGCGAACAGGAAGGCCGCGCCGATGTAGAGTCCCAGAGCGCCGATATGGGTGATGATGAGCGCCTTCATACCGGCCTTCTTGGCCGTGGGCGTCATGTAGTAGCTGATGAGGCCCCAGGAGCACACACCGGTGATCTCGAAGAAAACGAGCTGGCCGACGATGGTGGAGCTGTAGGCGAGACCGGCCATGGCGCCGATGAACGTGGAGAAGTACACGTAGAAGCGACGACGGGGCGCGTCGGGATGCTCCTTATTCTTATCGCTCATGTACGGGAACGAATAGATGACGACGAGCAGGCCGATAGCGACGAACGCGGGTGCGAGCAGCGTGCTCATCCGGTCGAATATGAAGCCCATGACCAAGGTCTGGCCCATACTCGCCCAGGTTACATCGACCGCGTTCATGCCGTTTCCGGCAAACGTCGCGGCCAAGCCAACGGAAGCGACCGTGGCGATGCCGCCGGCAAAGGCGCAGATCCATTTAGCGTAGGGACGCGGCAGCATGACGATGAGCAGGGAGCCCAGCATGGGGACGGCGATCGCCACCATGGCAAAGAGGGACAAGCTCGATTCGATTGACATAGTTTCTCCCTTCTCCCTACACGCCTACGACGACGAAGACGAACGCGAGGACCGCGATGCCGACGACGGCCCAGGTCTGGTTGCCGAGCACCTTGAAGCGCGAACGGGAAACGGAGTTCTCGAGCACGCCGCAGACGACGAAATCGACCAGGCACTTGACGAGGAAGACGACGGCGCCCACGAGAGCGGTGACGCCGATGGTCGCGGGCTCTCCCCAGGGGATGAAGATGGAGGTGAACCAAGCGACGACCACGACCTGCTTCATGCCCATGGCGAGCTTCATCATGGCCAGGGACGGGCCGGAGAGCTCGGCGAGCGGGCCCTCCTGGAGCTCCTGCTCGGCTTCGGCCTGATCGAACGGAAGCTTGCCGAGCTCCATGTAACAGGCGGCCGCGAAGGCGACGCCGGCGAGGATAACGGCGACGACGCTCGAGACGTTGCCCGTAACGATGTGCTGACCCATGGTCGCAATGTCCGTGGAGCCGCACACGATGGCGACGGTGAACAGCGCGATGAGCATGGACGGCTCGATGAGCACGCTCATGAGGAGCTCGCGGATACCGCCGAAGCCCGCGTAGGCGTTGGAGGAATCCACGCCGGACAGCGCGAAGAAGAAGCGGGACAGCGCGAGCGCGTACATGATGGTGATGGCGTCACCAAAGACGGGCATGGGGCTCTGGAGCGTGAACATGGGCAGGCCCATGGCGAGCATAAACGACACCGCGAGGAACAGCGGCGGCATGATGCGCAGCACGAAGCTCGAGTCGGAACTCACGGACTCGGGACGCGCCATGAGCTTCGCGAGGTCCCGGTAATCCTGAAGGATGGACGGACCGCGGCGATTGTGCATCTTCGCGCGAATCACACGGGCGAGGCCGGAGAAGAAGGGCGCGACCAGCATGACCACGAGGCCCTGCGCCATCGCAAGAACGATGTTCATAATATCCTCTCCCCTCTCTAGACCATGACCACGGCGAGCACGAGGAAGACCACGAGCGCCGCGACGATGTAGCAGATGTATACGGAGTAGTTGCCGCCCTCGATCTTGGAGGCGAGGCCGGCCAGCTTGTCGGCACCCTCGCTCGGTGCATCGACCAGGAAACGGTCGGGCAGGGGCTCGACGCCCTGGGCGACACCGGTGAGCTTCTGGAACACGTGCGCGATGGACCAGCAGATCTTGGTGCATACCTCGCGCAGGGTGTAGAGCGGGCCCATGAAGAGCTCTACGTCTGACGCGAAGCTCGTGGCGACGACGGGCATGTGCTCGTTGGGCTCGTAGCCGCACGCCCAAGGGTCGGTCTTCTTAGCGGGGGCCTTGGCGCCGAGGCGGGACCTCAACGCGAACGCGAGGCCGGTGAGGACCACGAGCGCGATGGCGATCGCGGGGGTGGAGGTGGCGGCACCGGAAATCTCGTTCACGAGAGACACGCCCGAGGTGGCTGTGACGGCGGAGCCGGCAAGCACGCTCTGGGCGACGTCGCCCAGAACCGGGGCGATGACCGGGGAGCCGATTCCCAGTACCACGCAGATGGCCGCGAGGAGCATCTGCGAGAACAACATCGGAGCCGGGGACTCCTTGGCGTTCGCGGCCTCCTGGGAACGAGGGCTGCTCGCGAACGAGACGCCGTAGGCCTTCACGAAGCACGTGACGGCCAGGGCACCGGTGATGGCGAGGGCGGCCGCGGAGGCGACGGCGAACACCATGACGACCGGGTCGGAGAGCGTCGAGATGTTGAACAGGGACTGGTAGGTGAACCACTCGGAAACGAAGCCGTTGAGCGGCGGGATGGCCGAGATGGCAAGGGCACCGATGAGGAAGCAGACGGCCGTGACCGGCATGCGGCGGAACAGACCGCCCATCTTCTCCATGTTGCGCGTACCCGTGGCATAGAGCAGGGAGCCCGCGCCGAGGATCAGCTCGCCCTTGAACATGGCGTGGTTGAGCGTGTGGTAGAGGGCGGCCATGAGCGCGATCGTCGCGATGACGTCGTTGCCCAGGGCGTGCGCCGTCATGGACGCGCCGACACCGAGCAAGATGATGCCGATGTTCTCGACGGAGTGGTAGGCCAGCAGGCGCTTAATGTCGTGCTCGTGGAGGGCGTAGACGACGCCCAGAACCGACGAGATGGATCCGAAGACCAGGACCATGAGGCCCCACCAGAGCTGGACGCCCGAACCCGCGAGCAGGTCGAGACCGACCTTGAGGATTCCCAGGATGCCGATCTTGATCATGCCGCCGGACATGAGGGCGGACACGTTGGACGGCGCCTCGGGGTGCGCCTGGGGCAGCCAGGAGTGCAGCGGGATGATACCGGCCTTTGCGCCGAATCCGAAGAACGCGAGGACGAAGCACGCGGAGGAGACGGCGGGTCCAAAGTCATGCGTACGGAAATCACTGAAGCTGAAGGAACCGCCCACGCCGTTGGTCATGAGCAGGAAGCTCGCCATGATAAGGACAAAGCCCACGTGCGCGATGACGAAGTAGAGCCAACCGCCCCTAATGGAGTTCTTGTTCTCCTCGATAACGACAAGGAAGTAGCTCGTAAGGGACATGAGCTCAAAGGCGACCAGGAACCAGAACACGTTGTCGGCGGTGATGACGAGCATCATCGAGGCGACGAAGGTGTTCATGAAGAAACCGGCGCGCCCGACCTTGCCCGGGTACTCATCGAAGTAGGACAGACCGTAGATGAAGCCCGCAAAGGCGAGAATCGAGATGAGGACCACGATCAGGCCCGCAAGGCCGTTGAGCAAGAGCTCGAGACGGGCGAACGGGAAGAAGAAAACCGTGTTGAGGGACGAAACGTCGCCAAGCACGGCCTCGAGGCCCGCGATGAACGACAGCACGGCCGCGACGGCGCCGATCAGGCAGCCGGCGGTCTTGGCGGCGTTGTCGGCCTTAATCAGCAGAACCGAGGCGAGCGCACCGATGCACGAGACGGCAAGCGATGCGATAAACAGCGTCATGCTATCCATTGTTTACGCTCCCTTCTGCTTTCTCGGACAGGCCCTGGGCCACAGCGGTAACGTCGACGACCGGACCGTTTTCGATCGAGCGCAGGCGCTTGGCCTCGTCGAGCTCGCGATCGGCCGCGCCGCCCATGACGGTCAGCGCCTTGGTGGGGCACGCCGCCACACAATGCGGGCCGTCCGGATCGAAGGCGCACAGGTCGCACTTGATAGCGCAGGTGTACTGGCCAGGAGCCCACGTAAGCAGGCTGCTCAGGGACTTAGGATACGAAGGCGTCGGGTCGCACATGCCTGCGACACCGGCGATAGACGTGCCATCGGGATGGATGGCTCCGAAGGGGCACGCGATGGCGCACAGCCTGCACCCGATGCACTCCTGCTCCTTGACGTGGATGCGATCGCCATCGTGCTCGATGGCATTCACCGGGCAAACCTCGGCGCAGGGGGCACCCTCGCAATGGTGGCAGGCAAGGGCGGCCGAAATACCGCCGGTCTTCACGAGCGCCAGGCGCGGCGTATCCTGAAGACCCTGCATCCGGTGAGCGTCGGCACAGGCGGACTGGCATGTTCCGCAGCCGATGCACCTCTCCGGGTTGATGTCGATGAAGCGGTTCATCCCCACTTCCTTTCAAAATAACGGGCCGGGCTCCCGAACGTACGGGACGCCCGGCCCAAAAAGCTAACGAGAACGGGACTACACGATTTGGTTCACGTGCGTCTCGTCATCGAACTTGGCGGCGCCGGGCTCAACGTCCTGGGGAGCGGCGGCGTCCACCAGAGCCTGCTTGAGCTCGGTGTACTGACGCTCCACCTCGCCCTCAGCCCAGACCTGGTCGGCGATAGCGTCGACCTGGCAGGCGGAGAACTTGTCCTCGGGCGTATGCGAGACCGGGTCGACCTTGTGAATGGTCAGCTCGTTGCACTTGCCGATCCACCACTGGTAGGTCATGTAGACCGTGCCCTTGTTGATGCGATCGCTCACGTCGGCGCGGCTGTATACCTGGCCGCGGCGGCTGTGGATCGAGACGATGTCGCCGTTCTTGATGCCGCGCGCATCGGCGTCCGCGGGATTCATGCGGACAAAGCCGGGCTCGTCGGCAAGCAGCGCCAGCGTCTTGCAGTTGCCGGTCATCGAGCGGCAGCTGTAGTGGCCGACCTCGCGGACGGTGCACAGGATGAGCGGGTACTCATCGTCGGGAAGCTCGGAGGGCGCCTCCCAGTCGTGCGCCATCAGGTTGGCGCGGCCGTCCTTGGTGGTGAACTTGCCACCAGCGAACATGTCGGGCGTACCGTGGTCGTTCACATCGGTGCTCTTGACGGGCCACTGGGCGTAACCGCCCTCGGGAGCCATCTTCTCGTAGGTCGCGCCCACAAAGTTGGGGCACAGGCTAATGCACTCGTTCCAGATCTGCTCGGTGTTGTCGTAGTGCATGGGGTAACCCATACGCGTGGACAGGTCCGCGAAGATCTCCCAGTCGTGACGGCACTCGCCCTTGGGCGGAACGGCCGCGTCAAAGTGCTGGAAGCTACGGTCGGATGCGGTAAAGACACCCTCGTGCTCGCCCCAAGAGGTTGCAGGCAGGATGACGTCGGCGAGCATGGTCGTCTGCGTCATAAAGATGTCCTGGCAAATGAACAGATCCAGCTCGGAGAGCGTCTTGCGCATACCGGCCGAATCGGGCTCGGTCTGCACCGGGTCCTCGCCGTAGTTGTAGAAGCAGTGCACCTTGCCCTCGTCGACCAGGTGGCCCAGGTCGGTGAGCTTGTAGCCCTCCTCGAGCGGGAGCTTTTCCTCGGGCACGCCCCAAGCCTTGGCAAACTTGGCACGCACAGCCGGGTCGGTGACCTTCTGGTAGCCAGGGTACAGGTTGGGCAGCATGCCCATATCGCAGGAGCCCTGGACGTTATTCTGGCCACGCACGGGCGCGAGGCCGGAATTGGGTTTGCCGATCTGGCCGGCAACGCAGGCGATGGAGGCGATGGTGTGCACCGTCTTCAGGTTCTGCTTCTGCTGGCATACGCCCATGCCCCAGCCAATGATGGCAGAGGGCTTCGCCGTGGCGTACATCTCGGCAGCTTGGTGGATCAACGCGGGCTCGACACCCGTGATGTCCTGTACGGATTCGGGAGTGTAGTTCTTGATGGTCTCCCACCACTCGTCAAAGCCGTTCGTATGCTCGGCGACGAATTCCTTGTCGTAGAGGCCATCGTTGACCAAGCAGTTGGCAAAGGCGTTGAGGAACGCGACGTTGCAACCGTTCTTGATCGGAAGGTAGAGATCGGCGATACGCGCGGTTTCGATATGGCGCGGGTCGGCGACGATGATCTTGCAACCCTTTTCTTTGGCTCGCACGATACGCCTTGCGACGATGGGGTGCGAATCGGCAGGGTTATAGCCGAAGAGGAAAATGCAGCCCGCATCCTCCATACCGGGGATGGAGCATGACATGCAACCTGAACCAACCGTGTCCATCAGACCGAGGACAGTAGGGCCGTGTCAAGTACGGGCGCAGTTGTCCACGCTGTGGGTGCCGATGCACGCACGCGTAAACTTCTGCATGACGTAGTTCGCCTCATTGCCGCCGCCTCGCGAAGAGCCGGTGGTCATGACAGCGTTAGGACCATATTCGTCAATTATGGCCTGCATCTTAGATGCGGTGAAATCCAGTGCCTCGTCCCAGCTTACGCGCTCAAGATCCGCGCCCTTGGTGCGGCGGATCATCGGGTGCAGTACGCGAGGAGTCAAGATCTTGGTGTCGTTGATGAAGTCGTAGCCGCTCATGCCCTTAAGGCACAGCTCGCTCTGGTTGGTGATGCCGTTGAGCGGTTCGGTACCCACGACCTGGCCGTTTTGGACCAGGAGGTTAAACTGGCAACCGGCGCCGCAGTACGGGCAAATCACTTTATGCTTCTCCATGACACCCTCCTTCCTTTCTCTGCTACCGAATGCTCGGTACTTATTTGACAATCATTGGGCCTGTCGCCCCAACGCTTACGCCTCGTTTTCGATGGTGGCGCGGGCACGCTCGGCAGTCAGTTCTGCCAAACGTTCCTCGTCTACCAGGGTGAGGCCCTTGGTCGGGCACGCCTCGGCACACGCCGGACCGCCGGGACGGTCCACGCACAGGTCGCACTTGAGCACGAAGCTCTTGGTCTGCGAACCCACGCGAACGTCGCCCATCAAGACGGGGACCTGCGTGGTCGCCACGCTCACGGCGCCAAAGGGGCATGCCATGACGCAGCTCTTGCAGCCGATGCAGTTGTCCTCGTTGACGCCGATGCGATGGTTCTTTGGATCAAAGAACAAGGCGCCCGTAGGACAGGCCTTCGCGCACGGGGCATCCTCGCAGTGATGGCAAGCCACCGGTGCGGAGATCTCGTACGTACGCGTCACGCGCAGGCGCGGCGCGGCGATGTTACCGGGGATGTCGTGCGCCTCGATACACGCCGCCATGCAGGTTTGACACCCAATGCAGCGCGAAGAATCGGCTACGACTCGCTTATTACCCATGTTGTTCACTCCCTCCTGAATCCCTTGCCGGAGAGACCCTGTCGACATTGACCCAAGCCGCCCGTGGCCTGGCATCGACGAATCGAATGCATGCGGCGAAACATGCACTCGGTAGAGTTTCTCCAACGATATACAGGTTAAATATACGCAGTTGCAGGGGGCAAACTTGAGCATAGGCCCTGCAATACGGGTGTATTGCAGGGGTTTTGGCAGGTTGGAATTATTCTCTAGAAGCTATAAAGGTGAGTGTATTACATGCGTACATCCAAGGGAGATTTCACGCTCGCTTCTGAAGGATGTAGTACGTTTGTAATATTGTTCACACTCAAATACTTGAGTGCAATAAAGTAATGGTTATAAAATTGGCTATTATTATCCGATACTGTATTTGACTATTCATATTGCACGCTCATTAAGGGAGGCCAGTGATGTCATCGACGCAAAAAACGAGCCATCCTGCAGGTGCGCATTCGCGAAGAGGACAAGCAGCATGCCGAGCGCCTCTACGACGCCATGGGCACATCGCTTGCCGAGGCCATCCGTCTATTTGTCGCGCAGAGCATTTTGATGCGCAAGCTCCCCTTTCAGCCGGTCGCCGTGCGCTCAAAGGACGGCACCGCCGCCTATGGATCGCTCAAAGCATATGGGGACCCCAATCGCCGCGCCGAGGAGCGCAATGCCTGGATTGAATACCTTGTCACGGAAAGCGACGATTCGATTTTGGGTCCCGAGGAAGTAGATATCCATGAGTAGCACCATCATCGACGAGACCGTCATCCTGCGCTACCTGCTTGACGACGACGAAGTTCTGTCACCGCGCGCCGCCAAGGTCATCGCCACGCGCACCGCTCGCGTCTACCCCGAGATCATCACGCGCGTCGTGGTCACGCTGCGCGACGTCTATAAGGTTCCCCGCGTTGAGATTGCTGCGGCCATGAAAAGGCTGCTCGATGACGTCATGGTCGACGAGCCCACCGTTGTCGCTCTTGCCGTCAAACTCTTTGGCAAGACCCATATGGACTTTACCGACTGCCTCCTCGCAGCCCGAACCGCCATCTACAACGATGATGTCGTGAGCTTTGGCAAGCCCATCATCCAAGGTATGATCGATTACCGCCGCAAACGCCAAACCGCTGCCGAAGCCCGCAGCCGAAGCACCGACTCCACCATCGACAAGCTCCGCCACCGCCCCCGCAGCTAACCGGCAGGCAACGGCATCGCCCGCCTCTCAGCCCCATCCCCTCCTAAGTTGCGGTGAAATAGTTCCTGGAT